>NZ_JBRBCA010000006.1:0-160152 GCF_053479475.1 Corynebacterium sp. 22-2729
CCTACCGCCCCACTTATCCCATAAACCACCCTGAAGCCCGCCCTGGTGGGGCACTAAGTGCCGGAAAAGTTGCAGTCTAAAGCGCTAACTGTCGGAAAAGTTGCTAAACGTAAATCCTCGTCGCCGACACCCTGCTCAAAAAACTCGCTGACCTGCAGATTTACAAAACTGAAAATGTCTCCCGATAACACATTGCAACTTTTCCGACATTTTCCCATCCAGCAGCTGCCCTTAGGGCCACCAGACCACCCACCCAGCACTCACACCAATAACAACGCCCCCAGTGGCCCCAATACTCACTTCCACGCATTCGGCCCCACACCCCCGCGCCCGGCGCCAGCACGCCGCCCGCCACCAGCACCACATCCACGTCCGGCGCCAAGCTGCACATACACCATCAAGGGGGTTCTCGCATCTCGATCTTTTGTACTTGTGGATAAATCGCCCACCCGCAGAGAGTTATTCACAAGTCCAAGCCACCCATATTCCACCAAGCTCATTCAATTGCGAGAATGGCCGCGAACCCGGATGCGTTGCCGAATCTCTCTATCCATCTCTCTATCTCCGACACATCTCTTGAAACACATCTCTTAGATACATCTCTTGAAGCACATCTCTCAAAGGCCACGCAGACCAGGGGAAACAGGGGGTCAACAGTGAAACAGTCCAAGGCTCGTAGAACAACAAATTACACCGCACACCAATTGAGCGATTACAGCACGAGCGGCAGTGCAAACACCAACACACCCGCCAGCACTGCAACCAACACACCCGCCAACGCTGCAACCAGCACCAGCACCAGCACCAACACAGCAACCAGCGCAAGCAACGGAAAAGCAAGAACCAAATCCACGCCCACTCGACGGGCGCGTGCGGTCACATTTCCCCAGGTACCACCACGCAGGAAGGCCAAGCTGCTCCTCGACGTTCACACGATGAACCCCTCGGAGGCACGGAAAATGCAGCGACTCGCAGCGAGGGGTGAGGCGGTCAGACTTGCACCGGGAGTTTACATTCCCGCAGGTCAGTGGCGTGAGTTTGAACAAGACCCCGACGCAGAAGCAATTAAAGCGCGAGCCAGAATCGCCGCCGAGTACATCCGCAGTGGTCCAGCCGTCGTGGCGGGCAAGTCGGCAGCCTTCCTCCACGACCTGCCCCTCGAGAAGTTCGAGCCGCCGGAGACGGTGGAATTGGCGTCACCAAAAAGAAGCCTGATGGGAAGAACCGGCAGGTCAGAGCGCCACCTCGCTACGCCGGGGCAAGGCCAGCGCGCTGTGCTGATCCCCACAGAGTTCGGCGAAATCTGGACCAGCGGACTGCTGGATACGTGCCACGACCTGGGGCTTCGACACTCACTGGACGACGCCGTCATCGCCACGGAGGCCGCGCTGCACACAAAGAAAATCACGTGGAACGCATGGCGCACGTGGCGCGCGTGGCAAGACGGGATGTGCGCCCCAGGCGCCACTCTGACCGCCACGCTGACCGCCACGCCGGAAACCGCGCCCATCCGCCACGGCGCCCAACGCGCCCGCACGGCCGCGCGCCTCATCACCCGCTACTCTGAAAGCCCGCGCGAATCGCAGCTGAAGATCCGCTTCTGGGAACACGGCCTGCCCGCACCGTTTCAGCAGGTCAACATACTCAACGAGGACGGCTGGACCATCGGGCGCGTCGACATGTTTTTCGACGTCGGCCTCGCCGTCGAATACGACGGCCGCGAGAAGTACGGCGCCACCACCGACGCCACGAAGCGCGCCCTCCTGCAGGAACGCCAGCGCGAAAACGACATCCAGGCCCGCGGCATAACGCTGCTGCGAGTCACGGCGGAAACGTACCTATCCGGCCGCGCAATCGAGCAGGTCAGCAAGCATTTCCACACCCTTGCGGCACGCCCGACCCGCCCGCCGTGCGCCCTCTGGAGCGGCGGCACGCTCGCCTGGTCATAGCCATTTTTATCCTTTCTTATTGACGCCCCTCGTTCCCGCCACCTTCACCTCCAGCCTCCCGAACCGTCCTCCCCGACCCGGCACAAACTAGAGATAAAAAGAGAATTAATAAACCCGGCCAGAGGAGGCAGCCAAACAGTTAGACTCGGTCAGTGTTACGGCACATGTCGCAGCCCTCACGAGCCCCCTCCAGGGCTGACGTGCAAACCAAACACAAACAACCAGTCATAAACCATCCCGAACAACCACTAAAAACGTAGAACCAGGTGAAACAGTTGACCAACCCAGCAGCCGACAACGGTGCAGGTGCCGCAGGCGCAACCGCCTCCGAGGCTTTCAACTCGAAGGCATGGCTGCAGCATTACACGCCGTGGACGCAGCACACCATTGACCTCGACGACCCCGCGGAGAACCCCTCCGGCTTCACCATCCCGCAGGTCTTCTGGCATGCGGTGGAGACCATCGGCGAGCGCAACGCATACTCCTTCTTCGGGAAAGTCACCACCTACGAGGAGTACGGCCACCAGGTTGCCATCGCCTCCCAGGGGCTCAAGAAACTGGGCGTGCAACGTGGCGATCACGTCGCCATCGTGCTGCCGAACTGCCCGCAGGCTCTCATCGCGTTCTACGCCGTTCTGAATGTCGGCGCGGTGCCCATCCTGCACAACCCGCTATACACTGCCGCCGAGCTCAATCATCCATTTAACGACCACGCAGCGAAGGTCGGCTTCTTCTGGGACAAGGTCAGCGACGTCGCTGAGCACCTGCGGCTGGATAGCCCTCTGGATACCGTCATCGCCGTCACACTCCCCGACGAAATGCCAGCTCCGCTGCGCTACGCCTTGAAGCTACCGATCCCGAAGATCAAGGCCATGAAGGACAAGCTCACCGGCCCGGCACCTGCCGCACTCTCCTGGAAGCGCTTCATGAGCTCCGGCGGGAATGGCAAGCAGTCATGGCGTGAGGGCGTCATTAACAAGAAGATCGAACCAAGCGACCCGGCGCTGATCCTGTACACCTCCGGCACCACCGGCAAGCCGAAGGGCGCCGTGCTGACACACCGTAACCTCATCGCGAACCTCCGCCAGGGTCAGACCTGGGTGAAGGGCCTGGGTAAGGGTCCAAAGCAGGAGGTCATGCTGGCCGCGCTGCCGATTTTCCATGCATACGGCCTTACCATGAACATCACGCTCGCCCCGATGATCGGCGGCGAAATTCAGCTGCTACCCGCACCCGAAATGCCGCTGGTGATGCGTGTGATGAAGAAGAACATGCCCTCCTGGATGCCGGGCGTGCCTGCGCTGTACCAGAACATTATGAAGGAGGCCGAGAAGCGCGGAATGTCGATCTCCGGCATCCGCAACTCCTTCAGCGGCGCCAGCGCCCTGCCCGCAGAGACCGTCCGCGAGTGGGAAAGCTCCACCGGCGGCAACATCGTCGAGGGCTACGGCCTGACCGAAACCTCGCCCATTATCGCAGGTAACCCCATGGGTAAGGGTCGCGAGGGCTACATCGGCGTGCCCTTCCCGTCCACCGAAATCCGCGTGGCCAATCCGGATAACCCCGCCGAAACGATGCCCGATGGCGAGGCCGGCGAGCTGGTCGTCCGCGGCCCGCAGGTGTTCAAGGGCTACCTCAACCGCCCGGACGCGACCGCCAAGGCCTTCTATGAGGACTGGTTCCGCACCGGTGACATGGCCGTCATGGAATCCGACGGCTACCTGAAGATCGTCTCCCGCATCAAGGAAATGATCATCACTGGCGGCTTTAACGTCTACCCCGCCGAGGTCGAGGAAGTGCTGTGCGAGCACCCCTCCATCGAGCAGGCCTCCGTCGTCGGTGTGGAGCGCAAGGACGGCTCCGAAACCGTCGCTGCGGCTGTGGTTTTGGCCAATGGCGCTGTTATTGACGCCGACGACTTCCGCGCCTTCGCCAAAGAACGACTTACTGCGTATAAGGTGCCTAGGGTATTCCATGCCTTCCAGGAACTGCCCGCCGACCAATTGGGCAAGGTGCGCCGACGCGAGGTGCAAGAACTGGTAGCGGAGAAGGAGAACGCCTAGAACATGCCCCTGAGCAGGAACGATACCGTCGCAGCAGTGATCGTCACGCACAATCGCGTGGAGCTGCTGGAAGCCTCGCTGCGCCAAGTCGCAGGCCAGGAAGGCGCGGAAGTCGCGCACGTAGTGGTTGTGGATAACGGCAACGACCCGGCGGTGCGGGAGCTGGTGGAAGACGTGTGTGGCTCGCGGGCGCACTACGTGGGCTCCGAGACGAACCTGGGCGGCGCGGGCGGATTCGCACTGGGATTCCTCACTGCTCTTTCTTTGGGTGCCGATGCGATTTGGTGTGCCGACGACGACGGCAGGCCGGCGGATGAACATGTGCTGGCCACCTTGCAGGAGGTTGCGGAGCGCGAGGGGCTGGAAGAGATCAGCCCGGTGGTGTGCAATATCGATGCCCCGGAGCGGTTGGCTTTTCCTCTGCGCCAGGGGCTGGTGTGGCGGCGCACTTTGTCCGAGCTGGAGGGGTCTTTCCTGCCGGGGATTGCCAGCCTCTTCAACGGCGCTTTGATCAGTGCCCACGCGATGGAGATTATTGGTGTTCCCGATTATCGGCTTTTCATCCGTGGCGATGAGGTGGAATACCACCGCCGCCTGGTCCGCAGCGGCCTACCCTTTGGAACGTGCCTGACCTGCGCTTACCTGCACCCCGACGGGTCGGATGAGTTTAAGCCGATCCTCGGCGGGAAGATGCATACGCAGTACCCGGACAATGAATTCAAGCGCTACTTCACCTACCGCAACCGCGGATACATCATGAACCAGCCGGGCATGCGCAAGCTGCTGCCGCAGGAATACGCCCGCTTCGGTTGGTTCTTCCTCGTACAGAAGAAGGACCCGAAGGGGTTCGCAGAGTGGCTGCGGCTACATGCGCTCGGTCGGCGTGAGCAGTTCCGCCGGCCAGGTCGGTAGCGCGGGCACAGTTCGGCGCTGGAGCAGGGCCACTCGGTCGGCGCACGCAGTTCTAAGAAACTTTTTAAGCACACACACCGGGAAGAATTTTCCTTTTCACCCGGTCGCGGGCGTAGTCTTAAGTGACTATCGCGGTGATCCTGCAAACGCTAGACACCGCCGAGCACTACTTAACCGAGGATCAAGTTAGCCGAAGTGACCGTGTCCGATACCCAGCCTTCCACCATCGCTGAGCCCGCCAAGGCCGCTGACGACGCAGGCGTCAATAAGAAAAACGTCGACGACGCAGCTACCGCATCTGCGCGTCCGCTTTCGCGCGGCCGCACCGTCGCACGGCAGTTCATCCAGTTTGGGATTGTTGGCGCGTCCGGGTTCATCGTCAACCAGGCGATTTTCGTGCTGGCGAAGAAGATCAGCGAGGCCGGATGGGGTATCGACGTGCAGGATGCGTTCCTGAACCTCCTCGGCAGCCAATACCATTTCCGCTGGTACCACGTGTTTTCCGTGATCGCTTTTGTGCTGGCGAATATTTGGAATTTCTGCCTGAACCGCTATTGGACGTTCCGCCACGAGCACAAGCGTGCGTGGTGGAAGCAGCTCCCGCAGTTCATGGCTGTGGGCGTGTTCGGGCTGATTATCACGCTGCTGGTCTCGACGGCGCTGGTGAATCCGGAGTCACCGATCGCGCTGCCCCACGACTTTTTCGATAACTCCACTGGGCTGCGCACGCGCGCGTACTGGGGCAACTTCATTGGTGTGATTGTGGCCGTGCCGGCGAACTTCCTGTTCAACAAGCTGTGGACGTTCCGCTCGGCGCCGCGCGACCACAAGCGGGTGGTGCGCACGGTCGAGCCGCGGACGGGCGCGGGCAATGCGGCAGGTGCTGACGGTGATGCGGATGACTAACTCTTCTTTTGATGACGCCCCCTCGTCGTCCCAGGGTGGTGGCCTTAGTCGGGCGCAACGTATGATCCGTTCGCAGCTAGTGAAGTTTGTGCTGGTCGGAGGGTTCAGCGCCATCGTCGACTTTGGTTCGACGGCGCTTTTCACTTTTGCTTTTGGCTTGAGCGATGGCGTGGCGAAGGCGCTGGGATTCGTGCTGGGAACCCTGACGGCATACTTCATCAACCGTCGGTGGACTTTCCAGGCGGAACCGAGCGGGCGTCGGTTTGCCATAACCATGGCGACCTACGGCCTGACCTTTGCGGTGCAGTGGGGGCTGTACAAGGTGTCGATTCCGTGGCTGGAGGGTTTCGACCTGAATGCGTTCTGGGTGCGTGCGATTAGTTTTGTGATTGCCCAGGGTACGGCGACGGTGCTGAACTTCCTGATCCAGAAGTTCTTTATTTTCAAGCGCTAGCTGGTGGGCCGGGCTGGGTCTGGGTCGGGCTGGGCTGGCTGGTGGGCAGGTGGTCCGGGCGGACTGGTGAGCCGGTGGGCTCGCGGGAGGCTAATTTGGGGGTCTCCGGAGGCTCCGACAAGGCCTAAATGTCGCTAGAACGGGAATTTGTTAACGACACCAGTTTGCAATTAACCAAACACGCAGGTCAGAACGTTTCCATTTTTCGGGATCCGCCGCAAGCCGCCGCAGATTCCCGATTCAACGACATTCGGGGCCCGCAACGACATCCCCAGACCCGCGGGGAAGCTGATATGTGGCCCAGGGTGCTGCAGATCCCCGGGCCCGCGGGAGGCTGATGGGAGCTGAGTCTGGACGCCCGGCCCCCGCCTAGTGCTGCAAGATGAAGCGGTACATCTCCAGGCGTTCCAGCATCGAACACTGTGGAACCAATGGAACTGCCTGGTCATCGGGCTGAGGTTCCCACTTGCAGGCTCCAACCTGCGCCAAGATGCGCCCGGTCCGGCGCGACAACCATTTGATCTCGCTGGCACTGAGGGCGTCGGCACCAAGAGCAGTATCCGTCGGCGGCAGCTTCGCATCCGCGCGCGTGTAACCAAGCGCCGACATGAAGGCCTCGCTGACCTCCCCGGCTTCCGACTCCACCAGCGTGGACAGTGCAATGATCCGCGCCCACGCGGCGGCGCGCCCGATCTTGCTCTTCTCAATCGGCACATCGGCCAACAACTCGGCGGCGTGCTCGGTGACGTTCGCGGGCCGCTCCAAATCCAATGCCTGCAGCAGCGGAATGAACTCGTACAACGCACCGTCGCGCAGCAGCTCTCGCAGCTCAGGGGTAATTTCCGCGAGGATATTCTCAACGGTATCCTCACCGGCCAGCGCCACATTCACTTCCGAGATGTCGACCATCGCCGGAATGCCCGCAGGGTGCAGGTGCGCGGCGAACTCGTCATCCTGATTCTTTTTGACGCCACCCGCCTCCGCGGCTTCATCGTCGGAATCCGCAAGGAAGTCAGCAGCCAGGAGGACTGCTTCGTCGTTTGCTTCGCCCGGCGCGCCGAACAAGTCCTGGGATGAGGCAAGGAAAGGATCGAAGTGCGAGTCCCGGGAGGGGTCGACGAACTCAATTTCGTCGTGGCGGGTGGTGGTATCCGTGACGGTGACGCTGAAGTCGTATCCGTCGACCTTCAGCACACCGATGGTGCCACGGCGGAAAATATCGCCTAGAGCAGTGCCAATGGAATTCGCTCCTTTGGCATAGACGCGCACGTGCCCGGCGGTGCGGGCGCGGAAGCTCCAGGCAGGACCACTGTCACTACCGGCCTCGGCCTCTCCTGCAGCGTGATCTTCCTTTGTGCCGTAGCAGGTTGGGTGGGCTTCAGGTACTCGGTTCACCCGCTCCGGCCAGAGGAAGCTGGCGAGGATGACGTCTGCGAAGTCAGCCACGCTCATTGCGCTGGAGACGCTGAGGAGCCGCGAGTATCTTCCTACGCCCGGAAAGTGGTGCTCCACGGCTACGGTGAAGACCTTTGCGTGAGCCCCTGATTCCCTTCTTATCCCCATCCCCGGTGTGGACATTACCCCCAGGCTTTCCTGCATTTCCGCCCTCTCGGATCTGCTGTCTGCTGCGCTGTCGGCGTCAGCATCGCCGGCACCGTCACGCCGAGCAGTGCGGATTTCTGAAAGGGAAACCACGCTCCCGCCCGGTGCCACTGCCTCTGTGTTGTTCTCCCCCATTGCTCGCGCAGCACTAGAGCCACCGGCGGATTCGTAGCCACCGGCGGCTCCAAAATGTGATGAGCGATTCATGGTTCTCAAGCGTAATCGCGCCTGGCTAACCTCGCTGGGCGAAAACCACCGGGATTGGCTGAGCTTGCGCAAAATCACTGCTCACAGCACCGATGCGCCGGACGCGTAGTTTGTCGAACGCATTGTATTGCGCGATCCACCCGCGCAGCGCCGCTGCCTCCTGCAGTGCGGCAGCAACTGCCACGCGCTCCGCCTCACCAACGCCATCAGCACCGTCCCCGCCAGCTCCACTAGCACCATCTCCGCCAGAGCCACCAGCCTCAGCCCCTCGGAATTCCTCCAGCGGGCGCAAACTTCCCCACGCCGGCTGCTTCTTCCCCGGAAACTCGTCGCTGAAGTGCTGCTTTGCGGAGGCGAGGGCGTCATTAAGCGCAGCCTCCGTAGCCTCCACATCAACCAGCGCAACCTCCTGCGGCAGCACCTTCGCCGCCGCCTCCGGTCCCACGAACAACACGGGGTAGCGCAGCAGTGCGGAGAGCATTGCCCCGCGGTCATCAGTCCCCTCGATCCAATCCGCCTCGGCGGCGAAGCCGTGAATGCCTGCGCCGTCGATCAACCATGCGCCGGAAAAGTCGCCCAACTGCACGTCGGGGTCAGTTTCCACCTGCCAGATGGCGAAGGTTGGGTCGTCTGCCTCACCGGCGGCGGCCACGACCATGATCGGGTCATAACGGACAGGCTGGGGTGCGGTGTCAGTTACGGTGTCAGTTGCGGTGTCAGCGGTGTTCTCTGGGGCGGTTGTGCTCATCGTAATTGCAGGTTACCACCGTCACCGGACATGCCCCCTGCGCTCGCAGCCGCACCCGCTAAGATCATCCCCATGGCTGATTCCGACTCGTCCTCCGTGCTCTCTTCCACGTTCTCCGCCGTCACCAGATTTTTCAAACGCTCCAAGCCCTCCCCCGCCGAGCAGGAGCACAGGAGTGCACCGGTGCGAATTGGGGGCGTCGGTAAGGAAAGCAGCTACGAGGCTTCGACCAGGACAAACCTGCCGCTCAACGAGTATATGACGCGCCTCATGGCCCAGGAGCTACCCATCCTCGACAGCACCAGCCGCCAGCGCGTGCGCGATATCCTGCGCGACTACGACGGCCCAACCATCACCGAGCCGGAGGAACTGCCGGAGGAAATCCGTCAGATCATGGAGCTGTACTAGCAACTAGCGACTAGCGCCGTTCTTGCTTCTTGCACCTGCCACACGCCCTATTTTTGTGACGCCACCCACACCGCAACTGCGAAAACGCTGGCAACTTGTACTTCACGTAGCGCCGCGCCCCGGGGATGTCGTGCGCGGGCGCTAGGGTAGAGAACATGGAATTGCACACCAGCACTCGTACCCTCACCGGGTGGGGACGTACGGCCCCCACGACCGCCGAAGTCCTGTCTACCCAGGATGTCGATCAGATTGCTGCCGCCGTTGCGCGCGTGGCCGACGATAATGCGGATAAGCCCAGCCACCTCCAGCGTGGCGTGATCGCTCGCGGCATGGGCCGCAGCTATGGTGATCCGGCGATGAACGGTGGCGGCCTCGTCATCGACATGCAGCAGCTCAACCGCATTCACAGCATCAATCCCGATACCGCCATCGTAGATGTAGATGCCGGCGTGACATTGGATCAGCTGATGAAGGCCGCGCTGCCATACGGCCTGTGGGTGCCGGTGTTGCCCGGCACGCGCCAGGTGACCATCGGTGGTGCTATCGGCCCGGATATCCACGGCAAGAACCACCACTCTGCCGGTTCCTTCGGCAACCATGTCCGCTCCATGGAGCTACTGGTAGCTGACGGGCGTGTGCTGCACCTGACCCCGGAGGGCTCCGCGGACGATCCGGATGGCGAGCTGTTCTGGGCCACCGTCGGCGGCATGGGTCTGACCGGCATCATTCTGCGCGCGACGATCGAGATGACGAAGACGGAGACCGCGTACTTCATCGCCGATGGCGATATGACGCACTCCCTGGACGAGACTATCGCGTTCCACTCCGACGGTTCGGAGCACAACTTCACGTACTCCTCCGCCTGGTTCGATGCGATCAGCCCGGAGCCGAAGCTGGGTCGCGCGGCGATCTCCCGTGGCTCCCTGGCCACGCTAGATCAGCTGAAGGAATACGCGCCGAAGCTGGCGAAAGATCCACTGAAGTTCAACGCGCCGCAGCTAATGACCGTGCCGGATATCTTCCCGAACTTCACCATGAACAAGCTCTCCATGGTTGCCATCGGCGAGCTGTGGTGGCTGAAGTCCGGTGAGTACCGCAACCAGGTGCAAAACCTCACGCAGTTCTACCAGCCGCTGGATCTGATTGGCGAGTGGAACCGTGGCTACGGTTCCAAGGGATTCCTGCAGTACCAGTTCGTCGTGCCGACGGAGGCGGTGGAGCCATTCAAGGAGATCATCCGCGATATCCAGGCTTCCGGCCACTACTCCGCGCTGAACGTGTTCAAGCTGTTCGGCGAGGGCAACAAGGCGCCGCTGAGCTACCCGATGCCAGGCTGGAATGTCTGCGTGGACTTCCCGATCAAGCCGGGCCTGGGCAACTTCTTGAACGACCTGGACCGCCGCGTGATGGAGTTCGGTGGCCGCCTGTACCTGGCCAAGGAGTCGCGCACCTCCGCCGAGAACTTCCACAAGATGTACCCCGGCCTGCCGGGTTGGCTCGCCACCCGCAAGAACATCGACCCGACGGGTGTGTTCGCCTCCGATATGTCCCGCCGCCTCGAGCTGTAGCCCCTGCCTACAATAGTTGCCCCCCACCCCGAAAGTAGAGTCACAATGATTGATGCCGTTGGCAAACCCCAGTCCATCCTGCTTCTCGGCGGCGCGTCCGACATGGGCCTCGCCGTTGTCGAGGAGTTCCTTTCTCGCGGTTCTGCCCGCGTGATCCTGGCCGCCCGTCCTGGCGAGTCTTTGGACGACGCCACCTCACGCATGAACGCCGCCGGTGCCAGCGAGGTTGTCACCGTTCCCTTCGACGCAGTGGATTTCGATTCCCACCCGCAGGTGTTCGAGGAGATCTTCAGCCATGGCGACGTGGACCTGGCCATTGTTGCGTTCGGAATCCTGGGCGATAACGAGAAACAGTGGACCAACCAGAAGTTGGCTGTGCAGGCCGCACAGGTGAACTTCACCGGCGCCGTCTCCGTCGGCGTGCTGCTGGCGGACTACATGAAGAAGCAAGGCCACGGCCAGATTGTGGCGTTCTCCACCGTTGCCGGTGAGATGGTTCGCCGCTCCAACTTCGTCTACGGCTCCACAAAGGCTGGCCTGGATGGCTTCTACCGCATGCTCAACGAAGCTCTGCGCGGCTCCGGTGTGCGCGTGCTGACGGTCCGCCCGGGCCAGGTCCGCACCAACATGACCAAGGACCTCGAGGATGCCCCACTGACCGTGGACAAGGAAGACGTGGCCAAGGCGATCGCCAAGGCCGTGGATAACCGCAAGTCCCTGATCTGGGTGCACCCCCTGTTCCGCCCGATCATGCTGATCCTGAAACACCTGCCGCTGCCGATCCTGCGCAAGCTGCCGCTGTAGCTCCCCCGAGCCCCCACTCTGGGGTTTGACCGAGCCCCTCACCAGCCCCCTCACCGGCGGGTCCACCATCTCCTCACCCGCGCACAAAGCACAAGCGCCGCCCCACACCCTGGGCGGCGCTTTGTCGTTCCCCTTCTAGTTCTTCAGGTGGCCTGGATGGGCGGACTCTTTGGCGTCCAACTTCAGGAACGCCGACAGCACGATCAGCGCCACCGAAACGAAAGCCGCCACCAAGAACGCCACGTGGATGCCCTGGCCCACCACCTGCTGCTCGGCCAGAGCGGGATCCGTCGCTGCCAAGCCAGCCAGCTCCGCAGCGTTGCTCGAGGCATAGCGGGTGGAGGCAAACGTCATCACCGCCACGAAGATTGCCGTACCGGCACCACCGGCAACCTGCTGGAACGTGTTCAAAATTGCCTGCCCGTGGGAAGCCAGAGAATCCGGCACGGCCGCCAGAGCGTTGGACATAAGGGGCGTCATCATCAAAGCAATACCCAGGTTCAATACCACCGTAAGGACCATGAGCTGCACAAACGCCGGCCACGTACCAGAGCCAACCCACCCGAACAGGCTCTCCGTCTGCTCCAGGGCGGCAAATCCCATCATGCCAATCGCGATCAGGATGCTGCCGGGGATGATCAGCGGGCGCGTGCCACGCGCGTCATAAGCGCGGCCAACGGCAGGGCCGAGCAGCCCCATCACCAGACCGCCGGGCAGGGAAACCATGCCGGTCTTCAGCTCCGACAAGCCCGCAACGTTCTGCGCGTACAGCGGCATCAGAATGATGAAGCCGAAGAGCATAGAGAACGTCAGCAGCAGCAACCCCAGCGACAAGTTGTACTCGCGCACGCGCACCGGCTGCAGGTTCAGCAGCGGGGTGGCGTTCGGCTTATCGCTGCGCTCCAGGGAACGCTGGCGCAGGAAGAAAAGCACCAGGATAACCGCGCCGACAGCCAGGATGAGCAGGCGCTGCACCGGCACCCCATCAGCCAACTTGGACAGACCAGCCAGGCCGTAGACCAGGCCCGCGAAGCCGAATGCGGAAAGAAAGACGGACAGCACATCCAGGGACGGGCGCGTCGGCTCCTCGAAGTTCTTCACCAGGAACAAGCCCGCGACCAGGGTAATCAACACCAGCGGGGCAACCAGGATAAAGATCCAGCGCCAGCCCAGGGCCTCCAGCACCACACCGGAGAACGTCGGCCCCAGCGCCGGAGCCACCGCAATGACCACCGAGACCAGGCCAAAGACCGCGCCACGGCGGTCGATGGGCACCAGGCGGATGATGGTGGTCATCAGCATCGGAATCACCAGCGCCGTGCCGCTGGCCTGCACCACGCGGGCGACCAGCAAAATCGGGAACGTCGGCGCGACTGCGGCCAGAATCGTACCTATTAGGAAGGCTGTCAGCGCCGCGATGTAGATCGACCGCAACCGAAACCGTTGCATGATGTAGCCGGTCATCGGAATGACGACGGCCATCGTGAGCATGAACGCTGTAGTCAGCCATTGCGCCGCATCAGCGGTGACGCCAAATTCTCCCATCAAGACGGGGAGGGCCACGGCCAAGGTGGTCTCGTTGAGAATCACCACGAACGCTGCGACTACCAGCATGCCGATGAGCAGTTTCGCGCCCACCGCGGGCTCCTCTGGAGGGGTCGGGTGGCCCGCGCGATCGGGGCTGCGATTTTCGGAAATGCTTTCCGTTGACGCGACCGCGTCGGCTGGAGTGGTGGCGCGGTCGGGATCGGCGGCGTCAGAAAAAGGCTTTTTAGACAAAAGTATCCCTCCGAGACAAGAAAAGACGGGTGCACGAACGCACCCGCGAACCCTGGATACTTTACACCAGGTGTGCTGCGCCTGAAGGGGATAAACGCTGTGGGCTAGCGCTCCAGCTCGCCCTGGGACTCGTCGGTCTCGAGTGCGTTTGTGCCACTGCCCGAGTTCATCTGGGCGCGGATTTCCTCCAGGCGGGAGGCAGCACGCATGTCGTTACCTGCAGCTTCGATTTCTGCCATGCGGCCCTGCACGGAGTTTTCTACAAGCTCCTGGCTGCCGAGCGCCTGGGCGTAGCGCTGCTCGATCTTCTCGCGCACGCTATCCAGGGTCGGCACATCGTCGTTTTGCACTAGGCCATCCATCTGTTGCATGGAGTTGGCGGTAGCTTCCTGCATCTTCGCCTGATCTACCTGGGCGCGCAGCTGATTAATCTGTGCCATCTGCTCCTCGAGGCGGGCAGCGGACTGCTGTTGTTGCTGCTGGGCCTGACGGGCGGCCTCCTCCGCACCGGCGTACAGCTGCTTGGTTTCGTCCAGCTGCTGTTCCACCGAGACCAGCTGGGAGGCGAACAGCTCCGCGGTCTGGTTCAGGTCGTTGGCCTTGGTCTGGTCGCCAGCAGCAGCGGCATTGTCGGCCTGCTGGATGGCGGTGCGAGCATTGTCCGACAGCTTCTTCGCGTCCTGCTGAAGGCGGTTCATCTTCATCTCCAGCTGGTTACGGTTACCGATCACGCGGGCTGCGCTTTCGGAGATCTGCTGGTGCTGCTTGCGGGCAGCCTCCGTGGCCTGCTGGATCTGTACATGGGGATCCGCGTTCTCCTCGATCTTCGTGTCGAGGGACTGCATGAGGTATTTCCAGCCCTTAGAAAATGGATTCGCCATGGGAAAGCTCCTGTATCGGACGTGATGGTGTGGTCAATTTAGCTGCAATGCAGCCTGTTGAATTCCAGCGTACTGGCTTTTGGCGCGGCGCACGGAGCGAATGGGCGGGCGGCGGAATCAGGGATACGTTAGAGAGCCTTCAGGTGGACTACCGGGGCGTTCATATCCCGCCCGGTTAGGTGCAGCAGGTCTAGCTTCACTTGCTTGAGGGAGACGACCTCCATCACCGGGTCTGGGATGGGCGCCTCGCTGGGAACCAAGCCCAGCTGGTGCAAAACGTCCCCCGCACTACCGGAAATATCCACCTTCACCGGGATCGTGGAGATCTCGGCTAGCGCGGGAACGGCCTCCAGGGACGTCGCCTCCACCACGACCGGCCCCTCGACCACACATGTCTCCACCTTTGAGCCGGTCCGCAGCATGCCATCGCCCCACTGGCCCGGCAGCTGGATCTGCAGGTTCTTAATTTGCAGGCGATCCCCGGTGATGCGTATTAGGTCGCGGCGGCCGTGCTCCGTGCCCACGGAATCCACGCTGATGCGCACATTCCCCTTGAAGGTCACGTTGTCGGCGGTGACCTGGCCGACATCGCCCACGCGGGCGGGCTGCGCCGCACTGTACGGGGCGTTCGCGTTCAGGATGCCCACGCCGGTCGCGATACCCACTGCCACCAGCAAGGCCGCTACCGTCGCGGAGTACCCACCGCCGGACTGCGGCGCATCGCCATCCGCGCCATCCCCGCCGTCGCCTACGCTCTCCCCAGTCGACTCAGCCGACTCTGCCGACTCTGCCGACTCAGCCGACTCTGCAGCAGTGGCCTTAGCTTTCTTCCGCTTGCCGTCCCCCGGCTCCCACGCCAACGCAAACGCGCCGCCGAAAATCCCCAGCAGCGAGCCCAATAAAAAGCCGCCGATATTAGAGGCCGGCAGCGCCACCAAAGACAGCAGAATGGCGAACACACCCAGGTAAGGTGCTGTCGCCGGCTTCAGCCAAATACCCAGGCCAAACATAATCTGGGCTGCGCCGAGGAACAGCGTGGAGACCCCCGACAACGTGGAGATCATCACCAGTAGGTCATTAATGCGTAGGGTCAGGTAGGCGGGCGTCATAATCACCACACCCGAAAGCAGCACCAGCAGTCCCGGCACGAACGGCCGACCGCGACGCCATTCCGCGAAGCGTGCCAAACGCCCTCTAGCAGGCATTCTCAGTTCCCCGGCGCACGCTCGCCTCAACTCCGGAAACGTTCAGCTGCTTCGCCCCAACAGATGTCGCAACAATCTTTTCTGCCACAACCTGCACGTCTTTCGAGTGCAGACCCCATGCATCGTCCGGTGCTTCGGGGTTGACCTGGTGGGCGTCAATACCAAGGTTAGGGTCAGCCATCCGCAGGCTGCCCTTAATATCGGTAGACCCGACGATCAGGTCCTTCGCATCCACACTGTTCTTTCCGTTGGAGCGCAGGGCAAGAGTTGCCTCACCGACGGCGGGCAGGTTCGGCACGGTTGTTGAAAGGCACAGGTCAGAGGCCTTGGCCTGCTGAATCTTCACGCGCGCGACGGGCAGGTGATTATCACCTTTAACGTCGTTATCCATGAACAGCGAAAAGTCCTGCCCGGAAAGGTGATCGATCGTCACGGTGAAAAAAGAACCAGACAGCGCGAGGTTCGCGGAAATGCCGCCTTTCGCCACCGCCATTCCGGTTCCGGCGAATCCAACCAGCCCAGCGGTCAATGCAATCGCTGCTTTCCTGGCGTTGATTCGTCCCATTCTGTGCGCCTCCTCTTGTAATGCCCTCAAGCATTATCCCTGTGGTGGCGCCGATGCGCGAATCGCTGGTCTATTATTTTTTGTTTCGGTTCGAGGCCACCCGCGCTAGCCCCTCAGCCCACACACTG
Source organism: Corynebacterium sp. 22-2729 (assembly GCF_053479475.1). Classification (NCBI taxonomy): domain Bacteria; kingdom Bacillati; phylum Actinomycetota; class Actinomycetes; order Mycobacteriales; family Corynebacteriaceae; genus Corynebacterium; species Corynebacterium sp. 22-2729. The sequence goes on from NZ_JBRBCA010000006.1 coordinate 16,180, forward strand.
CGCGCGAGACCGGCCAGCGTGCCTACCACGCAGTCTTTACTGCTCCTTGGCCTGCTCGGCCTCGATCTGCTTGCGCACCTCATCCATGTCCAGTTCCTCGGCCTTGGCGATGAGCTCGTTCAGCGCCTTCGCCGGGAGCAGGCCGGACTCGCGGGCCAGCAGAACACCATCGCGGAACAACATCAAGGTAGGGATCGACTGGATCTGCAGCGCAGCGGAAAGCTCCTGGTTGGCCTCAGTATCGACCTTGCCGAACACAGCCTCCGGGTGCTCATCAGAGACCTGTTCGAAGATGGGCGCGAAGCGCTTACACGGACCGCACCATTCCGCCCAGAATTCCAGCACGACGATGCCGTCGCCCTGCACGGTGTCCTGGAAGTTAGCTCCGGTGATTTCGATGGTCGCCATTTGTTTCCCTTCGGGTCGATTGTGCTTGTCCAAAAACTTTGTTGTTGGCGCCCCGGTGAAAGGGGGCGAGCATGTTTTCCAACATTACGCAACGGTCGCTTTATTCCACGTTAGAGTTCTCACTATGTCTATTTATGACGCCAACGCGAATCCATCTAGCACTTTCAAAATGTACAAGCAGCTTGCGAAGAAGCCGTTCGGAAACGGTTTGTTCTCGGCTGCGGCCGGCTTTAAAGCACCATACTTCCTCACCGTACAGCCTCGGGTGCAAGAGCTGCGCCCGGGCTTCTGCAAGGTTCGGTCGAAGAAGTGGTGGCTGCTGAACAACCACATTGGTACCTTCCATGCCATTGCGGCCTGCAATGTCGCGGAGTTTGCAATGGGGATGCTGGCCGAGGCCTCGATTCCCAATACGCACCGGTGGCTGCCACAGGGCATGCGAACTCAGTACTTGAAGAAGACGAAGGGCAGCCTGACGGCCACCGCCACTGCCGAATTGCCGGACTTCGAGAAGATCACTCAGGAGTCTGGCGGACAGACCGTGACGGTGAAGATCCACTTCGCCGATGATGAGGGCAAGGAATCCACCTACGCGGAGATTGACATCTGGGTGACGGCCAAAAAGTAGCGCAGATACCTGGTACGTTTGCGCGGCTCCCGGCGACGTACACGGCGTCGTAGCGTCCGCACCCGCGCGAAGGCTCCTCAGGCGCCAGCAAGTAGCGCCCCGCACCACAGCGCGGGGAGGAACACCGCGCAGCAGACCACTGCCATCCCCACCACGCCCGCAATACGGCGAGCGGGCTGGGGCCGGGTGAAAACCTCCACCATCACCGTGGAGAACGTGGTGAAACCGCCGGCCAAACCAATGCCAAGCAGGGGAAATAAGATATCCTGCGTCTCGCCTGCACTGGTGGATCCGGCAGCTCCGTCAAGATGCTGCGAGGTGTACCCAAGCACTAAACCCAGCACGACTGTGCCGAGGAGGTTCACCACCGCGAGGCTCCACAGAGGCGCCCAGCCGCGCTGGGACTTTAGGTGAGTATCCAGTACGTAGCGGGCCGCCGCTCCCGTCCCGCCTCCGAGGGCGACGGCTAACAGCTCAATGAGGGTTGCTCCGGTGTTCATCGTGCGCCACCTCTGTGGGGCTCATGGGGATCCTGGGGCTCGTCGGCGCCGTCGGCTGCGCGTCGCAGCCGCGCCAGCTCATTCAGATCCCGCCCGAGGCGCAGCCCCATCGCAGCTGCAATTAGACCAAGCGCCAGCGTAAACACGCCGTAGGTTCCCCCGATGAGGATGGTAGAAGCTGAATCGGTGGTGGCGTCAACAGCCGCAGCAAGCGAGCTAAACGACGTAAAACCGCCGAGCACTCCCGTGCCCCAGAACGTGCGACGTGGGTGGGCAGAATCCGGGATCATCCCGACTAAGAGCCCTAAAAGGAGCGCCCCCAGGACGTTGACCACCAGCAATGCGATGTCTCCTAGAGGGATCCCTCCAATGATGTTCAGCGGCGTGGCTGCGCCGAGCACGCGTGTGGGGTCGCCGAGGGCGGGAATCCAGACGGTCAGCGTCCAACGAATAATCGCCCCCAGCGCGCCGCCGAGGAAGACCAGGGCGACGGGCGGAAGGCGATTCATAGGTGCAATGTTACCCAGCTGGCAGCGCGACCAGTCGAGTTGGGCGGCCACAACGGCCGGTCAGGTTAGCTCTGCTTGACGGCGGAGATGTCGAAGTTCAGCGTGATCTTTTCGGAAACAAGCACGCCGCCACCATCAAGAGCGGTGTTCCACTCCAGGCCAAAGTCACGGCGGTTAATGCTGGTGGAACCCTCGAAGCCGACGCGGGTCTGGCCCCATGGATCCTGTACCTCACCGGTGAAATCGAAGTCGATGGTGACGGGCTTTGTCACATCCTTAATGGTCAGGTCGCCGGTAACGCGGAGGGTGGATTCGCCAGCAGCGGTAATGTCCGTGGAGGTGAAGGTGATGTGCGGGTACTTCTCCGTGTCGAAGAAATCACCAGTGGTCAGGTGAGCGTCGCGGTCGGCGTTGCGGGTATCGACGCTGTTGACGTCGATCTTGACCTCAATCTTTGCGCCTTCCAGGTTCTCGCCGGTGGTGGCGGTGCCCTCGAAGTCGGTGAATGCGCCACGAACCTTGGTGACCACGGCGTGGCGGGCGACGAAACCAATCTCGGAGTGCGCTGCGTCGATCTGGAAGTTGCCGGAGTAGTTGTTGACGTTGGTCATGTTGAACCTTTCAGTTGGTGTGTCAGTTGATTACTTCTTTTGATGCGCTGGCCTCAAAGCTATGCCCTGTTAGTTGATGTGTCAACTATTTTGACCGATATGCGATACTGGTGCACATGACACAAGAAGACACCCCTCCCCCGCTACACAACGATGCGAACAAGGGGACAAAGTGGCTGAACAGTCGCGAACAACAGGTGTGGCGAGCGTGGATCAATGCCCACATCCACATCAATGCCGAACTAGCGCAGCAGCTGTCGGCGGAAACGTCCCTATCCCTGGCGGACTACGAGGTTCTGGTTCACCTTTCGGAAGCACCGGACCACCAGCAGCGAATCGTCGCGCTGGCAAACATGATGCAATGGAGCCGTTCGCGCCTTTCGCACCAGATCACGCGCATGTCTAAACGCAGTCTTGTACGCCGTACAACTTGTGACGCCGACGGTCGCGGGGCCTACGTAGTCCTGGAACCCGCAGGCCTCGAGGCGATAGCCACCGCCGCCCCCGGCCACGTGGCAAAGGTGCGGGAGCTGGTCTTCGACCAGCTCAGCGACGCAGAGATTGAGCAGTTCTACGAAATTCTGGCGAAACTAAACGGGAAATCCTAGGCACTGGGCGCCTTGGTTCCTAGGTTCCTAGGTTCCGACACTAAGGCATGGGGGAGATATCGCGGGCCATGTCGGAGAACTTAGAGAATTGCAGCTGGTTGGCAACAGTCACGGTGCCGATCGGACCGCCACGGTGCTTAGCCAAGATAATGTCCGCCTCACCCGCACGCTCATGGTCGGGGTTCTGGGAATCAGGGCGGTTAATCAGCATAACCATGTCGGCATCCTGCTCCAGCGAGCCCGATTCACGCAGGTCAGAGACACGCGGGAGAGCATCGTCACCACGCGACTCCACACCACGGTTCAGCTGCGAAATCGCGATCACGGGCACATTAACTTCCTTGGCCAGAAGTTTGAGCTGACGAGAGAACTCCGAGACCTCTTGCTGACGGGACTCCACACGCTTACCGGAGGACATCAGCTGTAGGTAGTCCACCACAATCAACTGCAGATCCACCTGTTGCTTCAAGCGGCGGGCCTTGGAGCGGATCTCCATCATCGTCAGGTTCGGCGAATCGTCGATGTAGATCGGCGCATCTTCAATCTCACCGATGCGCACCGTCAGCCGATCCCAATCATCGTCAGTCAACTTACCGCCGCGCATGGAGGCCAGGCGCACCTCCGCCTCTGCGGAAAAGATGCGCATCATCACCTCCGACTTGCTCATTTCCAAGCTGAACAGCGCCGATGCCTTGCCATGCTCAATGGAGGCAGACCGCATGAAGTCCAGCGCCAGCGTAGATTTACCCACACCGGGACGCGCCGCCACAATCACCATCTGTCCACCGCGCAAACCATTGGTTAGATCGTCAAGATCCTTGAAGCCGGTGGGGATACCCATTTCGATGCCATCTTGGCTTTCCAGCTGCTCGATCTCCCCCACCGTCGATGCGACCAACTCCGCGAAGACCTCATAGTCCTCCTTCGCGGCATCGTTGGTGATGGCGAACATTTCCTGCTGTGCGCGGTCCACCACGTTGTCTACATCTGCACCCTCGGTGCCCGCATAGCCCAGCTGCACAATCGTGGTACCGGCCTGCACCAGGCGACGCAACGTGGCCTTCTCTCGCACAATCGAGGCGTAGTAGCCCACGTTTGCGGAGGTCGGAGTCTTTTGGATGATGCTATGCAGGTATCCCGCACCACCGATGAAGCCCAGCACGCCGTCGCGATCCAAGCGCCCGCCAAGGATGACTGGGTCGACTTCCTTACCCTCGCCGTAGAGCTGAAGTATGGCGTCAAAAATAGTCTTGTGTTTCGGCACATAGAAGTCATCGCCGACAAGGACTTCTACGACATCCGCGATCGCGTCCTTATTGAGCATCATGCCACCGAGCACACCCTGCTCGGCCTCCGGGTTCTGCGGCATCTCGCGGACGATCTGCTGGGTGCCCGAACCTCCGCGACGCCCACCGCGGCCACTGCCGAAGTCACGGCCGCCGGCGAAATCCTGGGATCCGCCGAAGTCATCAAACGGCTCGTCGGGCAGCGGGGCGCCGTCATCGAAGTTCATGCCTGCATTCTTGCTCATGTCGACCACTTTAGTGGCAGCACCGGACAACCTCGAACCCCGCCCTGTACCCGCTTTTTGTGCTCACCCGCCCCGTGCGAGAGCAACTTGGGAGGGCATTGCAAATCAAGTTATCCACAGGCACTGTGAATTTACCTGTGGAGGAAATGTGCATAACTTCCAATAGCCCAGGACGGGTTGTGGATAACCTGTGGACAGTCAACGCTCTCACCTGCACTTTCTTCTATTATCGCAGGTCAGGAGCGTGTGACTGGTGTGAAAACCTCTTTTTTCATCGGTGGATAACTTGGGGATAAACAAACCTGCAGGCCAGGCGATTGCCCTTCTGTAAACGCCCAGGTCGCCTGAAAGTTCAAAATATTCACGTATTATTCACCTTCGGCGCGGAGTTTTGCACAGCCCTTATCCCCTCCTCAGACATTGCCTAATTTTCAGTTTGCTAAGTGGAAGCAAAATATTGGTTCTCCCACGAGACGTCACCATCGTGAACTAGCCTGTTCCCCATGAACGCAACGCCCGACCACTCCACAGCCGACCAAACCTCCACCGCGACCACTCCCCTGCCCGCCCTCGCAAACGCTAGCGCCGAACACCCCCTCGACCTCCTTATCGTCGGCGCAGGCCTCTCTGGCATCGACATCGCCTACCACGTCTCCAAAAACTTCCCTTCCTGGAACTGGGCAGCCGTCGATTCCAACTACGACGTCGGCGGTACCTGGGCCACCTTCCAATACCCCGGAATCCGTTCAGATTCCGACATGGCCACGTTCTCCCTCCCCTTCAAGAAATGGCCACACAAGGGCACGCTCGGCTCCGGCAAGCAAATCCGCGACTACTGCCACGAAGCCGCCGCCGAAATCGGCATGCTCGACCGCCTACAACTGTCCACCTGGGTCGAATCCGTAAACTTCCACACCGACCGCGGGCTGTGGGAGGTCACCATGCGCCTCGGTCGCACAGGCCACGCAAACTCCGAAGGCACCGACGACTCCGGCCTCGCGCAGCCCACCCTCACCACGTGGACGCGCCGCCTCCACTTCGCCACCGGATACTACCGCCATTCGGAGGGCTTTACCGCGCAAATTGAGGGCGTCGATACCTTCCATGGCACCGCCCTACACCCACAACAATGGCCCCGCGACCTCGACGTGCGCGGAAAGAAGGTTACCGTGATTGGCTCCGGAGCCACGGCAATTACGCTGGTTCCGGCGCTGCATTCGATGGGCGCGGACGTCACGATGCTGCAGCGAACTCCCACGTACATTGCCCCGCTGCCGGAGACGGACACGATCAGCTCCCTCGTCGGCCTGGGTCTCAGCACACAGCCGGGCACATTCGGCCATCGTTTGGCCCGCAGCCTGCATATTGGGCGCGACATGGCGCAGTACCACCTATGCCAGACATTCCCCAGCATCGCGAAGTTGGTATTCCGGGGCTGGAATCGTCTGTACCTGCCCGCTGACGAGGTGCGCCGGAACTTCACTCCCCCGTATGGGCCGTGGGATCAGCGCGTCTGCAAGTCCCCCGGCGGCGACTTCTTTAAGGCCGTGCGGGGTGGGGCGCGAGTCGTTACCGACCACATCGACCGCGTTGACGCAGGTGGGGTGCGATTGCGCTCCGGCGGGTACATCGAAGCCGATGTTTTGGTGATCGCCACGGGGCTGCAGCTTTTGGCCTTTGGCGACGCCAACTTCTCCGTGGACGGCACTCCCGTACCGACCGAATCTCTGGTGGCTTATCGTGCCATGATGGCCAATCGCCTGCCGAATTTCTCGTACACCATTGGGTATTTGAACCAGTCGTGGACGCTGCGCGCGGATATGACTTCGCGCTATTTGGTGCAGCTGTGGAAGGACATGGAAGCGCGAGGCGAGCAGTGGGCTTGCCCGCTGCTGCCCGCCGGAGAGGCCGCTGACCTGCCGCTTTTGGAGATGTCCAGCGGCTATATTCAGCGGAGCGTGGCGACTCTGCCGCGTCAGGGTGCTGGGGATCCGTGGCGGATGGAGCAGGATTACATCAAGGAGCGGCGCACCTACACGGGCGCGGACAACAAGCATGACATGGCATTTGGCGTGGAGGCTTTGGAGGCTGCGGCGCCGCTGGCGGCTGGAGAGGGCGGCGGCGGTGCCGCTGAGCTGCGACAATAGCTCTGGCTGTGGTGGCCCTGGTTGCGGACACCGGCTCCGGCAGTGGTAGCCCTGGTATGCGGACCCTGGCTCCGGCTGTGGTAGCCCTGGTATGCGGCCAACAGCTTCGGCGGTGGTCCTTCCCCGTAGCATCAGAGGTCCTTCCCTAACCCCAGCGCGGGCGAGTTTGTGTGCTTCAGAACGGAAAATGTCGCTAAAACGGGAATCTATTAACCGCAATTGTTTTCATTAATGCAAACCCGCAGGTCACAGCGCTGAAGAATTTTCTAAACTTTTCAGCCGCCCGCCACATTCCCGACCTAACGACATTCCTGGCCCGCCGGAGCCCTTCCAGGCACCAAACCGGCCCCACATTCCCGACCTAACGACATTCCGGGCAAGGTTCGCCGTGGCGTCCAAAAGCCCCAACCTGCACCCCGGTAACGGAAAAGACCCCACGCATAGGTGCGTGGGGCCTTAACCTGCTGTTGTCTAAGTTAGAAAAGTTTTCTTCTGGTGCGTTCTAGTTATTGGCGCATCATCGCAGTTCAGGGCATTAAATCCGGCCGAGCCGCCGAAAAATCAGCCACCCGTGTTGTCTAGGCACGGGCAAAAGGGGCTCGCAGGAATGCCTTGCCCTGCCGGTCACCGGAAAACGGCGAAACCGGACAGTTGCGAACTTACGCGGAAACAACCTCGAAGCTCAGGGATGCAACGATGCCTTCGTGCAGCTGAACGTCCACAGAGTAAACGCCGGTTGCCTTAACATCGCCCTTGCGCAGCTTGATGCTGTGCTTGTCCAGGGAACGACCGTTGGCCTTCTTCACTGCATCAACAATGTTGTCTGCGGTGACAGAGCCGAACATCTTGCCGGATTCTGCAGTGCGAACCGAGATGGTCACGCCAGACAGGTTCTCCAGCTCTTCCTTAACCTCGCGTGCGTGATCCAGGTCGCGAATCTGTCGAGCTTCCTGCGCGCGCTTAATTCCTTCGATCTGCTTCTCAGCACCGCGGGTTGCAACGATTGCATAGCCGCGCGGAAGCAGGTAGTTACGTCCGTAGCCAGCCTTGACCTCTACGATGTCGCCGGGGACACCGAGGTTGTCAACGTTGGCGGTGAGGATCAGCTTCATGATCCAGCCTTTCGTTGTGCTTTGGTTCGACCAATTATGTTCAAAAAATTTAACGCTGACCAGCGACTTTTAAGCCAACCGATCAGAATGGCGGTTCGTCGTCGCCATCACCAAATCCGGACTGTGGTGCAGAGTTCCACGGGTCATCGTCCATGGCAGCGTTGCGGCCACCGAAGCCCTGGTTGTTCTGTCCCCGATTACCCTGACCCTGGCCACCGGCATTGCCGCCACCAAAGCCACCCTGGCCGCCAGCATTGCCGCCGCCAAAGCCACCGTTTCCACCGTTGCCCTGACCCTGGCCACCCTGGCCGCCTCCACGGAACGACTTATTAATGTCCGCAGTTGCGAAGCGCAGCGACGGGCCTACCTCTTCAACCTCAATCTCGAAGACAGTACGGCGCTCGCCATTGCGATCGTCGTAGGAGCGCTGGCGCAGACGGCCAGTCACGATCACGCGGTCGCCCTTGCTCAGGCTGTTGGCCACGTTCTCGGCAGGTTGACGCCACACGTTGCAGGTCAAAAACAGCGGCTCACCGTCGACGAATTGACCAGCTTGCTGGTCGTAGCGACGAGGTGTGGAAGCCACGCGGAAGTTTGCAACTGCAGCCCCGTTGGGCGTGTAGCGCAATTCCGGATCCGCAACGATGTTGCCGACCACAGTGATCTGGGTGTCTCCCTGTGCCATGTTTCTTTCCTAACGTTGTGTGGTGAAGGGCGGTTGAGCAGTGTTTAGTCCTGTTCGAGCCCCGTTAGAACCCTGTTCAGGTCTGTTTAGGTGTAGGTACAGTCCGTTCGGAGCCTGTAGCTCGCCTCAATGGCGATTGTAGCTACTGGTCCTTCCGCAGCACCTTGGTGCGCAGAATCTGGTCGTTGATGTTGAGCAGGCGGTCGATTTCCAGCACGGTAGCCGACTCACACTTCAGGTCGAGAACTACGTAAATGCCCTCGTCCTTCTTGTTGATCGGGTACTCGAGGCGACGCTTGCCCCAGATATCAACCTTTTCCACGGTACCGTTTTCCTTGCGGACAATATCCAAGTACTTGTCCAGCGACGGGGCAACGGTGCGTTCATCCTGGGAAGGGTCGATGATGATCATCATCTCGTATTGACGCACGGACCTCATCACCTCCTATGGTCTTGTGTTTCGGCCATACCCCTTTTGGGCATGGCAGGAGGGTCGTTGCGTCAGCAACGTTCCCAGCCTACCTGGTGCCCCCCGATTTAAGAAATGCCCCGTCGCGCGACCTGACCCCGCGCAACTGTCCCCGCGCTTCCCGTCCCCGCGCTACTGACCCGTATCGCCGACCATTACGCCGCGACGAATACCGCCAAGCTCACCGGCACAATTGTCAGGAACACGATGGCGATGCAGAACAACGTCCACACCTGCTTCTTCGACTTGCCGTACATAAAGCTGGCGAAGCTGCCGCCGAAGAACAGAAATCCCGTGAATACGCTCGCCATGGTGATCAATACGGTCGTGTTATCCATCGTTGTTCTCTTTCTTCGTAGCACCCACTTTTTTCTTTGTGACGCCCATTTCTCCGTCGCCACCATCGTCGAGTACACCGGCCAATGGATCATGGCCAGCGTGTGCATCGCGTACCGGGTCGGGGATCCGTCCCATGATCTGTCGGATCACCAGCACCGCCATGTACACCAGCAGCGCCAGTCGCAGCACGGTCACGCTATCGACCAGCCAATTGGGTGCTGCTTGGTTGGAGGGTAGGAATTGCCACATGCGCAGGTACCAGTAGACGGCCTCCAGAGCCGCCCAGCCAAAGACGAGTCGCCAGCGGGGGAGTGCCAGCACCAGCAACGGCACGAGCCAGATGGAGTACTGGGGGCTCCACACTTTATTAGTAATCATGAAGGCCAAGGTGGCCAGGAATGCTACCTGAGCTACTCGCGGGGTTCGCGGCGCGGCGAAAATGACTAGCCATGCCAGTGCTAGCAACACGAGGAGAAGCAGTACGCCGGTCAGCAGGTTCAGCGCATCAGCGCCTTCAACAGACTTCGAGGGGGACACGCCGTTCCAGGCGTCATTACCCATGATGTGTGCAATGACGGCATAGATGGTCGAGCCTTCCCAGCCGCGTTCAGAGTTCAGTCGGAAGAACTCAGACCAGCCTGTCGGCGCGAGGAGGATGATCGGCAGGTTCACAGCGATCCAACTGCCGAGGGTTCCGCCGACTAGCTTGGCCAATGGACCCCAGGCGCGCTGGCGCAGGCAGAGCAGGATCAACGCTCCGCCGATGAAGGCAGGCCACAGCTTCAGAGCCACGCCCACGCCGGTAGCCACACCCGCCCAGCCGGGGCGGCGGTTGGCCCAGAAGCTAAAGATAGCGACAGCGGCGGCGCAGGCCAGCAAGTCGAAGTTCGTGAATGCGTGGACGATGACCAGGGGAGAGGCGGCCATCAGCAGGGTGTCCCATACCCGGTTGCCGGTCAGCTTCGTCATGAGACCGGTCGCGACCATCCAAAAGAGGCCTAGGAAGAATGCGTTAACGCCGAAGTAGATCGCTGCAGAATCAGCCGTCGGCAAGGGGAGGAAGTCCCACACCACGCCTACCGGCTGGGCGATAACCGCCACGAGCCACTGGTACAAACCGGTAAGCACCGGGTATTCCATGTACCTGGTGGCGCCGTCACCGTCAGTAAAAGAAGTTAAATAGGGGAAGTCGAGTGTATCCAGCCCGTGACTGCCGAATAGCGAAATCGTGTCGGAGTAGCAGGCGGAGGTGAATTGGCGCTTCCCGGACCAGTCAATATAGGGGAGACCCTCAGGGTCAAAAGCTGTGCGGAGGCACTGGGCCTTCTGTAGCCATCCAAATGCCAGGAAGGTGGCAGCGGTGGCCAGAAGTACGCGTAGGGGAGTCCACCACCGGGCCCGCCCGATGAGGGCATGGGCGCCGGGTGGTCCGCCGATGAAGCGGATGAAGCCCTGCGCCATCGGCTCGGTGCGGGAGGGCAGTACTCGCTGCTCGGCGGTCATTTTTCTATTGGTTGAGGAATCCATCGATCAGGTCTTGTAGATCGTTGTTCGCCGGCGGGTTACCGCCCCGCGGGGCGGGTTGGCGCGGTGCCGGCTGCGGCGACTGGGGGGAAGGGGGCGCGGCTGGTGCAGGGGATTCTGGCTCCGTCTGTGCTTCGCCCTCGGTTCCGGCCCCAGCGGCCGCGCCAGCGCCAGCGTCAGCGCCAGTGTCAGCGCCACCGCCACCGCTGTAGGCACCGGAGCTGCCTGACGAGGCAGCTGCTCCGGTACCAAACTGCTCGATCTCGGAATCTGCCAGCTGGCGATCCAGCACACCCTTCCAAATCTGGGCGGGCAAGCCGGAACCGTACATAATGCCGCCGTAGCTGTTGTGAATTGGCTTGCCGTCGGCAGTACCAACCCACACTGCGGTGGAGAGCTGCGGGGTGGAGCCCAGCATCCAGGCATCCTTGTTCTCGCCCGTGTCACCCAGCTGCGCGGTACCAGTCTTGGCTGCAGATGGGCGACCACCGGCCAGCACGTTGCCATTGGAGTAGGCGGCGATGGGCTGCATCGCCTGGATCACTCCGTTGGCAACTTCCTCGGAGACTACGCGGTCGCCGTCGTCTTTAGTGTTATCCAGCAGGACATCACCGTTGGAGTTCTCCACCTTCTGTACAAAGTGCGGACGGTGGTAGACGCCGCCGTTGGTCATGGTCGCCAGGGCGGTGGCCATATCCAGCGGGCTGGACTGGTACATGCCCAGGGTAATGCCATCGGCGGGCTTGCCGTTCTTCTCCTGGAGCGTCTTGCCCACGCCCGGTAGCTCCTCTGCCACGCCCAGGCGGTGCGCCATATCGGCCACATCTTGCGGGCCGCCCTTCAGCGATTGCGTCAGACGGATGAAGCTGGTATTCAGCGACTGCTTTAGCGCCTCGGCGATGGAACAGGTGCCACAGCTGGCGCCACCAACGTTTGTCACCTGCGCATCACCGGTCATGACAGGGGAGGAGTCGAATTGGTCGTAGATGCTGCCGCCCTGGTCGAGGTATGCGGCCAGCGTGAAGATCTTAAACGTCGAACCAGTCTGTAGACCTGCACCGGCGAAGTCGAAACCGACTGGGTCATCGCCGCCGTACCAGGAGCGCACTCCACCGGTCTTCGGATCCACCGAAACAACGGCGGTGCGTAGGCCCTTCTGTTGGCCTTCCATCTTCTTGTGGATTTCATCCACTGCTTCGGCTTGCATCTTCGGGTCGATGGTGGTGGTGATCTTCAGACCACCCGTGTTCACCTGCTCCTCGGTGATGCCGGCCTGCTCAAGCTCTTCAATAACCTTCGTCTTGATCAGCCCGTTGGTACCCGCGGCCTGAGTGCTCTCGGCGGTCTCCGCCGGATCCTTTACCTTCGGGTAAACGGCGTTCTTACGGTCGGCCTCCTTCATCGCACCAATGCCCACCATGCCGTCGAGCACATAGTTCCAGCGCGATTCGGCGCGTTCACGGTTCGTCCATGGATCCAGTCCAGAAGGTGCCTGAATAGTTGCAGCCAGCACCGCGCCTTCCTCCGGGCTGAGCTCCTTGACGTCCTTATCAAAGTAAGCATGCGCCGCTGCGCTAATGCCATAGGCATTGCGCCCGAAGTAAATGGTGTTCAGGTAGGCCTCGAGGATCTCGTCCTTCGACCATTCGCGAGCCATCTTTGCGGAAATCACCAGCTCCTTCGCCTTTCGGCTCAAGCTGAACTCGTCACCCACCAGCGCGTTCTTCACATACTGCTGGGTGATCGTCGAACCGCCACCTGCGCCATCGCGGCCCAGCACCTGGCCGACAGCTGCACGGGCAAAGCCGGAAACTGAGAAACCAGGGTTGCTGTAGAACTCGCGGTCCTCAGCAGCTAGAACGGCCTGGCGCACTGCCATTGGCACTTCGTCCAGTTTCACGTTCTGGCGGTTGCCCTCCGGCGGCACGATGCGCGCCAGCTCAGTGTTGTTATCACTCGCCATGATGTAGGAGATCTGGTTGTTCACCAGCTCTTCCGGCTCTGGCACCTTCGTCACCGAATAGGCCGTAAAGAAGGCCACCAGCGGCACGATAATCATGACCGCCATCACGGCAGCCAACCCTGCAAAAAAGTTGCGCAGGGTTCGCTTGTCGCGCCAACTGCGCTTCTTACGTGTTCTTGCCTTTAGCTTTCCTTCGCCCACGGAGCGGCTCCCATCCTTCTTCATCCGAGTCTGCGGACCATTCTTCTTCAGTCCGTTTCTTTGCGGACCGTTCTTTTGGGGCCTCTTGTTTTGTGACGCCACCGCGCCAGCAGCAGCTCGACGCTTGCCCGGCTGTGCACTGCGATTCTGCCCCGGCTTACGCGCGCCCGGCCTACCCGGCTGGCCTGCCTGGCTGACCCTGCTTCTCTGCCCGACCCGGTGCTGTCCAGACTTACCTGGCTGGCCCTGTCCGGCACGCCGCTGACCCGGTCTACCAGGCCTACCCGGCTGACCCGACCGACTTGGCTGGCCCTGTCCGGCGCGGCGCTGACCAGGCGCACCGCCTTGTGCAGCTTTGCGGGAACCCGGCTTGCCGCCCTTAGCGGCCCGGTGCTGGTTCAACCGGCCTGGCTGTCCAGACTTACCTGGCTGCCCCTGCCCGGCACGGCGCTGCCCCGGCTTGCCCGGTTGCCCCGGCTTCCGCTGTCCACTCCGGCCGTTGCTGGAGCGGCCACTACCGGAATTACCGGCACCACCGCGGGAGTAAGGGTTCTTGGACGGCTTGTCGCTACTCAACTAGACGAGTCTCCTGATTATCGATCGTGATTCCGATCAGCTCTTCTCGGATCAAGTGATTCCATCTACACTTCATGCACACTTCAACGGTGTGTATCGAAAACTCAGCATTCTGCTGTTTATCCACGAGTGTCTCAATCACACCATTGATCTCTCTTACACTACGCGCTGTACCCGACTTTTCACCTAATACAGTGCCGTGAATCCACTGCGTTTCCTTTAAATAAGGCTTTCCACACACCGGACACGGGCGATCAACTGCCCGTCCTAGAACCTCCGCGGAGGATAGGAGCCGCGGGGTGGCGTCACCAATAAAGCGCTCGACCGCACGCACCTCGGATAGGGCGCGACGGCGATCGAGTGACCTATCAATAACCCTTCGCGAAATCGACACACCCATATTGTAAACACGCTCCGGGCAACCCCTTCTCCCCGTAGCTTGATCGATAAACCGGGCTAGCTTGATCGGTTAACCTGCCGATGAAGAGCAGTTTTCCGCGGCTCTCGCCCTACGGTTGTCCGCATGACTACGAATACTTGCAACATCGCTATCGTGGGGCTCGGTAACTGCGCGACCTCGCTGATTCAGGGAATCCACCTTTATTCTGACGCCGATGCGTCCCAGGACGTCCCAGGTCTTATGCACACCAAGTTCGGCCCCTACTCGGTGGGCGACGTGCGCGTGACCGCTGCCTTCGACGTAGACGCGGACAAGGTTGGCAAAGACGTGTCCGAGGCGATCTACGCAGGCATGAACTGCACCATCAAGATCGCCGATGTCCCGCACACCGGCGTGACCGTCCAGCGTGGCCACACGTTTGATGGCCTCGGCCGCCACTACCAGGAGAGCATCACCGAATCCGACGCAGAACCCGTCGACGTGCCGCAAGCCCTGCGGGACGCGAACGTGGACGTGCTGGTCAGCTACCTGCCGGTCGGTTCTGAAGAGGCCGACCGCTTCTACGCACAGTGCGCCATCGACGCAGGCTGTGCCTTTGTGAACGCCCTTCCGGTCTTTATCGCCTCCGATCCGGAGTGGGCGGAGAAGTTCCGCGCCGCTGGCCTACCGATCGTTGGCGACGACATCAAGTCCCAGGTCGGCGCTACTATCACCCACCGTGTGCTGGCACGTTTGTTCGAGGAGCGCGGCGTGCGCCTGGAGCGCACCATGCAGCTGAACGTCGGCGGCAACATGGACTTTAAGAACATGCTGGATCGTGATCGCCTGGAGTCCAAGAAGATCTCCAAGACCCAGGCCGTCACGTCCAACCTGCAGGAAGGCCCGCTGGCCGGCAAGGTACACGACCGGAACGTCCACATCGGCCCCTCGGACTACGTGGAGTGGCTGGACGATCGCAAGTGGGCCTATGTCCGCCTCGAGGGCTCCGCATTCGGCGAGGTTCCACTGAACCTGGAGTACAAACTGGAGGTCTGGGACTCTCCGAACTCCGCGGGCATCATCATCGACGCTGTGCGCGCCGCCAAGATCGCGCTGGATAGGGGAGTGGCCGGCCCGGTCGACGCTGCCTCTAGCTACCTAATGAAGTCTCCGCCCGTACAGCTGCCGGACGATGTCGCCCGCGCGCAGCTGGAAGAGTTCATTAACGGGGCATAGCACCTTTACCTTGTCCCGGCGCAACAACCCTGTGCACCCTGCGCCCCTGTACCCCTGTACCCCACCCAAGGCGGTGGGGTAATTCGTTTCGATGCACAGCTCCGCAACAGCGAACGTCACCGCTATTCACCGCTTTCAGATGGGGGCAAAACCTCCGTGTCCAGCGCCCTGCTTGTGCATTTACAACCAAAACTGTTGTATTTTAGTACCTATGGCTTCCACACCCTTAGAAATCGCCAAAGAATTGCGCCTCCCTCTGACGCGGCTGTACCTGCTGTACTTCCGCCAGACAGAGAACTCGCACATCAGTATGGCGCAACTTTCCATCCTCATGATCCTCGAGGAAAACGGCCCGATGCGCATCAGCCAAATCGCGGCCACCGAGACGATCCGGATGCCCACCGCCTCTAACGCTGTTAACCAGCTAGAGACAATGGACCTGGTCACTCGCGTACGCGACACCTCCGACCGCCGCGGCGTCAGCGTCACCCTGACCGATAAGGGACGCGAAGAGCTGCGTCGCCTTTCCGAAGAACGCGCCGAGCAGCTCTCCAGCATGCTGGCTAGCCTCAGCGATGAAGAACTCAAGGAAGTAGCGAAGGCCACCCCAGTTATCGAACTGGTGCTACGTCGCTACACTGAGGCTATAGAGGCAAAGCTGAACAACGACCAGCACTAGAAGCTGGAGCTAGCGAGCAAACTTCCTTGAGCAACACCCCTAAGTCCCACGATCCCCTCCGCCTGCTCCTTACGTGGCGTCCGGAATCTGCCGGTGACGAAGCCGCGCAGGTCGCAGCCTGGCTCGGCCGCACGGAAACTGTGGCAGTGCGCACTGCAACCGTCATTTCGCGTTCCTGGACCGCACAGCCCGAGCTGGAGTTCGATAACTACTCACAGTGGATCGAAAAGGAATCAAAGGCAGTCTCCTCCGCCGCGCAGAAGGCTCTTGACCTGGCCAAATTGCCGGATTCTATGCTGGACGCCGACGAGCCCTCCTCCGTCACTGTCGATCACTCGGAGACGAAGGCTCTTATCGACGCCGCCACCGAGTTCAACGCCGACATGATGATCTTGGGCTCCCATCCTGCCGCGCCGCATTCTCGCTTTAGAATCGGCTCGACGGCGGATGCTTTGCTGCATTACGCTCCGCTGCCTTTACTATTGGCTCCGCGGACGCCGAAGTTGTCGAAACGTGGCGTCACCAGGGTCAATTGCTGTTACATCGACACCGATCAGTCGCATGAGGCCCTGCGTCGCGCCGCCGATCTGGCGCACCGGTGGAATGTACCGCTGCGGCTGGTGGCGTTTAGCCCACGCGGGGCAACGATGTACCCGACGGAGACGGAATTTATCGATAACTCCGACATGATGGTCGAATGGCGCGAGCAGGCGCTGGCACTACTGGATCGCGGGCGTGACCGCGCGCTGAACCGGCACGGCGACCTGACTGTGCAGATGGAAGTCGGTAGCGGCTATGGCTGGTCCGGCGCGATCAATGCCCTGAAGTGGAAGAAGGGCGATCTGCTGGTCATGGGGTCCAGCACATTGGGTGGTTTCCACCGCGTGTTCATCGGCCCGTCGACAAACCAGATTCTGCGCCACAGTCCGGTACCGGTGCTGCTGAGCACGGTCTAAGCCTTAGGCCATTACCCGGCGTGTAGATTTGAGGGCATTATGAGCACTGATGGTTTGAACGATAGCCCCTCACCTGCTGATAAACCGAGCCCTGACGCCGATCCTCGTGCGAACGACCTGGATTTTCCGGGTGAGTTCTCCGACCTTGATCGTCCCGGCGCGCCCTCGGAGCTCGACTACGAAGCCGACCCTTTGCTCCGCCTGGAGCGCAACAATAAGTCCACCCGCCAAGCGATACGGTTCTTCATCGGCGTGATTGTGTCGACCACGCTATCCGCCATTTTGATTTGGGTGGCCTCGAAGGCCGTTGGCGGGCCGTACTGCGAGGCTGATTCCTCCGCTCAGCTGTGTAGCCGCACGTTCCAGCTGCTCTTCGCTATCGTTCCTACCTCGCTGGCGTTTTTCGGCCTGTTCGGCTCGGCCTTTATCACCTATTACAAGTGGAAGAAGCACCAGCGCTGGCGCCCATGGGTGGCGGTGATCTGGTTCATTATGCCGTTCTGCATGGCTTGGATCACGTCAGTTGGCGCCTACCTGATCCTCGACCACAACCTCTAAAAGACGCCGCCGCGCGCTACTTTGCGACGACGTTCACCATCTTGCCCGGCACGACGATGATCTTCGCCACCGTCTTACCCTCGATGTGCGCTGCCACGTTCGGCTCTTCCAGCGCAGCGGCCTCAATGTCCTCTCGCGAAGCATCCGCTGCCACGTTAATACGGCCACGTAGCTTGCCCATCACCTGCACGGGCAGCTCGATGGTGTCATCCACCAGCCACTTCTCGTCCCACTCCGGGAAGGGAACGTAAGTGATGCCATCGGCGTGCCCGAGCACCTCCCACATCTCCTCGGCAATGTGCGGAGCCACCGGTGCAAGCATCTGCACTAGCGGTTCCACGGCCGCACGCGGAGTCTGGCCCGTGGAGTACGTCTTCGTCAGGTAATTCACGTACTCGATCAGTTTCGCGACGGCTGTGTTGTCGCGCAGCTCTGCATAGTTCTCGTGAACGCCCTGGACGGTCCTATGCAGGGCCTTTAGGTCTTCATCCGTGAGGGCGTCATCGCTCACAGAGCACTCACCCGTGTTCTCATCGACGGCGAGGCGCCACGCGCGCTGCAGGAATCGCTGCGCGCCCACAACGTCCTTCGTCGCCCACGGTCGCGACGTGTCGAGAGGCCCCATCGCCATCTCGTACACGCGCAGGGTGTCCGCACCGTAGTCGTCGCAGATCTCGTCGGGCGAGACCGCGTTCTTGAGGGACTTGCCCATCTTGCCGTATTCCTGGAATACCTCTTCTTCCTTGTCGACGCCCTCAGCGTCATCGGCTGTGCGAACCCAGAAGAACTTACCGTCGCGCTCGGTGACCTCTTCTGCAGGTACGTATACGCCACGGGAATCCGTGTAAGCATAAGCCTGGATATAGCCCTGGTTGTACAGGCGGTAGTAGGGCTCGAAGCTGGAGACAACACCCAGGTCAAAGAGCACCTTGTGCCAGAAACGGGCATACAGCAGGTGCAGCACGGCGTGTTCCACGCCGCCCACGTACAGATCCACACCGCCAGAGGGGCGACCTTCGCGCGGGCCAACCCAGTAGCGTTCATTTTCGATGTCTACCAGGGCATTGTCGTTATTCGGGTCGATGTAGCGCAGCTGGTACCACGAGGAACCTGCCCACTGCGGCATGACGTTCGTGTCCCGGTAGTAGGTTTTCTCGCCGTCGCCGAGATCCAGGGTGACCTCAACCCACTCCTTAGCCTTGGCCAGTGGGGGCTGCGGTGCAGAGTCTTTGTCTTCCGGATCAAAGCTGACGGGCTTGTAGTCCTCTACTTCCGGCAGTTCGACGGGAAGCATCTCCTCCGGCAGGGCGTGCGCCACACCGTTCTCGTCATAAACGATGGGGAAGGGTTCACCCCAGTAGCGCTGACGGGCGAACAGCCAGTCCCGCAGCTTGTACTGGATCTTGCCACTGCCGGTGCTCTTGGCTTCCAGCCATTCAATGGCCTTGTCGATGGCCTCGGCCTTACCCAGTCCATTGAGCTCCAGGCCATCGGAGTTGTTGGAGTTGATGTGCGGACCGTCTTCGGTGAACGCCTCCGTCATTTCGGCTCCGTCCCCGGCCTCAGAGCCAGCTTCAGCGCCCTCAGCGGACAGCACCGGCACAATTGGCAGCCCGAACTCGGTGGCGAACTCAAAGTCGCGCGTGTCATGCGCCGGCACGGCCATGATCGCGCCGGTGCCGTAGCCCGTCAGCACATAGTCAGCGATGAAGACTGGCACCTGTGCACCATTGACTGGATTGGTGGCATAAACGCCCAGGAAAACGCCGGTCTTTTCCTTATTCTCCTGACGCTCCAGATCGGACTTGGCGGCGATTGCCGCACGGTATGCCTCCACTGCAGCAGTCGGGTTCGCCTGCCCATAGGTCCACCGTGGGTCAACATCCGCGTAGGCGTCATCACCCGCAGAAGAACCAGCCTGCGCGACGAGAGTATCGACCAGCTCGTGTTCCGGAGCCAGCACCATATACGTCGCACCGAAGAGCGTGTCCGGGCGGGTGGTGAAGACATCAATGTCTTGGCCGAGGCAGTCAAATGTAACCTCCGCACCACGGGAACGGCCGATCCAATTGCGCTGCATCGACTTCACCTTCTCCGGCCAGTCGAGGTACTCAAGATCGTCGATCAGCCGGTCGGAGTACGCGGTGATGCGCATCATCCACTGCTGTAGGTTTTTGCGGAAGACCGGGAAGTTTCCGCGCTCGGAGCGCCCCTCCGCCGTAACTTCTTCGTTGGCCAGTACTGTGCCCAGGCCGGGGCACCAGTTCACCGTGGAGTTGGAACGGTAGACCAGGCGGTGGCTATCCAGGATCTCCTGCTTCTCGGCGGCGCTGAGCTCCGCCCAGTCGGCACGCTCGGCGGCCAGCTTCTCTTCCAGCTCGGCGATGGGGCGGGCCTTACCCAGGGTGCCGTTGGCGTTCTTGGACTCCGGGTCGAACCAGGAGTTGTAAATCTGCAGGAAAATCCACTGAGTCCAGCGGTAGTAGTCGGTATCCGTGGTGGCGAAACTGCGGCGCTTGTCGTGTCCCAGACCCAGGCGACCCAGCTGGCGTTCCATGTTGGAGATATTCGCCATGGTGGTGGTGCGCGGGTGGGTGCCCGTCTGCACGGCATATTGTTCGGCAGGCAGGCCAAACGCATCATAACCCAGCGTATGCAGGACATTTGCGCCCTTCATGCGGTGGAATCGCGCGAACACGTCCGTGCCAATGTAGCCCAGCGGGTGGCCAACGTGCAGGCCCACACCGGAGGGGTAGGGGAACATGTCCTGGATGAACTTGCGATCCTCCGGCAGCTCCGTGCCCGGCTCGGCTAGGTCGCCCGTGGGGTTCGGGGCGTTAAACGTGCCGCTATCGGCCCAGTGCTTCT
This sequence comes from Corynebacterium sp. 22-2729, assembly GCF_053479475.1. Lineage (NCBI taxonomy): Bacteria > Bacillati > Actinomycetota > Actinomycetes > Mycobacteriales > Corynebacteriaceae > Corynebacterium > Corynebacterium sp. 22-2729. The sequence continues at coordinate 36,667 of NZ_JBRBCA010000006.1, forward strand.
GCCACTTGGCCTCGATCTTGGCCGCGAGGTCAGGCGTATAGCGGTAGGAATTGTCTGCAGTGCTGCCGTTCGTCATGGTTAAACAGTCTAGTAGGTCGCCCGGACAGGGCAGGTTATTGCGTTTGGCTTGTTGGCCACCTGCGGTAATAGACTGTTTTCCATGATCGTCTTGACCGTCGTGTTGGTATTAATGGGGCTGGCTTTCTTCGTCGCGGGGCTGCTGGGAGCAATGGGGAAGCTGCCGGGGAATCCAGTGGTTGGCCTGCGAGTTCCGGAGGTGCGTAAGTCCGAGGAACTCTGGATCACCGCACACAAAATCGTCGGCCCGGCTTGGATGGGCGCGGGTGCGGCATTCCTGGGCGCGGCGCTGATCACCTTGAAGGTGAGCGGCTGGATGTGGTTGGTCTTCGCATTGTTGCTGATCGGTGCCGTATTTTTGATCGGCCTCGGCTCTGCTCTGGGCGCCCACACCGTCGCACGCCTGGATGCCCGTGCCTCTCAGCTCGAGGCCGCCGATTCTTCCTGTTGCTCTAGCGGTGACGCCACCTCGGACTCCTGCTGCTCCGGTTCCAGCGAGGCCGCCGGCGCTTCCGACTCCGCTGGCGCTTGCTGTTCCGACGACTCTGGCGTTGGCGCAGACCAGAGTGCTGGCATTAGCGCTGGTCAGGCTACGGGCTCCGGCGCCAAGGCCGGCACGGTGAGCGCGGAGGCGTGCGCAAACGGCAAGGCCTGCGGCAGCTGCTCGCTGAATGGCTCCTGCGAAGGCGGCGGCGTGGACTGGGAGGCCGCCCAGCGGGCCGCCTCGGCGCAAGACTCCGCGCAGAACCCGGCACAGGCCTAGTCCAGCACCCCCTAGCCCAAGTACTGTTAGCCCAGCACGGGCCTCGCCCAGTACCGCCTCGCCCTGAGGCTCAAGTCCCAAGCCCCCGACTCCGTCGGGGGCTTGGTTTCTGTCTGCCTTATCTCGCCTCGCTATCTCTCCGCGAATCCTGCCCGCATTGGGGCTCCTAAAGGGTCAATGTCCCAAATCTACGAGTTATTGAAAGAAGCGGGTTTGAAGCTAAAAATGGCGGTCCTCTGACCTGCGAAAATAGAATAGTTATATTCTAAGACGTGGAATTTGGGACATTCACCCCTCCAGCCGGGCATCCAGCCAGCCATCGGCATCCCAAAACTACCCAGACTTCAGCCCGTCGCCCCAGCACCACTGCACCCATCAACCCAGCACCACTGCACCCGTCGCCGCGGCTCCACCACGTCCGCTGCCGCAGCTCCGCCGCCCCAGCTAACCCAGTATTCTCCAGTATTCTGGGGAACCATGAGAGACAGCAACGCCACCGTCGTCGTATCAGGCACCACTAACGTAGATACCTTCGTCACCGTCCAAAACTTCCCCCTACCAGGGGAAACTACCATTGCAAAACCCGGCATAGAGGGTCTCGGCGGAAAGGGCGCTAATCAGGCGGCAGCGTGCGCACATATGGGCGTCAATACCGTTCTTTTGTCTGCGGTAGGCAACGACCCACAGGGCGAGCTGGCCCTGCAACAGCTGCGCGAACACGGTGTGAACACCGACTACTTGGTCACGAGTAGGCAGCCGACGGGGCGCGCATTCATCATGAACGATCCCAGCGGTGAGAACATCATCATCGTCACTTCCGGCGCAAACGAGCTGGTCAGCCCCGCCCAGCAGCGCGAAACTGTCGACGAGCTGCGACGCCAGGGGCCGGTGCCGATCGTCCTGGCGCAAGGCGAGCTCACCCCTGAACACAGTGCGGAACTGCCGAAGTTGGTGGCGAACTCGGACACTCGACTGGTGCTGAACCTCGCGCCGGTAACCACGCGCGATCCCGAACTACTGGCCGCTGCCGACCCACTAGTCCTGAACGAAGGCGAGGCCGCCGCCGTGCTCGACGCCGCCCCCGGAACTCCTGTCGAGGACCTTATCGAAGACCTGCGGGCCACGGCCCGCTCCGTCGTCGTTACTTTGGGGCAGCGTGGTGCGCTGATCTTGGAAAAGGACGCCGAACCGGTGCACATTCCCGCCGTCTACGTCGAACATGTCGTAGACACCACTGGTGCAGGTGATGCCTTCTGCGGCACGCTCGCCGCCGCGCTGGCACAAGGGGAGACCCTCGTGGATGCCTGCACGCTGGGAGCGGCAGCCGGGGCACTGGCCACGCAGAAGCGCGGAGCCGCTGGAAGCTACGCCACTGAAAACGAAATCCGTCGCCTAGGGGATGCTTAAATGACTGCAAATGCCAACTCCGTACGAAAGATCATCCTCGACTGCGATCCTGGCCACGACGACGCCATTGCGATGCTGCTGGCCTGGGGAAACCCAAATCTCGACCTGCTGGCAGTCACCACGGTGGCAGGTAACCAGACGTTAGAAAAGGTCACCAAGAATGCGCTGGCACTGGCGAAAGTCGGCAACATCACCGGCATTCCCTTCGCCGCCGGAGCCGACCGGCCGCTGGTGGCACCGCAGATCATCCCGGAGGAAATTCACGGAGACAGCGGCCTGGACGGCCCCCAGCTACCCGCCCCTGGCGCTGAACGAGACCCGCGCCACGCAGTTAACCTCATTGCGGACATCATCCGGGACAACGAGCCGGGAACTGTCACCATCGTCCCGACAGGAGCTTTGACCAACATCGCCCTGTTCGCCCGCATGTATCCGGAACTGGTTGAACGGGTAGGTGGCGTCACCCTGATGGGCGGAGCGCACCACGCGGGCAACATGACTGCCAGCGCCGAGTTCAACATCCTGGCGGACCCGGAGGCCGCGAAGATCGTGTTCGGCGCGGGTTGGCCTGTGACGATGGTGGGGCTGGACGTCACTCACAAGGTGCTGGCCACCCCCGAGCGGATGGCACAACTGACGAACGTCGGCACTGATGTAGCGACCTTCATCGCAGAACTGGTGGAGTTTTTCGGCGCGGCCTATATGAAGGAGCGGCACTACCCAGGCCCGCCGATGCACGACCCTCTGGCTGTGGCAGCCGTCGCGGATCCGCAGGTCGTACACACTGTACTAGCGCCCATTGACGTAGAGACGCAGGGCCAGTTCACGCGCGGAGCGACTGTCGTGGATCTGCGGCGCACATGGGGCAGCCAGGAAGGTTGTCAGGATCCGACCGCACTGGGCACGGCCGATGATTCTGATGTTTCTAGTTCCGACGCCACCACGGCTCCGTTGCACACACGCGTTGCGGTGGACGTCGACGCGGATCGGTTCTGGGATTTACTGGTCGATGCGCTGCAACGCATCGGCAACACGGACTTTGCATAGTCCTCACACTGCACATGCTGGCGCGGAATGTGAGGAGGTGCTGTGCTTCTTAGCGCAGCCAGCCGAAGGCCAACAGGTAGTTCTCCGTGTCGAGGAGGTCTTCTACGCTGGCCTCATGCCCCAAGACAGTGCGGTAGGCGTTAGCGATATCGCTGGTGGTCGCGGGGATCGTATCGTTCGCGAACAGCTCCATCGCAATACGCTCCTCGGTCTGAACGCCATTGAGCACGTCCAGGCCGGTCCCGGTGGAGCTCGTGAATGCTGTCGAAACCTTGCTGAAGATCTCGTTGAAGGTCATCATTTGGCTCACCTCTTTACTTTCGAATTTGAATGGTGCCTTCGCAATGCGGTGGCTCTTCTGTAGATACCGCATTTGTTACAACGGTTGAATCTACCAACAAATTTCCAAAAGTCCACAATCTTCCGCGATATTGACAGAAAATATACAAACGGCCTGCAAAGTGAAGTAGATCACTTCGCAGGCCGTTTGGCGATAGTCGTGTGTCTGAAGCCGGGGCTCTCAACCCCGGTGTTTTTAGTGGTGGCCAGACATACCTGGGAACAGGTTCCAGCCGAAGTAGTGGTTCAGGGAATCCTTCGCCACCCAGACGATACCCAGCAGGATCACGGCTGCCAGTACCGCGTACACGGTCCAGCCGAGAACCTTCATCTGCGTCGAGGCCTCGGTATCTCCAACGATGACACCGTTATCGTCGCGGATTGGGTCACCGGTCATGCAGCGCATGCCAAGGGAGAACAGAACAGGAATACCAGCGCCGAACAGAAGAGCCAGGGCAGCGACTCGGATGATGGCCTGGAAGATTTCAGGGGCAGTCATTGTTCTTCACACTTTCTGTGTTTTTAGCTTTGGCTCCAACGAGCCAAGGTGGGGCTTGTGTGCCTGTGTGTTGTGGCTACTTGCCGTCGTTGCCTAGGCCAGGGTGCTTGGGGTCTGCAACGACCTCAGCGACAGTGTCAGAAGGGGTGGGGTAACCGGCTCCGACCATCTCCGGATCATGCTCGGTAGTGGGCTGGCGATCGGTGGTCTTGGCAGCGGCTGCGGTGGTACCGGTCTTCATGGAGGAGTCCACAGACTCGGAGTCCGGATCCCAATCGTCGTTAACATTGTTAGCGTCAACCGGGTTCATGCGGGCGCGGATGACGATCGCTGCAGCCATCGCGATCAGCAGGATGAAGTCAACGATCACACCGCCCATGGTGTTGGTCATCTTGGATACGCCGGTGGCGACCCACCAGGACGCGAAGCCAACAAACGCGGCACACGGCAGGGTAATTAGCCATGCAGCGGCCATGCGCATTGCCACGCCCCAGCGGACGTCCGCACCCTTGCGTCCCAGACCGGTACCCAGGATGGAGCCGGTGGAGACGTGAGTGGTGGACAGTGCCATGCCGCCTGCAGCGGAGGTCAGGATGATAGCTGCGGAGCTGGACTCTGCGGCCATACCCTGCGGGGACTCGATCTCGACCAGACCCTTACCCAGGGTGCGGATCACACGCCAGCCGCCGGACAGGGTGCCGGCTGCGATGGCAACTGCACAAGCAATGATGACCCAGGTCGGGATGCGGGCGGCTTCGTCGGCGGAGCCAGCTGCAACCAGCGCCAGGAAGATAACACCCATGGTCTTCTGCGCGTCACCAGCACCGTGCGCGAGGGAGACCAGGCAGGCCGTGACGATCTGTCCGTGGCGGAAGTGCTCGTTCTTCACCTTGTTCGGAATGGTGTTCGTCACCCAGTAGATCATGAAGGTGCCGACAGCGGAGACCATTGCAGCGATGAACGGGGAGGCAACCGCAGGCACGATGATCTTGCCCAGGATGGAGCTCCAGGCCACGCCGCCGGTGCCCAGGGCAGCGAAAGCTGCGCCGATGAGTCCACCGAACAGAGCGTGAGACGAGCTGGAGGGCAGACCCAGCAGCCAGGTAAATAGGTTCCAGAAGATGCCACCGATCAGACCGGTGAACACGACAAGGAGCAGCGCGTCGCCATCCCCGCTATTCGCCAAGTCATAAGAATCAAGGTTGACGATGCCCTTGGCGACTGTGGCGGCAACGTTGACGGACAAGAACGCACCGACCAGGTTTAGGGCAGCGGAAATAGCTACTGCAGTGAAGGGCTTCAGGGCACCGGTAGCGATGGACGTAGCCATCGCGTTAGCGGTGTCGTGGAAGCCATTGGTGAAGTCAAAAGCTAGTGCGGTGAGCACTACGATGACCATGATGATGAGCGTCGTTGTCACGACAGTGACCCCTTAAACATTAAGTTACTGCTATTAATGGCGATGAGATCGGAATAAGTTGGTCGCAGGCCACTCGCGTGGTTCCTGTAGTTTTCCGACAGTGAGTTAAGCTACTCCGCCCCTAAAGCCTCAACAACATTGCGGATCTTAACCCCTTCCTAGCACCAGCGACCCCCCCAGGTATCAGACATAACTGCTGGTCAAGATGATTCTATGGGCTTCATTTCGCCCCCAACGCGTCCTCAATCGACTACCTCTTTATCAATTTGTCCAACAATATTCACTCACGCGACGACCTTTATTAATACTCTGTTTACCTTTAGATAAGTGGCAAGCGCCTCAATGGCCAGACCTTATCGTCGCGCTAACTATGCATTACAGTGCTAACTACACGTGCTAGCTACACGTTTTGCAGAAATCTTTAAGCACTCTCGGGGGTTGCCCATGAATTCCACCAATCCGTCCTCTGCCGACCGCGCCCCGGCAGACGCGCCCGGCGCGACCACTGGCAAAACTGGCACTGGCACTGCCGTCTCGCCCGACCCGATAGATTCCCGCCCTGGCGGAATCGGCCTGCTGATGACTGTGCTCATCACCGCGGCAATCGCTTTCCAGCTCAATGCTTCCATGCTCTCCCCGGTGCTAGCGACTATGGCCCGCGAGCTAAATACAGATGAAGCCGCCACCGGCCTCACCCAAACCGCGTTCTTCACCGGCGGCGCGATGTGTGGCCTATTCCTACCGCGCCTGTCGGATATCGTCGGCCGCCGCAAAATCCTCGTCATCATGCTCGGCGTAATGTCCCTCGGCGGACTCATCGCCGCGCTGGCACCCAATATCGGCGTGCTGATGGTTGCCCGTGCCATGCAGGGCATCGCCGGCCCGACAATTCCCATGACCCTCATCATCTTGCGCAGCCAGGTGAAGGAAGAGGTGCGCCTCGGCACCCTCATGGGTCTGCTGGCAGCCATCAATGGTGGCGTAGCGGGCATCGACGTTATCCTCGCCGGCTGGCTGGCAGAAAACTACGGCTTCCGCTCTGTATTCTGGCTCATCGCCATTATTGGCATCATCGCCACCGTCGTTGTCGCATTCGGTGCACCGGAATCTAAGCCTTCGGACAATGTGAAAATGGACTGGGCTGGCGCTGCGCTGCTAGTGATTTCGGTGCTGTGCATCACGCTGGGCGTCAACGAGGCCGGCAAGGCCGGGGAGGCAAACTGGCTGTACGTCATTGCCATGCTGATCATCGGCCCCGCGGTATTCCTGGGCTTCTGGAAATACGAAGGCCGCCACTCGCAGCCGTTGGTCGCCCCGAAGTACCTGGCCCGCCGCCACACATGGGCGCTGCTGGCCACTACCGTGCTGACAATGACCGGCGTGTTCGCCGCAGTCAACGGTGTAGCAATCTCTCTGGCACAGAACCCAGATGCAGGTTTCGGCCTGGAGGCCGACAAGGCCTCGCTGTGGCTGCTGACCCCCTACGCCCTCGTCGGCTGGGCAGTAGGCCCCTTCGCAGGCCGTTGGGCGCCAAGGGTGGGCTATGGACGGCTGATCATCATCGCCAACATCGCCAGCGCGGTGCTGATGCTGGGGCTCGCATTCGTCGGCGTAAAGTCCCTGGCAGTTCTGGTTATCATCGTCATCCTGCTGGGCGTCACCTACGCGGGTGTCGGAAACATTGTCATCAACAACCTCGGTGTCGTGAACTCACCGAAGGATAACGAGGGCTTCCTGCCCGGCATGAACTCCGCGGGCTTCAACCTCGGCGCCGGCGTATCCTTCGCCATCCTGCCGGTTTTCCAGGTCGCCGGCTCTCCCCAAGGCTCGGACTCCGTAGCGGGCTACACCACGGCGTTTATCGCCGCCGCGGTCATCTTGGGCATCGCTGCGGCTGTAGCATCGCTCATCCCCAAGCAGACTGTCGCGGAGCTCGACCGCGCCATCGTCTAAGCCACACGCCCATTTAGCTGGCACACTCCGCCCCTATCCGGCGCCTGCAACGTTTCTCGACGTTTGCGGTTCGCGGGAATAGGGGCGTCAATAATATAGAGACACATGGCAGAAAAACTTCCGCTGTGGCAGCGCATCATCAATTACCGGCCAGACTTCCTCATTATCCTGATCGTCATCGCGGTCATGGCCGCGGTGATTGTGCCCGTGCGCGGCGAGGCCGCGGATGTCGCAAGTGTCTTGACGAAGATTGCCATCGCCTTCCTATTCTTTCTCTATGGCGCACGGCTTTCCCCACAAGAAGCGCTCAAGGGTCTGCTGCATTGGCGACTGCACCTGCTGATCATGGCGTTCACTTTCGTGGTCTTCCCACTCATCGGCGTAGCCATGATGCCGCTCAAGGGAATTGTCGGAAATGAGCTCTACCTGGGGATTCTCTTCTGTACCCTGGTGCCGTCGACGGTGCAGTCCTCAGTCGCATTCACCAGCATCGCGCGAGGCCACGTCGCCGCCTCGATCGTCGCAGCGAGCGTCTCTAGCCTGCTAGGTGTTCTATTCACACCGCTGCTAGTGCTGTTACTGATGTCTTCTTCGGACGGATTTCATATTGACGCCAGCACTTTCCTGGACATCGGCGTGCAACTGCTGCTGCCTTTTGCCATTGGCCAGCTCTTGCGCAGGTGGGTGTACAAGTTTGCGGCGTCAAAGGCGACGAAAAAGGTGGATCAGATTTCCATCGGCCTGGTGGTGTACGTCAGCTTCTCGGAGGGCATTGTCTCCGGCGTGTGGGGCTCCGTCAGCTGGCTTACCATCGTTGGCTTGGTGGTGGGCTCCATCGCGCTGGTCCACGTGATGCTCGGGATTACCAGCTTCACCTCCCGAAAGTTGGGCTTCGACTATGCAGACCAGGTAGCTATTCAGTTCGCTGGCACCAAGAAGTCCCTGGCCTCCGGGCTACCGATGGCGGCAGTGATGTTCGGGGGAGCAAGCCTTGGCATGATGATCCTGCCGCTGATGATCTTCCACCAGGTGCAGCTTGTGATCTGCTCCATGCGCGCCAGTTCCTATGCCACGCGGTTCCCAGAGGGAGGACAGACCGTCGGCGCACACACCTGGTAAAGCGGCGAACTTCACGGCACAGCTATTCCGGTTTCTGCAGCCGCTTTACATACCCCATGCGCGGACGGAACCCAGCAGGGTGCTTCATCTGCGCCACCGCATCGGCCACAACCAGGCGGAAGCGCGGCTGCATCGGAGGCATTTGCGAGATCGAATACCAGCCAACCTGGGTGGACTCGTCGTCGCCAACCACTGGTTCGTCGTTGAACTCGCCGGTCTCGGGGTCGGGGATGACCGTGCAGCGCACGGTGGTATCCACATAACTCGTCACATCCCCGTTCGGATACTCGATCGGCCCAACTTGCCCCACGCCCAGCAACGCATCGACCTGCACAATTAGACCGGTTTCCTCCCTCACCTCGCGGATCGCCGCAAGATGGGGCTCTTCACGCGGATCAACAATGCCAGTCACGGGCGTCCACTGCCCGTCGTCGGCGCGCTTGACCAGCAGCACCTCTGGCACAGCCCATACTGGTGCATCCTCCGGGACGTCACGGATGACAATGGCCGTCACACCCGGCAGCCACAGCTCATCGTGGCCGATTTTCTTGCGCAGTTCGACGATAAATTCTGGGGTCGGCATGGGCGCTATTCTACGGTGCTGGGGCGGCAGGCGAGGGAGGAGGGGCGTCAAAAAACAAGGTTAACCAGGACTAGATACAGCACCGTGCCTAAAAGAATCGACAAGGTTGTCGAACGGCGCCAGAGATGCAAGGCGACGGTGAAAACCAGGGCGATGCCGACCGCCGTCAGTCCGCCCGGCGCGCTGGCCTGGCCGGAGACGGTGTAGATGACGAGGAGAGTCATCACGCCGACGGGCATTGCCAGGCCAAGCCATGTGACGAGGTCAGACTCGCGGAAGAAACGGAGGGCGGCGAAAGGCAGACCGCGCAGGGCAAGGGTCACCAGGAAGATTGCGCCGAGGGCCGCCAGGGTGGGTCCCAGTTGCACCCCTTCGGGCAGTCCAGCGGCGGCTAACAATTGCACAGTAGGCACGGGCTCAGCCATCTACTCGACCTCCCGGGACAGGACGTTATCCGCGCCGACCTTCAGCCGCAAAGCGCGATCCAAGGGCGGGCACACGAAACGCACGATGAGGCTGAGGAAGTACAGGCTCATGCCAATCACCAGCATGTTGTCAGGTGAGATCAGCAGCCCCACGGCGCCACACAATACGGCCACAATCGGCAGGGAGAGATCCTTGAAGCTCACGAAAGCTTCAATCACCAAGACCGTGAACAGGGCGATCAGCGCAAATTCCATGCCCTGGATCTCGAAGGGAAGGGCGCTTCCAAACAAGGCTCCAACCAGGCCACCGCCGATCCAGCCGACCTGCAGCAGACTCTGCACTGCCAGCACGCGAGCCGTCGACCACCGCGCATCGCGCCGGGCTGCGAGGATCGCATACGTCTCGTCCGTCAGTGCATAGATGCCATATGCCTTAGCCAACCACCCACGCACATGGGCTATGGGGTAGTTCAGGGCGTAGAAGGCATGGCGAAAGTTCACCAAAAATCCGTATAACGCTGCGCTCAGCGGACCCACACCGCCCGTGACCAGTGAGACAGCCAAGAACTCCATCGAGCCCGCGTAGATGACGAATGAGAAAATCGGCGTCCACCACCATGCAAAGCCGACCTGCGTAATCAGCAGGCCAAAGGCTAGACCCAGCGGCACCATGCCCAAGGCGACCGGCCAGGCGTCGGCGATCCCGGCGCGCCAGTCGCGGTGCGGGTTGCGGCGGTGCACGCTACGGTGCGAGTTGTCTGCGCCCATTTAATTACGCTCTGGGTGGCTCGCCCATGTCACGAACAGGTTGTCGGGGAAGGGGCGCTGCTTCATCAATTGACGCCACGTCTCCGCAGGTCTTTCCGTGAAAACATCCTCGGCGGTTGCGGCCTGCACACCAACGAGCCCGGCATCCACCCAATTACGCAAGTCCTGCATATCCAGCTGCACATAGCTATGGAAGAGCCTTAAGCCCCGCAGCATGGAGGGGTCCACGTGGCCAACGACCTCCGCGACTTGTTCATCCACGCTCGGCGCTTCTTCGGCAGTGCTGACCAACAGAAATTGGCCGCGCTTTCCGAAACGCGTGGGGGCGGAGGCGGTGGTGGCGTCAAGTTCCAAACGATCCACATCCAGCAGGCCAACCGCGAGCACAACAGGTTCGTTGTTGCCGCCAATGAAGAAAACCTTTGGCTTGGTGAGCTTGTCTGCGAGAGCGGGGAGGTGATTGGCGGCGGCTTCGCTACTCATGAGGCCCAACTGGACTGCCACGATTGTGCCGCCAGCACCTTCAGCATCGTCCTGCACCTCCAACACCAGCAGTGCATCCGCGCCGGGCAATCCCGGTTCGGCCAGCACCCCCGGCGCATTACCGAAGACGGACATGTATTTCTGCAGGTCCTCGGCGGTTGCGTCGATAGATTCGACGTATCCTGCGGGATCCACGACGGTGGCCGGGGATTGGAAGATAACGTCTCCGGGTTGCACGTCGAACGGCAGGTTGGCGTTCAGTTCTTGCTGGTCAGAGTTCACGTCTGCGATCTGCCTTTCTGGGCTTAGTCATTCTGCGCTCAGTCATTGTGCGCTCAGTCATTCTGGGCAGCCCACCATTCCTGCAGTGCGGCGACGGCGTCGTCATGATCCATCGGCCCGCGATCCAACCGCAGCTCCTTCAGGTACGCCCACGCCTTGCCCACATCAGGGCCGGGTTTGAGGTTCAGGATCTGCATGATCTCGTTGCCGTCCAAGTCGGGGCGGACGGCGGCGAGGTCCTCTTGTTCCTGCAGCTGTTCAATGCGCTTTTCCAAGTTATCGTAGGTGCGCTGCAGCCTCTGGGCTTTCCGCTGGTTTCGGGTTGTACAGTCCGCACGGACCAGCAAGTGCAGCAGCGGCAGCAGTTCGCCTGCGTCGTTGACGTACCGGCGCACCGCCGAGTCAGTCCAGGTGGATTCGTTGTTATCCTTTTCGCCCGCGCCGCGTGGGGCGTCCTGGTTTTGGCCTTTGCCCTGGTTATCGGCGTAACCGTGGAAACGCATGTGCAGGAACACCAGCTGTCCAATGTCTTGGACATGCTGCTTGGAGTACTTGAGCTTCCGCAGGCGACGCCGGGTGATGCGCGCTCCAACGACCTCGTGTTGGTGGAAGGTCACCGCCCCGGATTCGGTAAAAGCCCTGGTATCCGGCTTGCCAATATCATGCAGCAATGCCGCCATGCGCAGTTCCAACGAAGGCTCCAGGCCTCGTTCCGCCTCCAGATTCACGGCGTTGCGCAGCACCTTTAGCGAATGCCAGTAGACGTCCTTGTGCTGGCGGTGCTCGTCCTGCGTGAGCTTCAACGCAGGCAGTTCCGGTAGCACGTGGTCAGCCAGCCCAGTCTCGACCATGAGATCCAGGCCCACCCACGGCGCAGCCCCGAGCATCAGCTTGTTCAGTTCCACAGCCACACGCTCGACGGTGATGCGGTTTATCTGCTCGCTCATCGCCGTCATCGCTTGCTGTACTCGTTTGGTGACGCCGAACTCCAGCTGCGAGACGAACCGGCATGCGCGGAGCATACGCAGTGGGTCGTCGTTGAAACTGATCTCTGGGCTGTCCGGGGTGTCTAGCACTCCGGCCTGCAGGTCTTCGAGTCCGTTCAGGGGGTCGCGGAGCTGGTGGTTGCCGTCGGGGGAAAGCTCCAGTGCGATGGCGTTGGCACGGAAGTCCCGGCGGATGAGGTCTCCGTCGAGGCTGTCGCCGAAGGATACTTCGGGGTTGCGGGACTGGCCGTCATACTGGTCGGCGCGGAAGGTGGTGATCTCTAGGATCTGGCCCTTGACCAGTGCAGATACCGTGCCGTATTCAATGCCCGTGTCCCACACGGTTTCTGCCAGCGGCGTGACGATATCGACGATTGCCTGCGGCCGGGCGTCGGTAGTGAAGTCCAGGTCGTGGGAGAGGCGCCCCAGCAGGGCGTCGCGCACCGACCCGCCGACGAGATAGAGGCTATGCCCGGCCTCGTTGAAGGCCTGCGTAAGTGGCAGCAGGTCGCGGTCGAGCGCGCGCAGGGAGGTGAAGGCCTCCTGCAGCATGCCGTCGATGGTTCGCTGATTTGCTGCAGTATCGGCTGGCTGTGCCTGTTGTGCCGGGTGTGTCGAGTATGTCCGGTGTGTCAGCTGTGCCTGATGTGCTGGCTGTGCCTGTTGTGCTGAACCGGTCTGTGCACCCGACTGCATAGGACGCTTGCTGGAAGGGGAGTGGGCGGGGTTTGTCACGCTGCCAGATTCTACTAGCCCGCGGTACGGAACCAACCAGCCCCTAGCTTCCACACCTCACAAGTCCCAAAGCAGTCCCACAACAGCCCCAAAGCAGTCCCAGATGTCGCTAGATCAGGAATGTGAAAGCCGGAATCCGGATCTCCAAAAATTCGCAACTCTCTGACCTGCACTAATGCAAGGTCGACATTGGTTGTCAATAACAGATTCCCGTTCTAACGACATTTGGCCTCACTGTTGACCACCCAGCCTGCGGATACCTCTCCATCGCTGGTTACATATTCAGTTCCACATTGTGCAGTTAACCGGCTATCGTTATCAGAATGAGTGGAAACGACAGCACCGGAAACGGCACGCCCCGCCGCCGGCGCCGCCGTTCAAGAAGAAGGTCGCGCTCCGGCGGCGGCCAAAGCCAAAACCAAAGCCAAAACCAAGGCCAAAACAACCGCAATAACCAGGGCAAAGGCTCCAATAACAACCAGCCAAATAACAGCCAGCCCAACAGAAACCAGCCCAGCAAAAACAAAAACAAGGGCAAAGGCAAAAACCAGTCGCGACGCGGACGTGGCTCCGGGTCCAACAACCGTCGCCACAACTCAAGGCCTAATTCCTTCGACGAGCACTCCAACCTGCCGACTTCCGTGGAAACCTCCGCGGGCGGCCTCGTGCTCTCTGGCCTGGCCGAAGCTGTGCAACCCAACGGCGACGTCGACTTTTCTTCGATTTACGTAGCTCTGATCGGCCGTCTAGATCGCCGGGGCAGGTTGCTGTGGTCCATGCCAAAGGGCCACATTGAGCCGGACGAATCCCAGCACGCCACCGCCGAACGCGAAGTGTGGGAGGAAACAGGCGTCGCCGGCAAGGTCATCGCAGACCTTGGAACCATCGACTATTGGTTCGTGTCTGAAGGCATCCGCATCCACAAAACCGTCCACCACCACCTGCTCCGCTATGTCGATGGTGACCTCAATGACGAGGATCCCGAGGTCACCGAGGTCCGCTGGTTGCCGGTCAACCGCCTGATCGAACACCTTGCGTATGCTGACGAGCGTCGCCTTGCCCGGCAGGCCTTCGATAGCCTGGCGGATCTCGCCCGCGCAGAGGCCGACGCTAGCCGTGCCACGCCACGCTAAAGAATCGACAAGGTCGGACTGCTAGAACTAGTAGTACTAAATAGAAGTACTTAAGTAAGCATGTAATCGTGCAAAAGGTGAGCGCAATGTCTAGATTCCCCCACGCCTGCATGGCGTTTGGTGTTTCTGTCGCGCTCTGCGGACTCTCCGCCCTGCCGGTCGCCCCGGCAGTTGCGAACCCTATTTCCGACGCCACCTCGGCTCCCGCCACCCACACCTCAGCCCAGGGCGCCGAATCTGCAGCCCAAGGAGCAGACTCCGCGAACCGGTCACAACCCACCACCGCCCCGGATCCGATGAACCCCGAGGCTCGCGACGATACCTACTGGGCCAATCCGCTGGCCCGTGCGACAGACCCGCAGCAGGACGTGAACCTGGAGATCACAGGTATCGGCACCGCTCCAGCCGATCAAACCAACCCAAGTGCGTCGAGCAATCCCAGCAGCTCCGCCAACCAGATCTACACCCTGCGCATCCGTAATGACCGCTCGCACGCCCTGAGCAACCTCTCGCTCACGCTGTACTACCGCACGGCTGCTACCGCCGCCGAAGTCCGCGTCGCACAGCTCGCTAACCAGGGCGAATACTCCCTCAGCAGCCAGCCTTTACAACTCGAAGGCACCCTCAGCCCCGGCGAGACTCGCGAAATCAAGATCTCGTTGCCTGTCGGAAAAGCTGCAGGAGAGGCTGGATCCGCTGATTCTGATGACGCCTCCTCGGCTCAACCGCTCAGCATTCCCGCAGACGCTTTTCGTGAACCCGGCGCTTATCCCCTGTTGTTTAGCCTGAGTGGTCAGGATACCAACCCGGAAGCTGCCGACGAAGGGGGTGTGCAATACCTGGCGGTGGCGCGCACCACTCTTAGCGTGGGGGCGTCAAAAAGAACGGAGGAACAGCCCAGCTCTCCGGTGACCGTCGTGTATCCGCTGGCCGGGCCTACGTATATGGCGGCCGGACAGACGGGTGACGCGCCCAAGCGCCGGCCCGCGTTTGTCACAAAGGACGTGCTGGCCAAGGAGGTCGCCGAGGGTGGCAGACTGCGTGGCCTGCTAGATGCCTACCGTGAAGCGAAGTCGAAGAAACTCAAGCAGGCGACGTGTATTGCGATCGATCCGGAGCTGCTGGATACCGTGAACCGGCTGGCAGAGGGTTACTTCGTGGGCGAGCGCACACCCGACCCGGTAGAGGAACAGAAACGTCTGCGCGACTCCTGGGACGAGATTTTAGGCGGCAAAGACATCAACGCCCAGCACATGCCCGGCAATGCAGATGCGAAGAAATGGATTGCTGACCTGCGGGAAGTCGTGCAGGGAAACTGCTCGGTGGCATTGCCCTATGCGGGGGCTGACATTAACGCTTTGGGACGGGTCAATTCTGACTGGCTCCGAGTGCGTGGGCTCGGCATGGGTGCCGGGGTAATCCAACGAATCCTGGGTGTGGTGCCGACGCAGAACGTGGTGATTCCCGATGCTGGCTACGTGTCCCCGGAGGCGCAGAAGATTCTGGCGGCGGGCATCAGCAAGTCGCCGGAAGGCGCGCAGCCTGTGGAGTCCGACGAATCGCGACGCTTTGAGCAGACCGTGCAAGGCGAACCGGCTATTCCATCTGCTGGGCATGTGACTGCGCTGGTGGCGGAGAATACCGTCAACGTCGAGTCCCCGGCGTTGCCGCCGGAGGCAACGTCCGCGGCTGACCCGAACCAGCCCGACCAGTCCAGCCAGCCCGACCAGTCCAGCCAGCCCGGCCAGCAGCCCAACGAACACCAGCAGCCGAGCGCCGAGGACAATGCATGGAACCACCGCCTGGTTAATCTTCCCGGCGCGACCCTCAAGAGTGGGAGTACCTCTGCTACCGCCACCGCCCTGACGTATTCCGCGGATCTTGGCACGGTACTCAAGGCACTGGGCGAGCACCCGGAAGTTGCGGCTTATTCAAACCCTGAGCTGCGCTTTAACCTCAGCGACGACAGTTCCGCTTCCCGTCTCGCCACGGCTCAGGCTGTGCTGGATCTGGAACTCGACTCCGGGCGCCCCACCTTGGCCGTCCCGCCCGCTGCATGGTCCGTCAATAAGAACCAAGCCGCCGGCTTCCTACAGACGATCAGCCAGCATCTCGAGAACAGCTCTGCTCGTCCCGCGCCGCTGCCGGAGGCCGTACAACCCCGGGGCATCGACATTGCCCGGGTGGCTTCTGGCACCACGACGGTGCCATACACCGACCCTGGCGAGTACTCTTCGCCATATCTCGACACCCTGACGGATGCGACCCGCAAGCTGCGGGAGCTAACGCTCTTTATGCAAAACGATTCCGCTATTGCGCTGACCCGCGAGGGCTTCACCAGTCCATTGTTTGCCGATTTGCTGCGTGGCGTAACCACTTATCGCAAGCGTGAACGCCACTATGCCGAAGTGCAGCGTGGGGAACTCAGCACCAAGCTAGGTCGTGTGGAGCAGGTCACCACGCAATTGCGCCGTTCGATCTCTCTGCTGCCACCGGGCAACGTCTTCACCCGCACCTCCGATTCCTCACCGTTGCTTGTCGTTGCGCGCAACGGACTGCCCCTGCCTGTGATGGCCGAGGTTGATTATCGTTCTGACGCCAACACGGATGTCACCGTTCATGTGGATTCCACGGCCTCGCCGATGATCCCGGCGAAGGGCTCCATCACTTGGTCGCTGACCACAGATATCGCGGACACATCCCAGCAGGTCAACCTCTCTTTATGGCTGGCGACGACGAAACAGGACGGAACTGCGGATCTGCAGGAGGGCACCCGCATTTCAGATCCTGTGGAGCTGCGCGTGCAGTCCGTCCCCGGTCTTTCCACGCGTAGCGTAGCGATCATCGGCATTCTCCTACTGGGCATCGGCATGGCGGGCAAGTTCTTGTGGAATCGCCGCAGCGGACGGGGCGGAGGAGATCTCAGCCCTAAGCCGCTGGAACGCGTTGCTCGCCCAGTAGAGGGCGAACAAAACTAGACACGCCCACTTCTCCGTTAGGCAATATACGGCTGGTGCATAAAGATGGAGTAGTGACTTCTGAGCAAGAGAGGGAAGACCTACCAGCTAGCCCCTCGGCTGGGCAACGTGGACGTTTCCGCGCAACCCAGCCGCCGGCGCTAGCGCCGAAGAAAGACCGCGCTAAGACTGGTGTGTCGGCGGGCGGAGACGGGGCGTCACAAAGCTCCACAGAGGTAAACCCGACCTCCGCTAGTGGCCACGGCGATGTTGCCATGGTTGGTGACCAAGCATCCGGTGCCCACAATGCGGCAGCCGTTGGCGATAGCAACCCGGCCGCAGGCAGCACGGTGAGTGCAACGACCGAGCGCGAAACCAGCCTTCGCACTGCCACAAGCGGCGGCGACCACAGCAGCGACCACAGTAACGACAACAGCGGCAACTACGGTGGCAACGAAAGTGGTGAGCAGGGCAGCGGGCACAGCAACGGGCAGGCCAGCGATCAGAACGATAAGCAAAGTGACGAGCAGATCGTACGCGCTGGCGGCTCTATGGCGATTGCAACGCTGATTAGCCGCATCACGGGCTTCCTGCGCACGGTATTCATTGCCTCGGCGCTGGGCGGCGCGGTGGCCAGTGCGTTCAACACCGCCAACACGCTGCCGAACCTGGTGACCGAGCTGGTTCTCGGTGCCGTGTTGACCTCGCTGGTGGTGCCAGTGCTGGTGCGCGCCGAGAAGGAGGACGCGGATCGCGGCGAGGCCTTCATACGAAGACTTTTGACGCTTACGTTCTCACTGACCGTTGTCATCACCTTGGTCTCCGTGGCGTGTGCACCACTGCTGGTGCGCATGAGTCTGGATTCCGAGGGCCATGTGAATGTCGGCATGTCCACGGCATTTGCCTACCTGGTGCTGCCGCAGATCATGTTCTACGCGATGTTCGCGGTGTTCATGGCGATCCTCAATACCAAGGGAGTGTTCAAACCCGGCGCGTGGGCGCCTGTGGTGAACAACGTGGTCACACTCGCGGTGCTGGGACTGTATATGTTCCTGCCGCGGGACACGAAACTGCAGCCGATGGACAATGTGACCATCACGGATCCACACGTCCTGCTGCTGGGCCTGGGCACCACTGCGGGTGTGGTCATGCAGGCACTGATCATGGTGCCGTTCCTGCGCAAGGCCGGCATTAACCTGCGCCCCCTGTGGGGTATCGACGAGCGCCTGAAGTCCTTCGGCGGCATGGCCATCGCCATCGTCGTGTACGTGGCTATCTCCCAGGTCGGCTGGCTGCTCAACAACCGCATCGCCTCCGATACATGGGAGGTCGCGCCGACAATCTACATGCAGGCCTGGCAGCTACTGCAGATGCCCTACGGCGTGATCGGCGTAACGCTACTTACGGCTGTGATGCCGCGCCTGTCCCGCAATGCGGCGGAGGGCGACGACAAGGCTGTGGTGCGCGACCTGACTGTCGCCTCGAAGCTAACGATGCTGGCAATGGTGCCGATCATCGTGTTCTTCACTTGCTTCGGCACGCTGATTTCCGCGGCGCTTTTTGCGTATAAGGAGTTCTCGCTGGATGACGCGAACGTGTTGGGCTGGACCATCAGCTTCTCCGCGTTCACCTTGATTCCCTATGCATTGGTTTTGCTGCACCTGCGCGTGTTCTATGCCCGCGAGGAAGTCTGGACGCCGACCTTCATCATCGCCGGAATTACCGTGACGAAGCTGGCCTTCGCCTACATTGCCCCACAGATCGCCACCGAACCCCGCTTGGTCGTGGTGCTGCTGGGTGCGGCCAACGGCCTGGGCTTCATGGCCGGTGCCATTATTGGCGATCGCCTGCTGCGGCGTTCACTAGGTGATCTACAGTTCCGCAAGGTGACGATGACGGTGCTGTGGGCGCTGGGATCCTCGCTGGTCGGTGCTCTGATCGCCTGGCGCGTAGATGTGGTGCTGGCGCGCTACGCATTCCAGACACTAGCTAACCCCTGGTTTGTTGTCCGCCTGTTTATCGCTGGTGTGCTGTTCCTCGGTGTTACCGGGTTGATCCTCGTGCGCGCCCCACTGCCAGAGATTCAAACTCTGGTGGGGGCTCTGTCGCGCATTCCGGGGTTGTCTCGGGTTCTTCCTTCTCGACGCCCACTCCCCAGCGACGAACAATCCACCGTCGAGGCTGGCCCCCGTCGTCTCTCGCCTCAGGAACTGGCTGCCCGCGAGGCCATTGCTCTGGACCACATGATGGCGGGCGTGGCGCTCCCACCATTGGCAGCTGGCCGGGTGCGCGGCCCACGCCTGGTACCGGGTGCGCCGCTGCTGGAAGGCCGCTACCGTCTGCTGGCCGACCACGGAGGCTGGTCCGCCGCCCGCTTCTGGCAGGGGCGCGAACTGGCGACGGGCGACATTGTGGGTCTCACGATCATGGATCCGGTGGCCTTTGCCCGTTCGCAGGTGGAACCCGGAGTATCCGTGCCTGTAAACGGCCCGGCAGTGGCCCACGCAAAGGACGAAATGCTGCGTCGCTCGGCCAAGCTCAAGCAGTTCGATGCGCCGGGCATGGCGCAGGTCAATCGTGTCATCGACTACGGCAATCTGGTTGTCATCGTTTCCAGTTGGGTACAGGGCTCGCCTCTGACGAAGGTGGCGGAGAGCCAGCCGGAGCCGCTGGCCGCAGCTTTCGCCGTAGCCTCTCTGGCAGATGCTGCCGCACAGGCGGAGGCCAGTGGCACTGCGTTGGGCTTGGATCACCGCGATCGTGTGCGCATCGGCACTGATGGAGCAGCCGTCCTGGCCTTTCCGGGTGTTCTGCCCCACGATGACACGGCACAGGATGCCCACGGCGTGGCCGTCGCACTGCGACTGCTGCTTGAGCATGTCCCGTATGAACAAGTACCGGAGGAGCTCACCCGTATCTACAAGAAGATCCACGAATTCGATGGAGAGAAGGTCGAACCGGAGGATCTGCAAAAGGCTGCGAAGAGCCTGCGAGACCTGAAGTCGGGTCAGCTGGCGATCCAGGAAGATCAAACCCCGGATCCAAGTGCTCGTTCTGGTTTCGGCGCCGAGGGCAACCGTCCGGTCGGCATGGCTGCTGCGGCGGCTATCGCTTTCATCTCCGTCGTCATCATCGCTGCTTTGGTCGCAGCAGTGGTCAGTGTCGTCGGCGGCGACCGCAAGGATTCGCCGTTGTCCACCGACTCGCTGCGTCAGGGTGCGCAGGCCGTGCGTGGCGTGGATCCTGCGGATGTCCCTTTGAGCAAGCCGCTCGAGTGGCTCCCCGCCGATGTGGACTGGCCGCTGGATCGACCGGACTTGGCGCGCCTGATTACCGACGGAGATCCGGAGACGTTCTGGCAGTCCAACCCCGCAACTGTGCAGCTCGGAGGCGAGCCTGGCACCACTAAGCCTGGAATCGGACTGCTTATGACGCTGCCAGAGGGCACCGCCCTGTCGCAGGTTCAGCTGCGCGGTCTGACCCGCGGAACCACCATGGAACTGCGATTGGCGACCGCCGACAGCAACGGCAAGTTGGCGTCTCTGGATCAGACTCAGCTGCTCAAGACCGTGAAGGCAGATTCTGCCGACATGACCGTGAACCTCGCCGGTACTGGCAGCGCCAGCGATTCCAACTGGGGCGCGGGTAATACGAGCCGTGGCGCAGATGGTGCAGATGGTAACGACACCGGAGCATCTGCCGCAGCGGGGGAGGGCGATGGCAACGAGAATGAAAACGAAGAGAGCAATCGAGAAAAAGGTAAGTACGATACCGACAAGGTCAGCGCAGCAAAGGGCAATCGCCTGCTGATCTGGATTACGGGGCTGCCGCTTCCGAAGCCCGCGACGATCAGTGAGGTTTCCGCCGCCGGCAACTGGCTCGACCAGGCGACTTCCGACGAGGATTCCAGCGCTACTCAGCCGACCCAGCCCTCAGAGCAGCGCCAGCCGGCACAGCCAAAACCGTCGGCACAGCCGGCACAGCCGGCACAGTCACGCCAGCCCGCGCAGTCGATTCAACCCGTCGGCTGACCTGCACTGTGGCTGAGCCAAACCCATAGCGCATAGCGGCGCCCACCTCAACTGTGAAGTTCACAATGAGGTCGGCGCCGTTTGCAGTTATCCACAGGTTCAGTTCTTTGCCCCCACACTTCATTCAGCACAGAATAAAGTGTGTGACACGGGGGCGGCACGGCTCCGACGTCATACTAAGGGGGAAGATGATGCAGGGGGCGTCACCAAGAAAAACGGCTCATAAACGGCCAACAGAGCAAACCGACCACGAGCTACTACGCGGACATAACGAGGGGCAACCCGGCGCATTTCGTGAACTGATCGACCGCCACCAGCGCACGCTGTGGTGGGCTCTTCGACGGGTGAATGTGCCCGAAGCCCATCAAATGGACGTTTACCAGGAGGGGTTGTTGCGAGTGCACCGCTTTGCCTCGCGCTTTAGTGGAAAACGTTCAGCGAGCGTGAGCACGTGGATGGCCACGATTATGCGCAACGCAGCACTGTCTTACATGCAGCGCTATAACCGTGAGGCCCAACCGGGGCGGGAGGACTTCAGTGAGCGGACGCGGACGCTGCCGGCGCTAGGAGCGCGGGAAGAAGCAACGGTCGCACGGCTGGATGTGCACCGCAGCCTGCGACAGCTATCCCCCGAGATGCGCGACGTGGTGGTACTGACGGAGATCCGGGGACTCAGTGAGGCTCACGCAGCAGCACAGCTAGGCATTCCAATCGGCACCGTGAAATCACGAAAGAACCGCGCGAAGCGGATGATGTGTGAACATCTCGGTGGGGCAGAGGAATACGGAATGGCCGCAGCCGGTTAGACTGGGGTGAACTACATCTTCGACCTCAAAGGATAATCATGAACCAGCCATTCCTGCAGGCCAGCGGTATTCTCAACAGCGATTCAACGGAGGCCGCGAGCGCGGACGCAGACACCCAGAGTGCGGGCCAGGTTCATGACGTCATCATTATCGGGTCAGGACCCGCAGGCTACACCGCGGCAGTGTACGCAGCGCGTGCCGAGCTAAACCCGGTTGTGTTTGAAGGCGTGGAGTACGGCGGTTTGCTGATGCAGACCACCGAGGTGGAGAACTTCCCCGGCTTCCAGAAGGGCATTATGGGCCCGGATCTTATGGAGGAAATGCGCGCACAGGCCGAGCGCTTCGGTGCTGATCTGCGCCAGGAGGAGGTCGAGAAGGTCGACCTTTCCGGCGAGATCAAGAAGGTGTGGGTCTATGGGGAGGAGTACCAGGCTCGCGCGGTGATTCTGGCTACCGGTGCCGCCCCGCGCTATCTGAACGTTCCCGGCGAGCAGGAGCTGCTGGGGCGCGGTGTATCCGCCTGCGCAACCTGCGATGGTTTCTTCTTCAAGGACAAGCAGATCGCTGTGATCGGTGGTGGCGATTCCGCGATGGAGGAAGCCGACTTCCTTACAAAGTTCGGCGAAAGCGTGACTATCATCCACCGTCGCGATGAATTCCGCGCCTCCAAGATCATGGAGGAGCGCGCCCGTAACAATCCGAAGATCAAGTTCCTGACCAACGCCAAGGTCGTAGAGGTTAAGGGCGACAAGAGCGTAGAAACACTCGTTGTGGAGGATACGCAGACCGGAGAGCGTACGGACGTGCCAATGGATGCGATGTTCGTTGCAATCGGCCACGACCCGCGCACGACGGTCTTCGAAGGCCAGGTGGAACTACAGGACAATGGCTATGTGAAGGTCGAGGAGCCTTCCACCCGCACCAGCCTGCCCGGTGTGTTCGCCGCTGGTGACCTGGTGGATTCCCATTACCAGCAGGCCATTACCGCGGCTGGCTCCGGCTGCCGCGCCGCCCTGGATGCCGAGGCATATCTCGCAGCCCAGTAACGGAACGGTCACATTCGGTCACCTTTAGGTAAATTCCACCGTCTGCGCATAGGATATTTACACGTTGAAGGGTAACCTCCAACCTAATGAGAATGTGCCCCAACCAGGAGTTTTGTCACTCTTATGTCCGAGATTGTGAACGTTACCCAAGCCACCTTCAAGTCCGAGGTAGTGGAATCTAGCCAACCCGTTCTGGTCGACTTTTGGGCCGAATGGTGCCGCCCTTGCCTAGCCATGACGCCCATTCTCGACGAACTGGCGGCTGAGTTCGATGGCAAGGCCACAATTGCCAAGGTCAATATTGATGATGAGCGCATGCTGGGCGCCATGTTCCAGGTGATGTCGATTCCGGCTCTCTTAGTGTTCAAGGATGGCAAGAAGGTCGCCGAGTTTAGTGGCGCCCAAGATAGAGACACTCTTCGAGCTGCCATCGAGAAACAACTTTAAACACGCCTGACCTGCCTATAAGGCGGATTGGCGCAATAGACCCTAGAATTGCACCTATGGCTCGACTCTATTCGCAGGGGAATGCGGTAGTGATCTAGATCACAATAAGAGTGGGCGAGAACAAGGCGAGATCAATACCTCGTCGCACATAACTTAGAACAGCGCTAAGGGTGCTCGACCAGCACCAAAGAGCTTTAGAGAATTGGAGTGTTGAGCCCAGTGGATCGTTTGCTTCTCCACGTCGGAGACCGCAGTCCGCGCGTCGCTGAGGTACGCGGTACCTTGGCACGCTTGGGACTGCTGGAAGGTTACGAGGGGGACGCGACCGGTAGCAAAGCACAGCGCTGGACTAGTGAAGAAGAGGTGTTTGACGAGGTTCTGGCTGAAGCGCTTCGAGCGTTTCAGCAGCAGCGTGGAATCATCGCAGACGGTGCCATTACCCCAGGCACCCTGCGTGCCCTTCGAGAAGCCTCCTACACCTTAGGCGCTCGAGTGCTTTCCCTGCAGAGCAATCAATTTGTCGGCGACGATGTTGCGCAGCTGCAAACACAGCTCCACGACCTCGGCTTTTATACGAGCCGTATCGATGGTCACTTCGGCCCGCGCACGCATTCCGCCGTTGTCAATTATCAGCTGAACTACGGTCTGACTAACGATGGCGTGGTGGGGCCCGACACGCTACGTGCCCTGTCCTATCTAGGACGACGCATTACCGGCGGTTCCCCGCAATCGATCCGGGAAAAGGAACAGATCCGTTCTGCCGGACCCCAACTCACGGGCAAGCGAGTTGTGATTGATCCTGGTCTTGGTGGCGCTGACAAAGGCTATATCGTCGATGGTCCTTATGGGCAGATCTCCGAGGAGGAGATCCTTTGGGACCTTGCGGGCAGGGTAGAAGGGCGCATGATTGCCGCTGGAATGGAGACTATTCTGTCTCGGCCACGATCGGCTAATCCAACGAATCAGGATCGTGCGAACATCGCAAATGCTTTTGGCGCAGATGTCATGATAAGCCTGCGTACCGATATTTACCCTAATGAGAAAGCCAACGGTGCAGCCTCCTTTTACTTTGGTTCGCTGACTGGCTATTCGTCCATGGTGGGTGAAAAGCTCTCCGGTTTTATCCAGCGCGAGATCGTTGCCCGCACCTCATTGCAGAATTGCTACAACCACGGGCAGACGTGGGATATCTTGCGTCTGACGAGTATGCCAACTGTGCAAGTTGTGCCAGGTTATTTGACCAGCCCTCGCGACATGAAGATCCTCAGTGATCCCGCCATGCGTGACACCATCGCTGAAGCGATCGTTGTGGCTGTAAAGCGCCTCTACCTTTTGGATAAAGATGTCCACGAGACGGGCACGTTTAGCTTTGTTGAGCTTCTACAGGAAGAGCTTCCGCAGAAGTAGGTTCCCCATTGGGCCAGGTGCTTGTTTGCCTCCGATTACGGTAGATAGCTTTTCAGGTCCATTTACCCTTGCATGATCCTCTTCTGCGAAGTCGCTAAACAAGGAATTATTTCCATTGATTTCAAAGCGATAGCGGGGGAAACGCCGATGGTGTTTTACCACTTTGAAGCCCTCCGCTTCCAATATGTCTTCGGAGAGCATGGGAGCAATATCTAGAACGTCTTCATCCGCGGCGTCATGTACTTCGGCAGCCGCTTCCCATCCCCGATAGGACTCCGGAACATACTTCAGGGATTCTAGGGCGCTGTATTCGCCCTGCTTGTCACCAGCTTGATCGTACTGGCGGCTTACACCTCCTCGATCCGTCTCCGTCACCGAAGCACTGCCCAATTGCCTCGCAAGATCTTCGTCAAAGTCCTCTACACGAGCAAAAGCCTCGACGGCTTTCACGCCACGCCTGTGGGCCTCCGTAATCACCGTATCGATTAGCTGGTGTTCCAGGTAGAGACCCATGTATGGGAGGGCTACATGAACCGTACTCAGCAAGATTGCATCGGGTGAGATTGGCCCAGTAGGAAACTTGGAAATTCCCTGCATATACCGCGCAGGGGCAAAGAATACGGTCGCTGCAGGCACAGAGTGCGTACCCGCGTCTCCAGTGCCCACAAACGCCGTATAGCCGCAGATTCCCCATTCCATCATGACGTTATGCAGCCATAGTTGCTTGTCAAAAATCGGATCGCAATCTTCATTCCCCTTCCTGCCGTAGTCAGCTGGGAACGGCCAAAAAGTCGATATAGCAGCACCTGATTCTAGATCCTCGGAACGCTGAGGGGTTATGGCGCGGATACTTACTTCCACATCTTTTCCTTTCAGCGTTCAGACGACCAATTATGTGTAGGCTGCAGGGTCCTTACTTCCCATAAGTCCGAAGGATCCAACAACGTGAATCCTATAGCGCTCATCCCATGGCCGGGCGGAAATGAAGAGTTTTCTCAAAGCCGAATCCCCGATGTTTCACGTGAAACATCGGGGATTTCTAACCGAATTCGTTCTTCTTAGTATCGATCATCCACGCGCCTGTTTAGCGCACGGCCAGGGTGCGCGGGTTCTTCGTCCGCGTAACCCGCCGCGATAACCAGGGCAATTGAGCGATCATCTCGCCCCTCCAGTCCAATGGCCTTTTTGACGCCCTCCTCGTTCCATCCAGTGGTAGGGGAGGTAGACAATCCTTGTTCCTGAGCCGCAAGGAGCAAGAACCCGGCCACCAACATTGCATCACGAATACCAATTTCGCGTAGCTTGGCCGCAGAGGCGTTGCCATTAAAACCGCGAACCTTTTCCGTTAAATCTGTGCCAAGGATCTCTTCGGCATCCTCCGGAACTACTTCAGACCGTCCTACCACTACGAAGACCACTGGCGCATCTAGGAATTGCTGCTGGCCAGAGGCTTCAAAAATAGCCTCCTTGACACTCTGATCGCGGACAACTACCAGATCTCGCATTTGTGCGTTGAAGGCGCTAGGAGCCTCCAATGCATTCCTCACAACCCGGTCCAGAATCTCATTGCTCAAAGGCTGGTTCTTGAACTTTCGAGTAGCTCGGCGTTGGTCAATTGCTTCAGTCACGCTCAGAGACATGGGAAACCTTTCATTTCTACTATTGGAACTGTAGTTAATACGCTGGAGCCCTACTAATGCTATTTGAACTTCAAAAGCTCAATGATCCTGTCGAAATCCTCAGGCCCACCGAACTCAACAACGATCTTTCCCTTCTTCTTCCCCATCTGAACTGAAACCTTGGTTTCAAGCGCATCTGACGCTGTATCTACCCAGTCAGAAACCTCATCCGGAAGCTGTTGAGGCTTTCGGATGGTCTTTTTGGTGTTTAATTCGCCGCTATCGTCCCGGTTGAGCAAAGTGACCGCTTCTTCAGTGGCTCGAACACTCATACCCTCTGTCACAATGCGATTTGCCAAGTTCTCCTGAGCTTCAGCCCCGAGCTTCAAACCCAAGAGCGCTCTGGCATGACCGGCGCTGAGTACACCTGCACCGACTCGTCGCTGTACAGAAACGGGCAACTGCAGTAGACGAATCATATTCGTAATGAGCGGCCGTGAACGTCCGATTTTTCTTGCCAGCTGCTCTTGAGTTACACCGAACTCCTCCATGAGCTGCTGATACGCAGCCGCTTCTTCCAACGGATTGAGTTGTACGCGATGAATATTCTCCAAGAGAGCGTCGCGGAGCATCTCTTCGTCAGCGGTCTCGCGAACGATTGCAGGAATTACGTCGAAGCCTGCGCGACTAGCGGCACGGTATCGGCGTTCACCCATGATGAGTTCATAGGTCGAGTTCTCATTGGGAGCACGACGCACCACAATCGGTTGCATAAGGCCGAACTCCTTGATGGAGTGCACCAACTCTTGTAGCGCTTCTTCATCAAACACTTCACGGGGCTGCTTCGCGTTCGTGCGAATAGCCTCCAGCGGGATCTCTTGGTACGAAGCACCAAAATCCTCCGTCGATGTTTCACGTGAAACATTGTCTTCTGTGTTCGGCTCGTCGAAGCGACCGGAAATTGATCCTCGATTGTTTTGGTGGGCTGCGTTAGAAACGTCCGAAGCGTCACTGTGACGTTTCGCACCTATACCTGAGGTACCCCTCTCAACACCTTCTTGAGCAGATTTTTCCGAGGCAAAATTCTTTACATCATCTGATGTACGATGCTCACCCTTCTTAATGCTGCGGGAGGTAGATGGCGTATCGGTAGTGCTGACTTTTGACTGGGGGAACGAAGCGCTATTTTCACCAGCCGCATTTATTAAGCCGTTCGCCTCAAACGTAGACCTAGTCGCCGAGCTGTTGCCGAGAACTATGTCTGCGGCACCATCGCCAAGAGACGGTCGAGCTGGCCCAGTCGGGATGAGGGCGGCCAAGCCGCGACCCAACCCACCGCGACGCTGATTGCCAACGGCACTGGGGGAGGGCATTTGTGGCTTTCTATTCCTCGGAGAAGGCATGCGCGGAGTAGCAGTAGCCGCATCTCCGTTTGGATTGTCAGCTGGTTTGCTAGGCTGAGGCATCATCTTCGAGTCATCGGCGTTCGAAGGATTCAAAGGCGCTTTGTCATCTTTTGACTTCACTTGTTTGGAGCTCTTCTTAGACAATTTTGAACCCGTTTTATTGCTTTTCCCCACTATTGAACACCCCCGTCGTGGAGTTCTGGGGCAATCCCAATGGGGGCCGTTTCTGAGGATGGAAGGTAATCGCCACGTACCGCAAATTCCTTAGCCGCGTCATAGTAGGCAAGGGCACCGGGAGCGCCGCCATCGTATTGAAGCACGGTCATGTTATAACTTGGCGCCTCGGACACCTTTACGTTGCGAGGTATGTGGTTATCCAAAACAACCGAGCCAAAGTGTGTGCGCACATCATCACTAACGTTCAGCGATAGCTTCGTACGGCCATCATACATGGTTAGGAGTACACCAGAAATATGAAGATTTGGGTTCAGACTCTCACGAATCATGGCGATATTATCGATAAGCTGGGTCACGCCCTCGAGCGCATAGTATTCACACTGAATCGGAATCAGAACCTCATCTACGGCCGCCATAGCGTTAATAGTCAACAGTCCAAGCGACGGGGGACAGTCAATAAAGACGTAGTCAAAACCTTGTTCTTCCAACCATGAGTCATTCAAAGCCGTGGCAAGTCGGTACTCACGACGTACTTCATTAACAAGGTTAATTTCGGCTCCCGCGAGATCAATCGTTGCAGGCACACAGAAGATATTGTCGTTGTCTCTGTTGCCCTGCATAACCTCATCGATGGTCATCTCATTCAAGAGAACCTCGTAACTTGAGGGAGTCCCAGCATGAGGAACAGCATCTAACGCAGTGGAGGCGTTTCCCTGCGGATCAAGATCAATAACAAGCACCCTCATGCCCATCAACGCTAAAGACCACGCCAAATTAACGGTGGAAGTCGTCTTACCTACTCCACCCTTTTGATTGGCGATGGTAATCTTCCTGCACTTTGGCGGCTTCGGAAGCTGGTTCCGATTTGGGTTCTTCATTCGCGCCGCTTGTCGAGCTGCGCGACCAATGGGTGTGTCATCCATGTCGATATTCGACATTTACGTCCAATCCTGAAGTCGAGAACCGATGTTTCACGTGAAACATCGGGGTGTACGTAAAGAATAATGCAGCCTGTCCTACGTCTCAACGAGAGCACAAGGCTAGGAATAGGTGGCACGTTCAAGGAGATCATGGCGTACCCCTGAGTCTTTTACCAATATTGAACCCTGAAGGGCTCCAATGAATCGATGCCTATTTCACGCGAGGAATTATGATGACGTGAGTCGGCTCAGCAACTTTAGACTCACCAACCAGCTCAATGGTTCCCTCGCCACCACCGGCCTTTGAAATCTCCTTAGCGTCACGCTGCAATTCCTCTGCAACAGAACCACCCTTCAAGGCTTTCATCGACCCACCGACTCGAACCAGGGGGAGAGACCAACGAGCCAGTTTCCCTAAAGGCGCAACTGCGCGGGAGGTAACTACATCGGCGCCACCAATGGCTCTTACCACATCTGGTTCTTCCGCACGGCCACGGATAACATCGCAACCCAGCTCAAGCTCATCATTGATCTCTTGGAGAAAGTTATAACGACGCAACAGCGGCTCTAGAAGTTGAACCTTAAGATCCGGGCGTGCGATAGCCAACGGTATGCCCGGAAGACCCGCACCAGATCCAACGTCGATCACTCGCTGACCCGGATCGATTACTTCGCCAAGGACTGCAGAGTTAAGAACATGACGTTCCCAGATACGCGGCACCTCTCTCGGACCGAGCAAACCTCTCTCTATCCCGGCAGATGCTAGAAACTCTGCATATACACGAGCGAGGGGAAGCCGATCCCCAAACACGTCCTCGGCTATCGCTGGTGGTTCACCCAACTGAGGGTTGGCAACGGTGGAATCGTCCTGATTCGCCATCTGGGCACTCCTTCAAAAGGTGGGAGGATGGGCATGTTTCACGTGAAACCACGCCGAATGTTTCACGTGAAACATTCAAACTGATGTACTCCGCCCATTCTATAGCCACTAGCCGGAACGACAGCACCCGGGAAGGGGAGCAGGGCAAACAAAAAACCGCCACCTCATAGGTGACGGTTCTATAAGTAATTGGCAACGTACAGTAGCGAGCTACTTCCGCTTCTTGCCCTTCTTCTTTGGATTATTCGGACGCGCTCCGACCTTAGGAGCAGAGGTACGCTTCGAAGCGGCAACTGCCTCCTTCTCGGCCTCTTCTTCTGCATCCATCTTCTTGTAGAGGAAGAACTGCTGCAAGTAGGACCACGTCATGTTCGTGACCATGTACAGAGCCAGGCCAACCTGCCATGCGAAACCACCCAGCAGGTAAAGAACCGGCATAACCCAGAGCATGAGTTTCTGCATCATGTCCATCTGCATCTGCATCTGTTGAGCCTTAGGATCATTCCCCTTAGCCGGGGATGCCTTGCGGCGCTTTGCAGCGCGATCCATAGACATGCGTGCGGAGAAGTGCATCAGGACAGACGCTACGAGCATCATCGGCACGACAACAACAATGATGTTGGTCCGCGTAAAATCCACCACGCCATCAGCGGAGAACGCGCGGTAGTTCTGAGGATCCATGGAAATGAAGCCAGAAATCGGGGTACCGAAGATACGCGCATCGAGGAACGATTGAACCTCATCTACTCCGAAGAAATAGTTTGGCGTGTTTCGGGTTTCCTCAACAGACATCCCCAACTGGCCCACACCATTACCGGTACGGTTGAAGGAACGCAGCACGTGGAACAGGCCAAGGAAGATCGGCATCTGCACAAGCATCGGCAGACAGGAAGCCAAAGGGTTAACGCCCATTTCCTTCTGCAACTTGCGCATCTCGATCGCCAGCGTCTGTCGATCATTCTTGTACTTGCGTTGCAGCTCCTGCATTTTCGGCTGCATTTCTTGCATCTTGCGGGACGAGCGCAGCTGATTCGCCATCGGCTTCACCAACAAAATACGGATGGTGAAAACGAGGAACATGATCGCTAGCGCCCACGTGAATCCCGAGTCCGGGCTGAGGACGTAGCTGAACAGCTTATGCCAGAACCACAAAACGCCGGACACTGGATAATAAATAAAATCCATGGCGACTCGAGGTTTCTCCTGATATTGGTCTAGTAAGGCCTATGTTGCTGACGACTCAGCTAGCAGCTCCACAAACGAACAGCCTAACGGTGTCGCCTGCTCCACAGGCGCAAGGGACGACGAGGAGGGACAGGATCCCAACCTCCCGGATGCCATGGCCCACAGCGGGCCAATCGACCTAGCGTAAGTATTGACCCTTTAATCAGACCATGTCGGCCGATAGCGATTAAAGCGTAGTTACTGCACGTAGGTTCAAAACGGCACGTTGGCCCCATTTTAAGGGGTGAAACATAACTTTGGTAACCAAGGATTACTCGGCGAGCCATTCGAGCTCCGAGGCCGCGCTTCCGCGACCTACCCTCGTGCGCGTTAACCGTGCCTTCTGCACCGTCACCGGGGGAGGGCCCGTCGGATGCAGCTACGCACATCACCGACCAACTCCTCAAAGCTTGCCTCGGCGCTCTTCGGCAAAGCGCGGATCACCAAAGTTGTTCCAGCTGGGAAATCCAGTTTGCCTTCATCTAATACAGTCCGAAAGGCATGGCGAATCTTGCGTGATGTATTATGCCTGGTCACAGCGTTTCCAACGGCTTTGGAGACAACCAGTCCCATCCGCGGTCCAGCTGTGGCTGCCTCTTGTAAGGGTGCCGGCAAAGCCTCGGCCCCTTCACCCCCCACTAAAACATGAACCACCACAGTGCGGCTACCTTTCTTCCGGCCGTTCCGAATCGTCTTCCCAAACAGGGAAGTTGACCGAAGCCGGTGCTTAGGAGCTAGCACAATGGTGGCTCTTTCTTTTAATTGACGCCCCTACGACAATCCACCCCAAGATTCTTGGGGTGGAGGGAACGTCGATGCCTTACTTAGGCAGTGAGGGACTTGCGACCCTTGTTGCGGCGTGCGGAAACGATGGCACGGCCAGCGCGGGTACGCATGCGGGTACGGAAACCGTGCACGCGTGCACGACGACGGTTATTGGGCTGGAAAGTACGCTTGCCCTTGGCCACGGTACTTCACTCCTTAACATTCATTAGCTGTGCGCACACCGCATATGACGACAGCAGGCAGCCCAGCGCTAAAGAAGCTGGGATATTGCTTAGCCAGCGATGCGCCCACAAATTTAAGTGGACAGTTGTACCGGCAATCTCCGAGAAGAATGGCGCCGATACCGGAGGCACCCGATAGGCAGCGTGGTGAACTGCTGCCACATATGGGTTGCCATAGACGAGTCAAGGATACGTGCTGTGACGTAAGTTATCCAAATTTTAGAGACGGCGCCCTCGAAGAGGATGCAGCTGTCTCTAATAAATACTCGTCAGAACATCATTGGATGTCTCCAGAAGGCACCTTCCGGTTTCAACGAAACCAACGGGGTGGAAGTAGGTGTGTAAAGCCTAGATCTAAGTTCGTCAAATGACGATGGACCTTGTGGAAAACTCCCTCACCCCCAAACACTAAACCTTTACTTTACACCCTATTTATGCAGGTAGAGTGAATATTGAGGCTCTGATTAGAGTTATCCACAAGGAGCCTGTACCTTGGGGATAACATGTGAAGAGAAGTTATCCACAGGTGTGCATAACTATGTGCAAATGCAGGATATACGGCATTTCCCACTGTGTACGACGAGGTGAACAACTACATAAAAGACGGAATTGAGAACCACCGCTGATTTAACCCCCCGTTTACCTCTACGCCACCCCCGAAAACTCTTACGCTGAAAACAGCCCTGACCCTGGAGCCCCTATGAGCAACTCGAATTTCTCTATCGAGGAACACTTTCCCGACATGTGGGATGCCATCATGCACGATTGGCTCGCGGATAGCTCCTCCGCCAATCCCGACCCCGATCTTCCACCTATCTCCCCCAAACAGCGTTCACTTCTGCGCAAGGTCAAACCGGTGGGGCTTATGGGACGGATCGTCGTGCTTGAAACACCCAATAAGTGGACCAAGGAATCGATCGAAAAAGACCTCATCGATCCCATCAAGCATGTCCTCAAAGCTCGTTTGGATCTTTCCGTCAGCCTTGCGATCACCAGCACGAATGGGGAATCCGTAGAGGCAGAATCAGAGGAACCCAAGCAGGGCACACAGTCTGAGAGTGACACCGAAACGACAGGCGATATCCACGAAGGGGCGTCAGAAAAAAGTTCGGTAGCTACCGCAGACGACCTATCAACCTTCCAGGTAGAAGCACTGGTTCACCAAGCACAGGAAAAAGACGGCGCTGCTACAGAGACTGAGGAAGAAGCTGCTCAGCGACGGGAGCACGATGCCGATGCTCTCGCAGGACAATACGCTGCGACGGAAAACCACATCGATCCGAACCCATCCCCAACGCCGAAACATTGGACAAATAAGGAACAAGCCCACCGGGTGCCGCCGCGACAGAACGTTGCGCCGCAGCCTTCATCGAACTTCAACGATGGGCTGGATGGCGATTCTCTACTGAACAAGAACTACACGTTCGACAGCTTCGTTGTTGGCTCGTCGAATAACTTCGCCGCCGCCGCCTGCCGGGCTGTTGCAGAAGCACCCGCAAAGGCCTACAATCCTCTGTTTATCTGGGGTGAGTCCGGGTTGGGGAAGACCCACTTGCTGCATGCAATTGGACACTATGCCAAAGAGCTACAGCCAAATATGCGGGTGAAGTACGTGAGTTCCGAAGAGCTGACGAATGACTTTATTAACTCCATCGCCAATGACACCCGTGAATCCTTCAAGCGGCGCTACCGCAATCTAGACATGCTGATCGTGGACGATATCCAATTCCTTCAGAACAAGGAATCGACGCAGGAGGAGTTCTTCCACACGTTCAATGCATTGCACCAGGCAAATAAGCAGATTGTGCTGAGTTCCGACCGACCTCCACGACAGCTGACCACGTTGGAAGATCGCCTGCGCACTCGCTTTGAAGGCGGACTGATTACCGATGTTCAGACTCCGGACCTAGAAACGCGCATTGCGATTCTCACGAAGAAAGCAGAATCCGACAATGTGCAGCTACCCGAGGACGTCAAGGTACTGATCGCGAGCCGCTATGAGAAATCGATTCGTGAGCTCGATGGTGCTTTGATCCGCGTGACGGCCTATTGCGCGCTTAGCCATGAACCGCTGACGGTCGAAACCGCAGAAATTGCGTTACGCGATATTTCGCCAGCCGATCAGGATGTGGAAATTGTTCCTCAGCATGTGATTGAGGTGGTGGCGAACTACTTCAACCTCACCACCGATGAGCTCATAGGCAAGGGTAGGGCCAAGAAGTTTGTGCAGGCTCGGCAGATCGCAATGTATCTCTGCCGAGAACTGACGGATCTTTCTCTGCCGAAGTTGGGAAGTGCTTTCGGCGGACGCGACCACACCACGGTGATGTATGCCGAACGTCGCGTGCGCGAATCCCTGTCGGAGAACAAGAAGGTGTTCGATCAGGTGCAAGAACTCACACAAAAGATCAAGTCCCATGCCCGGGATTAGCCCCGTCGTCTGACCTTTCCACCCCCTATGGAGAGGCCGGGGAGCGAGTTACCCACAGTTTTCCCCAGCTTTACTGAGTTATCCACAAGCAGCTTGGGGATAACTCACGATACCCTGACCTTTGGTAGACCGGGATTCAACCGAGTTATCCACAATTCCACAACGTTTTCCACAGATGTAATTCCAAACTTGTAATTCAAGGGGTAGCAACGATGTGTCTTAAGAATCCTCGAAATCAGCATGGAGAGTTGGATGGCTCACACCGCATCCCAATGAACCCTGGGGAAAACTGCGTCTAAACTGGGTAAACAGCAGTGGACAGATTGTGTACAACTCGCAGGGCAACCGAGTTATCCACATTGCAAATGCGTTATTCACAGTTCATCCACCGACGTATCAACATCCGAACCCACGTCCTGACATGCATGGATTAGGGTTTGTGCACAGG
The DNA here is from genome assembly GCF_053479475.1 of Corynebacterium sp. 22-2729. NCBI lineage: Bacteria > Bacillati > Actinomycetota > Actinomycetes > Mycobacteriales > Corynebacteriaceae > Corynebacterium > Corynebacterium sp. 22-2729. The sequence goes on from NZ_JBRBCA010000006.1 coordinate 71,493, forward strand.
ATCCACAACACCTACTACGACTGCTATCTCTCTAAATAAAAGGGAATAAACAGAAATAGAGCTTGTGGGTTAATCTTGATCAGACGAACCTCGAGAAGAACGAGACGCTCGAGCACGACGAAGACACGGAAGTTAGATTGAGCATGGATAGCCAGACAGTGAGTTTCATTGTTCCCAAGGATGACTTCGCATCTGCCCTCGGTTGGGTAGCCCGCTCCCTTCCCAGCAAGCCCACCCAACCCATCTTGCGCGGTGTGATGATCGTTGCCGATGACGAGGGATTGGAACTTTCCGGATTCGACCGTGAGGTCTCTACCCGAGTACGCATCAACGCCGAGGTCAACGAGCCCGGAAAGATTTTGGTTGCCGGAAAACTGGCTTCCGATATTGTCGGCTCCCTGCCTAACAAGCCAATCAATATCGAGTTCGATGGCACGACTGTGACTCTGAAAACTGGTAAGTCCAAGTTCGAGCTCCCGGCAATGACGATCGAGGATTATCCAGTACTACCGGATCTGCCGGATGTCACAGGCACTATCGATCCAAACCTCTTTGCTGAATCTATTGCGCAGGTCGCTGTTGCAGCTGGTCGTGATGACACGTTGCCAATGCTTACTGGCGTACACGTAGAAATCGACGGCGAAGATGTGATTATGGTTGCTACCGATCGCTTCCGTCTGGCCGTCCGCAGCTTCCAGTGGAATCCCGCTCAGGCTGATGCGCAGGCAAAGCTGTTGATTCCAGCTCGGACTCTGGCAGATACCGCCCGTTCCATGGATCCGGCCAACACGGATCCAATCGAGATTGCCGTCGGTACAGGCGAAGACATTGGTGCAGATGGCCTTCTGGGTATTTCCACTGAATCGCGTCACACCACGACACGCCTGTTGGATGCAGAATTCCCGAAGTTCCGCCCACTGCTGCCTAAGACGCACACGGCTTTGGCAAGTGTGGAAATTGCTCCTCTGCAAGAGGCCATCAAGCGCGTCTCCATCGTCGCTGAGCGGAACTCGCAGATTCGGATGGATTTCAAGGACAACACCGTTACCCTTTCTGCAGGCGGTAGCGATGTTGGCTCCGCAACGGAAACCTTGGATTGTGCTTTTGCCGGCGAACCACTGGTTATTGCCTTTAACCCCAGTTACCTCAAGGAGGGGCTGGCGGCCATCCACACTCCGCGCGTGGTCTTCGGTTTCACCATGGCTTCTCGCCCCGCGATCCTTCTCCCCGATCCAGGCGAGTTGCCGGAAGCAGACGCTGAGGGGAACTTCGCTACCCCGGAAACGGACTTCACCTACCTGCTGATGCCAGTGCGCCTGCCGGGCTGATCCCGAGAATACGAAAACCAAGGCAAGCCTTTAGCTAACTGTGTACGTCTCCAATCTCCGTCTGAGCAATTACAGGTCGTGGGAGGAACTCGACCTGCAGCTTAGCCCTGGTATTACGATCTTCTCTGGGCCCAATGGCTACGGAAAGACCAATATCGTTGAGGCACTCGGTTACCTTGCTCACCTCAGTTCCCACCGCGTGAACTCGGACGCAGCACTTGTGCGACGCGGTGAAGACATCGCCAATGTGTCCGCCACGGCCGTGAACAATGGTCGCGAACTCACAGCCCATCTCGCCATTCGCGCTCGGGGTTCGAATCGCGCTCACATTAATCGCACGGCCATGAAATCTCCCCGTGATCTGCTGGGTGTGGTGCGAACGACGTTGTTCTCGCCAGAAGACCTGGCCTTGATTAGAGGCGAGCCGGAGCAACGTCGCCATTTCTTGGACACAATAATGATTGCCCGCTACCCGCGCCTCGCAGCAGTTAAGGCGGACTATGATAAAGCTCTACGACAGCGCAATGCACTTCTCCGGCAGTCTGCTTTTGCCCTGCGCCTTGTTGTCGGTGCTCCGAAGGGAGCTAGCCATAACCTATCCGAGGAGATCAAGGCCGACGCGGAATCTGCGTTGGCCACCCTTGATGTCTGGGATAGCCAATTGGCCGCCTTGGGTGGACAGATCATGTCTGCACGCGTGCAAATCGTCTACGATCTAGCTCCACATTTACAGCAGACCTACCAATCGTTGGCACCACAGTCGCGTCCGGCGCACATGTCCTATACGTCCACCATCGACGCGGAGTTGACCGAACTGGGAATTCATCTAGGTGTGAGCGAACCCGACCAGCCCACCGCATTGCTTAGCCCGGAGATTGCCGAGGCTACCTTGCTGCAAGCCTTCGCCACGAAGCGTCCCCAGGAGGTCGAGCGTGGTACCACACTTCTTGGCCCCCACCGCGATGACGTTAACCTGATGCTGGGTCATCAACCGGCGAAGGGATACGCATCTCATGGTGAATCATGGTCTTTTGCTCTTTCCCTGCGCCTCGCCGCGTTTTTTATGCAGCGCGGTGATGGGGTCGAGCCCGTCGTTATTCTCGATGATGTTTTTGCGGAACTCGATGCTTCTCGACGCCACCATCTCGTCAACCTCATCTCCAGCGCTGAGCAAGTGTTGATCACGGCGGCAGTGGATGAGGACATTCCCGAGGCCTTGCGGGATGTTGCGCAGATTTACACTATTGAGGAGTTGAAAGCTCAACCTCAAGAAGTGTCTGACAAAGCGGTGAAGGGTGGCGAAGACAGTGTCGATTGATCCTGTTGCGCAAGCCCTCGATGCTATGAAACAGGCGGGCGGTTCTCCTCAGGCCGAGTTGCCGATGGTGGCGTCACCACGAAAAAAGAAGAAGAAAACATCGGGTGGGCCGACAAGATACAGGACCCGAATGGATGGCCGATTAGATCGCAGCTATCGTGATCCGAAGCGTTTTGGCTCGTTGATTGGGTTAGAGATCAAACGGCAAGGTTGGCAGCAGCGAGTAAGCGTTGCCAGGATTATGAATGCATGGCCAGAGCTTGTGGGTGACAAAATTGCCGAACACACTCGGCCTGTGCGCTATGAAGAGGACTCGCAGGTGTTGGTAATTGAGTGCGATTCGACTCCGTGGACTACCCAGCTGCGTTATATGCAAACTGTGATTCTGCAGGCGATCGCCAAGCGCGCAGGGGAGGATGTGGTGGCTCAACTTCGCATTGTGGGTCCCAATATTCGGAGGCCGAAGTATGGCAAGCTCCGCGTGCAGGGGCGGGGGCCACGGGATGACTTCGGATAAGTCAGTTGGGAGTATCAACTGATTCTGAATGGCCCAAACGGCCTGTCCAATGGCACCTTTTGGCCTCCAACGCGCTAGAATAGGGTGGTTATTTACGCGCGAGAGAAGGAGTTTGACCCACCGTGGCTGAACCACAGAAGCAGAGCGACTACGGCGCGAATTCGATTACGATCCTCGAAGGCCTGGAGGCCGTTCGAAAGCGCCCCGGCATGTACATCGGTTCCACCGGTGAGCGTGGCTTGCACCACCTGGTGTGGGAAGTTGTGGACAACTCGGTTGACGAGGCCATGGCAGGTTATGCCAAGGAAGTTAGCGTAACGCTATTGGCCGACGGTGGCGTAGAGGTCATCGACGATGGCCGTGGTATCCCGGTGGAGGATCACCCGACCGGCCCGCCGACCGTGCAGGTAGTTATGACGCAGCTGCACGCAGGCGGCAAGTTCGACTCGGACTCTTATGCAGTATCTGGTGGTCTACACGGTGTGGGTATTTCAGTGGTTAACGCCCTGTCCACTCACATGGAGACCGAGATTAAGCGCGATGGCTACCTGTGGCTCCAGAACTTCAACGCGGCTGTGCCTGAGGAGTTGCAGCGCGTAAAAAAGGCTCGGGGCACCGGCACGACACAGCGATTCTGGCCGGATCCAGAGATTTTCGAAACCGTTGAGTTCAACTTCGACACGGTGGCTAAGCGCCTACAGGAGATGGCTTTCCTGAATAAGGGTCTGACCATCAAGTTGACTGATGAGCGCGAACATCTTGAGGACGATGAGGAGCTGGAGAGCGCAGCAGAGGATGCCGCAGCTCCAAAGTCCGCGGAGGAGAAGGCTGCAGAGGCTGAAAAGAAGAAGGGGCCGCGCACCCGCGTATTCCACTACCCAGAGGGTCTGAAGGATTACGTTGCGTACATCAACCGGAAGCGCACCGCGATCCACCCGACGATTGTTTCCTTCGAAGCGGTCGGCGAGGATCACGAGGTTGAGGTTGCCCTGCAGTGGAACAGTGGTTTTAGCCAGTCCGTTCACACTTTTGCCAACACCATCAATACTTTTGAGGGCGGTACCCACGAGGAAGGTTTCCGCGCGGCCTTGACCTCGTTGATGAACCGTTATGCTCGTGATCACAAGCTGCTGAAGGCAAAGGATCCGAAGCTCAGCGGTGATGATGTGCGCGAAGGTCTAGCAGCCGTCATTTCCGTTCGCGTTGGCGACCCGCAGTTCGAGGGTCAGACGAAAACCAAGCTTGGAAACACCGAAATCAAGGGCTTTGTGCAGAAGGCTGTGAACGAGCACCTGGCCGATTGGTTGGATGCGAACCCAGCAGAGGCAAAGGCCATCATCGACAAGGCAGTCGCTTCTGCCCACGCACGCGATGCCGCACGCAAGGCTCGCGACATGGTGCGCCGCAAGTCGGCCTCCGATATCGGTGGCCTGCCGGGCAAGTTGGCCGATTGCCGTTCGCGTGACCCGAAGCTCAGCGAGCTGTACATCGTGGAGGGTGACTCTGCAGGTGGTTCCGCTAAGTCCGGCCGCGATTCCATGTACCAGGCCATCCTGCCGCTACGCGGCAAGATCCTGAACGTGGAAAAGGCACGCATGGATAAGGTGCTGAAGAACAATGAGGTTCAGGCCATCATTACGGCTCTGGGCACCGGTATTCACGACGAGTTCGACATTAAAAAGCTGCGCTATCACAAGATCGTGCTGATGGCCGACGCCGACGTGGATGGTCAGCACATCGCCACCCTGCTGCTGACCTTGCTGTTCCGCTTTATGCGTCCGCTGGTGGAAGAGGGCTATGTGTACCTGGCCCAGCCGCCGCTGTACAAATTGAAATGGGCTAAGGGCGAGCCGGGCTTTGCCTTTAGTGATCGCGAGCGTGACGAGCAGTTGGAAGAAGGCTTGGCACAGGGACGCAAGATCAACAAGGATGACGGCATCCAGCGCTACAAGGGTCTGGGCGAGATGAACGCCAAGGAGCTGTGGGAGACCACCATGGATCCGACGGTACGTACGCTGCGCCGCGTGGATCTGGAAGATGCTGCTGCCGCCGATGAGATCTTCAGCGTGCTGATGGGTGATGATGTTGTGGCACGCCGCAGCTTCATCACTAAGAACGCCCGCGATGTGCGCTTCCTGGACGTTTAGTTCCAGCCTGCATCGCCGAAGCGCTCGTGGATTTGCGCCGTCACCTCACCGAGGCCATCACGAACGCCCACCGAAATGGTGGGCGTGAACAGGCCATCGCCTGAATACCCCGCGACGTGCGCTTATTTGTTGTTTAATCGAATGTTGTGAGCGATTCGAAACCCCAAGCGAAGTACACTTCCACGCCGGCACGTCGCCAGCCCACTCTGGTGCCAGTCACGATGGCCGACGACTCAACCTCGCAGATGCGTATCTTCCTGCCCGGCACCCCACGGGTAGGGGAGAAGGTTGTTAATGACGCCACCGCCTCCAGCTCCGCTGAGAATCCCGTGCAGGATCTGGTGAATGCTGGGTGGGATCGTACTCGTCCCCTCATTGTGATCTGGCCTGGTTTTGGAATGGGCGCTCGGTACTACGACCCCATTGCATGGGAGCTGGCCGACCGCGGCTATCCGGTGATCTCCGGTGAACTGCGCGGTCAGGGTACATCTACGGCGGTAGCCACTCGGAAGCATAAGTGGGGTTATCACCACCTGGCCTCTGGGGATTATCCCCGAACGATCCGCGCGGCAAAGGAAGCGTTGGGCGTCAATAAGAATCACCCGACGCTTATGCTGTGCCATTCGATGGGTGGACAGATCGGCTCGCTGTTCCTAGCTAGGCCTGAGGCTAAGGAGCTGGGGATTCGCGGCATGATGGGTGTCGGCTCTGGAACGCCTTACTACCGGGGCTTTAAGGGGAAGCAATACGCGCGATTGCGTTTCGGAACGTACCAGATCATGCTGAATATTCTGTTATTCGGCTATCAGCCTGCGGGTTTTTTGGACTTAGCGGGTTATGGGCGCCAGTCCGGCGTGCAGCTGCGCGAGTGGTTCCGCTATGGGCACACCAACCGTCTGCACAAACTGGCGGATCAGGATATGGATTACGAAGAAGCTAAGAAAGCTGTTCGTATTCCTGTCTTGCTCACCCGCTGTACGAATGACGAGGACTGCCCGCTTGCTTCCGCAGAACACCTGGGGGCAGAGTTGCCCGCGGATATGGTGACGATTGAGGAACTCGACGCGCCGCTGGGACACAATCGCTGGGCGCGTGAACCGCAGGTCGTGTCGGATCGGCTGGAGACGTTCTGGCGCGAGATCTCTGCCTAGGAGGTAAAACAAAACCCGCGCTCCCGGTAGGAGAGCACGGGTTTTAGTAGGAGAGTTCTTTATGCCTCGCGGCGGGAGAACATCATCCAAGCGCCCGCGATCATGGAGATCAGAGCCAGACCAGCCAGGATGGAGATCTCCGGCTTAACACCGGTGTTAGCCAGCTGAACGTTGCGCTCAGCGGCCGGTGCCTCGGCTGCAGGTGCCTCAGCGGCCGGTGCCTCAGCTGCAGGTGCGTCTGCGGCCGGAGCCTCTTCACCCTTCATGTCGCCCTCGCCCTTCGGAGCCTCAGCCTTAGCGTCGTCTTTCTTCTCACCCTTAGGTGCTTCAGCCTTGGCGTCGTCCTTCTTCTCGTCCTTCTTTTCCTCGGCCTTGTCGCCGGCGTTGCCCAGGACTGCACCCAGAACGCCCAGGCCGACGATGGCGCCGCCGACGCCAGCAGCGATCTTGTCATCCTTGCTCATGTTGGAGGAGCCGGCCGGCTCGTTCTCGTCGCCTTCACCTGGCTGCTCTTCGCCAGCGCCCGGCTGCTCTTCGCCAGCGCCCGGCTGCTCTTCGCCAGCGCCGTTGTCTTCCTCGGCCGGAGCCTCCGGAGCCGGGGCGCCTCCCTCGTTCTGAGCGTTAGCGGCCGGGGTCAGCAGGGCTGCGGAAGCCAGTGCGGCAGCAGCGGCGGTAGCGGTGATCTTCTTGGACAGCTTCATGTCATTCTCCTGTGTTTTCGTGTGTAGCCGAGATGTGGCATTGGGGGTGAAACGTTTGACATTTTTAAAATAATCTTTGCCAAGGTATTTAGCAGTGCTAAGAATTACAAAAGTGCCTCTTCAGGCCGATTTATAAACACTTGCTCACGGAATAAGCTGGTCAGCGCGATCTTGCATATATACGCAAATGTTGACAACAATCACTTTGATTTACCCCCGTATGGAGGAGTGAAAAGGCCTTTCCCTAGAAAGTCATCTTCCGCAGCAACCCCTGGGAATACATAGAAATACCCACCGCCGTACGGCCTGATGTAGTCAGCCAGCGGTTCGCCCTCCAGCCGCCTCTGCACGGTAATAAACTGCCGCTGCAGATCCTGCTGGAAGCACACAAACACTAAACCCACGTCCAGGGTGCCGTTGTCCAGCACACCATTGTCGTAGTTATAGGCACGCCGCAGCATCAACTGGTTCGCCGTCTCCTCGGTCCGCGGGTTCGCCAAGCGGATGTGCGCATCCACCGGAATCACATCCCCTGTGGGGTCATCCAGATAGTCCGGCTCCTCCCATTCGTCGCCGCCGGAAAGCGGCCCGCCGCTGAAGCGTTCGCGGCCAAAGATCTGCTCCTGCTCCGCGATAGAGATGCGATCCCAGAACTCCGTCAGCATCACGATCAGCCGCACGGCCATGTAGCTACCGCCCGCTGCCCACTTCGGCTCGTCGCCGCCGGCCCACACCAGCTCGTTGTGCTGCTCGGGCGTGGGATTAACGATTCCATCCTTAAATCCCAGGTGGTTGCGTTGTGTGCCACTCGGCCGGGGCGGGTTCTGGTAACCGGATTGGCGCCACCGCACCGCCATCCCCCCGCGCGTGTGCCGCAGAATATCGCGCAGTGCGTGCATTGCCGTATCCCGGTTGTGCGCGCAGATCTGCAGCACCAGGTCGCCGTGGCACTGTGCGGGATCCAGCGAATCATCCGCGAAGGCCTTCATGGTGTTGAGGTGCTTTGGCTTCTTGGCCTTCAACCCGAAGCGATCGTCGAACAGCGTTGCGCCCGCCCCTAGCGTGATCGTCAGCCCGTCCACCGGCACGTCCTCGCCCAGCTCCCCGGAATCCGTCGCTGGGTATGCGATCCCATCAGGCGCCGCCGGCCCACCGGTGGTCAGCACGCGCGCCCGCTTGGTGATTGTCTGCAGCAGGTTCTTTAGCCCCTCGCGTCCCTCCGCGAGTACATCTAAACCGCAGATAATCAGCTCTTTTTGCGGTGGAGTAATCACGCCCTGCTGGTGCTCGCCTTCAAACGGATAGTCGGGCAGATCGTCGTCGTTGTCGTGGTATTCCTCGGCGGTGGCGCCGGTTTTTGCAAGGGTAGTGACGCCACCCACTCCAGCCAAGCCCAGCATTCCGCCCAACATTGTGCGCCTCGAAACCCGGGCGCCTCCGGGGCGGTTTTTCTGCTCGCCGTGGTCGTCTGCGGTGGCACGGGAATGAAAAGGACAGTTCACTACATCCTCCTGATCACAGTCATGGTTGCCAGCGGGGCAAGCAGTTCGTTTAGTTCGCCGATGGCCGCCCCCAACTCTCGCTGATCGGCTTGATCCCATGCGGTGAAGGGTTTCTTTCCGTCGTATTTGGCGGCCATCTTCTTGGCTACCTCGTCCGTCCGATCCAGTTGCCGATCCAATTCGTGCAGCTCTGCCCCGCGGTCTTCCACCAGTTCGCGCAGTGGTTTGAGGGTAGAGCGGGTGGAATAAAGGGCGGCCCGTACTGCGCTGCCCGTGATGTGGGCGCCGAAGTCGTTATGGCTCTTGAGGTCGAAGCGCTCGACCTCCTCGGTGACCTCGTGTGTTCGCAGGCCATAATTGGGTGCGAAGATCGCAAAATGCTCGGTGCCGTCCGCCACTTCGTGGACGTCTTCGTTCAGGTTCTCGGCTGGGTCGAGCAGATCGCCCATGGACTCGCCGTGCCACAGTCCCCACTCCAGCCGGTGGTAGCCCGAAAGATCCTTGGCCTGATTGCCGTTGGCCTTCGAACTGGTGCCGAAGTCCGCGATGTCATCCACCGGCCCCGGCCACTCGTGGTTGGAATCATCTAGCCTGCGGTAGGCCAGGTAAGCCGTCTTCCAGGCTTCTTTGGCGGCTGTGCGGTCGCCGGAACGCACGGCGCGCAACAGCGCGTCGTCTTTAGACACCCAGTCGCGCACCTGAGGTTCTTGTGCACGCGCATGGGCGATGGATACGGCCGTGACCTCTTTCTCCGTGATCGGTTTCATTTTTGGGGCGTCACGAAGAGAAGAATCGGTGACCTTAAACTCGTCGCTAGAGATCGCCTTTTTACCCTGGAAGACACAGGTCAGGTGGTATGTGCCGTCGGTCAGCTTCACGGACCAGGAGCGGGTGGCGGAACTGCCGACGCGCTCGAGGGTCTGGTAGGCGAAACCCTCCTGGTCGGCGACGTAGACCGTGGTGGAGGCGTCCGCGGTGTTGGTCACTCGGATGTGGTTGAGGTCGCCGTGCAGATCGCCGGGGGAGGGGCAGGCGCGGCGGCTCTTGATGTGAATGTCGGCGTCAGCGTTTGTGCCGTTGCCGCCAGTGCCGTTGTCGCTATCCTCGCTAGAGCAGCCGGATAGCAGCAATGCGCTCGCCGAGACAGAGGCCACGGCGAGGGCTGCGACAACCCGGGCGGGCTGCCGCCGCGGGCGGGGTCGATCCGATGATTCAGGGGAGGTCATGGCTGGTACCGATGGTGGCTAATAATGGCGCCTATTAGTTCTAGCTCTCGGATCCGCCCTTGCGGTTGGAGATCCAGGTGAGGAAGCCCAACACGATTACGGCCACCGCGCCCATGCCCAGCCAGGCGCCCAGGTGGTTGGAGTCGTCGGACTCGCCCGCAGCGTTGTTCTTGCCGTTAGAGGCTGCGGCGTTCTGCACGTCCTTCTCCGTGACCTTCGGGTCGTTCATGCCCTCGGCGACGTCCTTCAGCTTCTCGCCCGCGCGGTCGCTGTCATCCACCCGCTCGATGGAGTCGTAGTCCTTGGCGACGGTGCCATCGGTCTCGTTGAGGAACAGCTTCTCGGCGCTGGCATTGTCGAAGTCGAACATGTTGTCCAGCTTGCCCGCGCGGTTATCGAAGCTGTGCTCGCTGAGGCGGCCCAGCTCCCAGTTGTCCTGGATGAACTTCGTCACCGAGGTCTGCTCGGTGTAGGTGCTGTCCACGTGGTTGACCTTAGAGTACGGGGAAATAACCAGCATCGGCTGGCGGGTACCCGGGCCACACTGGCCGTTCTCGTCACCGGCTACGCCGACCTTCTTGGCTGCAGTGGTGCAGATCTTGGAGTCGATCGGCTTTCCGGTTTCCTCCAGCTTGGTCGTGTCCTTGGAGCCATTCAGAACCTTCGGGGCACGGTGGTCGTACCAACCATCGGAGTCGTCGTAGGCGATGACGATGGCGGTGGAATTCCACTGATCAGAGTTCTGGATCTCGTTGATGTAGTGGGTCATGAAGGCCTGCTCATCCAGTGGGTTGGAGTAGCCCGCATGGCCGTCCTGGTAGTTGGAGGCCTTCAGGTAGCTCACGGCCGGCAGGTTGTTGTTCTCCAGGGCGGTATCGAAATCCTGCAGGTCGTACTGGTGGTTGGCCTGATCGGACTTGCCGATCATGTCCGGGCTGCTGGGCTCCAGGTGGTGCGGGTTGGCGGTGGTGGCGAAGTATTGGAATGGCTGGTGGTGCGGGTTGTAGTCTGTCTTCTCCTGGCCGGTCAGGGTCTTGTGGGTGGCGCCGCAACGAGCGCGGGCATCGTCCGTGGCCTTCTCCGTCGGGCGGAAGCCACCCTGGAACCAGCCCCAGGTGATGTCCTTCTCGTTCAGCTGGTCACCGATGTTCTTGTTGTGCAGCGCAGCCACCTCGTCGGTCTTGGAGGAAGAGCTGTTGGAGCAGTCGTCGTACAGCGGATCCGGGTCGCCTACGACGGTAACGGTTTTGCCGTCCTTGGATACGCCGGCGAATTCGTCGGACTCGCCCGGCTTGATCTTCACCTGCTCACCGTTTGATGGATCGTGGATGGTCGCGCCGGCGACGGTGGCGCCTACCAGGTTCAGCGCGCCGGGGGTCGACGGGCCGAAGATGGTGGAGTAGCTGTTGTCGTTCATGGCGTAGTGCTGCGCGTAGTTCCACAGACCCGTGACGGTGTTGCCGTCGTAGTAGCCCATGGTCATGCCCGGGCGGGCGTATAGACCCTCGTTGTCCTTATCCACGTCGGTGGAGACGGTCTCCGGGAACTTGTCCATCTTGCCGCCGTTAAAAGCCTCCTGCAGCGCGGAGTACTCGTGGTTCTGGTCCACGGTGACGGCCTGGTCCGGGCCCAGGCGGAAAGGCTTGACGGAGTTGGGGTTGTTCTTACCCAGCAGATCCTCGCTAGCCAGGTTGTTGACCTTCGGGGTGCCCTTCTTTGCCTTGAACTTCGGCGCATCCTGGTCGTTGGACTGCAGCTTCTCGCCGTCCTTGTTCGCGGCCTTGGGGTAGGTGGCGAAGTAGTGGTCGAAGGAGATGTTCTCGCTGTAGATGACGACGACGTGCTCGATGGGAGTCTTCGGCTTGGCCTGAGCGTCGTCGGCGGCGGCAACACCCATGCCGCCGGTGGCTGCAGTAAGTAGCAGGGCGCTGGAGGCGGCCATCGACGCGACCTTGCGAAAAGCGGTGAGGGGCTTAGGAGAGTTCATTGTTTGGGCTTCCTCTTGCGATAGCGGTCAAAGCCACTAGTTGGCTATGGCTGCAATAGGGTCAGTGTTTGACACTTTTGATCTAACTCCTGGTTCTGTGACCTCGCACGGCGAAGAGGATGCATCCGCATGAGTTCAGCGGTTATTTACCCGTGCAACATCTCGAATTCACCTAACGGGGCGGGAAAGGTGGCGTCACAAAGCCACCAAAGCACAGTAAACCCGCAACTAGGGGGTAGAATAGATAGGTCTGAAGGCTAAACAGAAAGGCTTCTCAAAACAGTGAGCGACGACAATAACGGTAGCGACAACCTCTTCGATCGAGTCACACCGATCGATCTGCAGGAGGAAATGAAGTCCAGCTACATCGATTACGCCATGAGCGTGATCGTCGGACGCGCCCTGCCCGAAGTCCGCGATGGTCTTAAGCCCGTGCACCGGCGCATCCTCTACGCGATGTTCGACAACGGCTACCGCCCCGAGCGCAGCTACGTGAAGTCCGCAAAGCCCGTCGCTGACACGATGGGTAATTACCACCCGCACGGCGACAGCGCGATCTACGACACCTTGGTGCGCCTGGCACAGCCATGGTCTATGCGATACCCGCTGGTAGACGGTCAGGGTAACTTCGGCTCCCGCGGTAACGATGGCGCGGCCGCTATGCGTTACACCGAGTGCCGCATGACGCCCCTGGCGATGGAGATGGTGCGCGATATTCGTGAGAACACCGTCGAGTTCCAGCCCAACTACGACGGCAAAACCACCGAGCCGACTGTGCTGCCGTCCCGCGTGCCGAACCTGCTGATGAATGGCTCCGGCGGCATCGCCGTGGGCATGGCCACGAACATTCCGCCACACAACCTGAACGAGCTGGCAGAAGCCATCTACTGGTTGCTCGACAATCCGGAGGCGGAAGAGGCGGACGCACTGGAAGCCTGCATCGCGCGGGTCAAGGGACCGGATTTCCCAACCGCTGGCCTGATCGTCGGTGACAAGGGCATCCAAGACACCTACCGCACTGGCCGTGGTTCGATCCGAATGCGTGGTGTGACCAGCATTGAGGAAGAGGGCAACCGTCAGGTCATTATTATCACTGAGCTGCCATATCAGGTGAACCCGGACAACCTGGTGGCCTCGATTGCGGAGCAGATCCGCGATGGCAAGATCGCCGGCATCTCCAAGATCGACGATGAATCCTCCGACCGCGTTGGCATGCGCATCGTCATCACCCTGAAGCGCGACGCTGTACCGCGCGTGGTGCTGAACAACCTGTACAAGCACTCCCAGTTGCAAACCAGCTTCGGCTCCAACATGCTGTCCATCGTCGACGGCGTGCCGCGTACGCTGCGTTTGGATCAGATGCTGCGTCAGTACGTAGATCACCAGATCGACGTGATCGTTCGCCGTACTCAGTACCGCCTGGACGAGGCCGAGAAGCGCGCCCACATCCTGCGTGGCCTGGTGAAGGCCCTGGACATGCTGGATGAGGTTATCGCCTTGATTCGCCGTTCCCCGACGGTAGATGAGGCCCGCAGTGGCTTGATCGACCTGTTGGATGTCGACGAGGTGCAGGCCGATCACATCCTGGCAATGCAGCTGCGTCGCCTGGCCGCCATGGAGCGCCAGAAGATCATCGACGAGTTGGCAGAGCTGGAAGAGACGATCGCCGACCTGAAGGCGATCCTGGCATCCTCGGAGCGTCAGCGCGAGATCGTTCGTACTGAGCTGCAGGAGATCGTAGAAAAGTACGGTGACGAGCGTCGCACCCAGATCATCGCGGCGTCCGGCGATGTGTCCGAAGAAGACCTCATTGCCCGCGAGAACGTGGTCGTCACCATTACCTCCACCGGCTATGCGAAGCGCACGAAGGTGGATAGCTACCGCAGCCAGCGTCGCGGCGGTAAGGGCGTGCGCGGAGCCGAGCTGAAGCAGGACGATGTGGTGCGCCACTTCTTCGTCTGCTCGACGCACGACACCATCATGTTCTTCACGAACTTCGGCCGGGTATACCGCCTGCGTGCTTTCGAGCTGCCGGAGGCTACTCGTACCGCTCGTGGTCAGCACGTGGCCAACCTGCTGGAGTTCCAGCCGGGTGAGCAGATCGCACAGGTCATTCAGATTCAGTCTTACGAGGATGCCCCGTATCTGGTGCTCGCCACCGCACACGGCCGCGTGAAGAAGTCCCGTCTGACGGATTACGATACGGCGCGTTCCGGTGGCCTCATCGCCATCAACCTCAACGAGGGCGATCGCTTGGTCGGCGCCCAGCTGTGCACCGCCGAGGATGATTTGCTGCTGGTTTCCGAAGAGGGCCAGGCCATGCGCTTCACCGCGGATGATTCCACGCTGCGGCCGATGGGTCGAGCCACTGCTGGTGTGAAGGGCATGCGATTCCGTGAGGAAGACCAGCTGCTGGCGCTGACGGTCGTGGCTGAAGACTCCTCCTTGTTCGTGGCTACTTCTGGCGGCTACGGCAAGCGCACCCCGATGGAGGAGTACCCGTCGAAGGGCCGTGGTGGCCTGGGTGTGGTCGCGTTTAAGTACGACAAGAAGCGCGGCAAGCTGATCGGCGCGCTGACCGTCAACGACGACGACGAAATCCTGGCCATGACCTCCAACGGCGGCGTAATCCGCACCGAGGTGCGCCAGATCCGCAACAGTGGCCGTGCGACGATGGGCGTACGTCTTGTGGACCTGGCGAAGGGCAACGAGCTGGTGGCCGTGGACCGCAACGTGGAGGAAGAGGCAGAAGAGTCTGCCGAGGCCACCGCGAAGGCGGAAGCCGACTCTAAGTAAGTCGTCTACGGAAAGCCCAACAAGTAAGTCCAAGTAGCCTGGCGGTTAAAACCGCTAGGCTACTGTCGTAATTGCACAAAAATCTGAACGAGAACAACAAAGTGCCGAACAAGCACCAAACAGGCACCAACCAAGCACCGACAAGCACGGAGATGCGATGACGCACCAAACGCCCCCGCCGAATGCGAAGAACATTCAGAACTCCAAGAGCGCGCAGGCAAAGAAAGCGAAGAATGCGAAGAACGCAAAGCCAACCGCGGAGGAGACAAAGAATGCTCAGGTAGCTGGGCAAACCACGGCGCAGGATCAAGCCAAGGCAGACGGCCAGGGCACCGTAAAGCCTGGTGGCAAGGTCTCGGAGACTGTAGCGTCTAGCCAGCCCGACCAGAGTGCTGTGTCCACTCAGCCGGAGGCGAAGCCCGATGCGTCAGGCAAGGCGGGCAAGCCCAGTAATCCCGCTAAGCGTGGCGTGCAGCGAACGATTACGTACATTGAGCCCGTCAGTGCCCTGAAGATGGCGCTCATCTTCAATCTGGCGTTGTTTGCCGTGTGGTTTGTGGCCATGGCGCTGATCTACATTGTCCTCAGCGTTGCGGGCACGTGGGATCGTTTGGACTCGCTGGTGGGTGACCTGACGAGCTCTGATGGTTTCTCTGCGGGCATGTACTTCGGCGGCGTGATAGCGATTGGGCTTTTCGAGGTTGTGTTGTTCACCCTTCTAGCGCCGGTTGCCGCATTGATTTACAACGCCTCGTCGAGCATCCTCGGCGGTGTTCGCATCCAGCTGGATCGCTAGTTCTTCTGTTCTTTGTGACGCCTACTTTTCAGCGATAAAAAGCCATCTGACCAGCCGATTTGGTGATTGCCTGGATTGGTGGGTAATGTTTCTACTCGTTCGAGGGCCTATAGCTCAGGCGGTTAGAGCGCTTCGCTGATAACGAAGAGGTCGGAGGTTCAAGTCCTCCTAGGCCCACCAATCGAACACCTTTCGCTAGAGAGTCAAAGCATCTGATATAGTTTCGGAAGCTTCGTTCGATAGTCAAGGGGCATTAGCTCAATTGGTAGAGCATCTGCTTTGCAAGCAGAAGGTCAGGAGTTCGATTCTCCTATGCTCCACAACTAAACACGGTGAAGGCCCTCCCGGAAAGTAAACCCGGGGAGGCCTTCATTTTTGCTTGTTCGGCTTTTCCTTCTTGCTTTCAGCGATGCGTTTACGAAGGAACTTGGCACGTTCGCTGTCGCCGTAACCGTGTCGTTCCAACACTTCCAGTACAGCTTCGTCGCCGGTGATTTCTCCTTGGAAGATACGTCGGACGTCCTCTTCGTCTTGGGTTGTCATGGTATATCCGGCCATCGTCATGGAGGCCCGGACAGCGGCTACTTTTTGATCTTCGGTGCGATTGTCGGCGGTCATGTCGTGTTCCTTCTGATCTGCTGTGCAGTTGTCTACGGCGGGCAGGTGCTTAGACATCTTTGGTGGGTGTAGAACTCAGTTTAGTGGCGGGGAGCGACGTCCCAGTTGGTATGCCATTCAATAATCGAACACTTATCTGCCGGACTGTCTTGTAGCGAAAGGTCTGTGGGATACCGCAGATCCCGCCAGCACTACCCAAACGTCAGTGAGTAGAGCTCCACGCCCTTGCCAGCCTCCACTTGCCCTCCAAGCTGTAGTGCAGCGCCTCCGGCTGCACCTTCGCAAACTCGTGGGTTCCGTCCTTGTACTCACCCGCGTGATTAGAAAAATATTCCGCGCGCCGCGTGCCCAGGTACGTCTCCGGGTTCCGCTTGCGGGAACTGGTGGCGCCATTAGAAGAATCCCCACCTTCCTCTACCGGCGAAGGCAGCTCGATACCCGGATTGGCCGCCGAGAGTAGCTCGCGGACCAGGTGTTCGGTCTCGGCATAAGCGCCCTCGCCCTCGTGGATCTGGCGTACCTTGCCCGTGTGGTCCACCAGATAATGCGCAGGCCAATAGCGGTTATTGAAGGCCCGCCACGTGGTGAAGTTGTTGTCCTGCGCGACGGGGTAGTGGATGCCCTGGTCGCGGATGGCGGCGGTGACGTTGGAGGCCTCGTGCTCGAATGCGTACTCCGGTGCGTGCACGCCCACTACCTGCAGGCCGCTATCCCGGTAGCGGTCGAAAAGCTTGGTGACGTGCTCGTTGGCGCGCTGGCAGTTGATGCAGGCATAGGCCCAGAAATCCACCAGGGTGATGCTCTGCTTGCCGTTTACCTTCGCCGGGTGGCGCGGATCCACAGGCGTTTCGGTATTCTGCCAACTCTCTAGGTCGGCGAAGGCCGGCACCGGGCCGCAGTCCTGCAACTCGTCGGGGGCAGAATTGCGGCAAGATTCCAGACTGCCGTCGCCGACGTTGCCACCGCTGCCGTTGGCCTGCTGTATCGCATTCTGGGTCCTGTCCGAAGCGTTGAACTGCTCCTGCACGCCCGCGGTCCAATCCGGTAGCGCCCGCTGCAGCGCCGCCGGAGCGTTGAACGCTATCGCCACTGCCAACACAATCACCAGTGCACCCGCGCCGTAGGAGATGCCCTTGCGGTGAGCACGTACGAAATCCGCCCGCGTGCCGATTCGCTTGCCCGCCAGCGCAAAAAAGAACAACGGTGTGCAAGCACCGATGGCAAAACTGATCGCCAGAATCACGTTGCCCCAACCGATCTGCCCCGTCGCACCCGCCACGGTAACCGCCGCCAAAACCGGCCCTGCACAGGGGGAATACACCGCACCCAGCGCCAGACCGATGCCAAAACCGGAGCCTCCTCCCGTGGTGAGGCGTTGAATCCACTGCGGAATGCGAATCCGCGCAAAAGGCCGTTCCAGCTGGTCGCTCAGCGCTGGCCACAGCATGCTTACACCGACCAGTACCAAAAGCACGACGCCCGCCCAGCGCAGCAGATCCTTCGGCAGCCCCAGAGCACTAAGAACCACAGTGCCCAGCAGGGTGACCAGCGTAAAGCTCAACGCAATACCTGCTGCCACCAGCCACGGTTTGCGCCGTCTATCTGCACTAACCGCCAGCACAATCGGCAGCACCGGCAGGATACAAGGCGAAAGTCCCGTCACCAGCCCGCCGATCAACCCGATGAACGCTATCTCCCATGCCATGTCTCCCGTGCTCCTTCTTGCTCTTTGTGACGCCACCACGTGCGTTACCGGGGTGGTTTTAAAACGAGTTATGTGAATGATTACGGAGCGTTTGCGTGAAATGGATTGGAGAAAAATTTTTTTTAGCTGCCGTCCAATCCGCCGTGGGGGAGGGTGCCGTATGTACTCATGACACGGTCCTTAAGGGGGCTGTGTGGAACCCGAAAACTACTCCCGAAGGAGACTTAAAAATGATGATTCGCAAGACCAACTCTGGGAATGACCGAGCAGCTGGATTCTCTGTAGGTCGCGCCGCCGTTGCCGTGGCGCTGACTGGCGTAATGGGACTGGGACTGGTGGCCTGCAATGATTCCGACGATAAAGGCTCCGAGGGTAAGTCTTCTTCCAGCTCTTCCTCCGAGATGACGACTGAGGAAAAGATGAGCGAAGAGAAGATGACCGAAGAGAAAATGACTGAGGAGAAGATGACCGAGGACATGAAGGGAGGCGCACAGATGTCCGGCAAGAACGACAACATGATGGAATCCGGGGAGAACATGATGCCGAACAAGCCCGCAATGTCCGAAAAGATGCCTGAGAAGATGTCCGACAAGATGGACGGGAAGACGGACGGCAAGATGAAAGACAAGGTCGAAAACATGATGGAGACCGACGAAAGCATGATGCCGGACCTGCAGGGCAAGCACAATCACTAACAAACACGTAGTTTGCCCAACGCACTACGATGAAAATGGTGGCCATAGTCGATAGAGAAACGCCTGAGAGTTTGATGCTGCTCGCCCAAAAGGGCGATGCGGCGGCTTTCGCGCGCCTTTACGACCGGATCGCCCCGAACGTCCTGGGGCTTGCCCTGCAAATCATCCACGACCAGGCACAAGCAGAGGAAGTCACCCAGGAAGTCTTCATCGAACTCTGGCAGCACGCGGCAGACTTTGACCCTGCGAAGGGCTCAGCCAAGGCCTGGATTCTCCGTCGTGCGAGGCTCCGCGCAATTGATCGAGTTCGAAGCGCCATTGCCACCCTGAAGCGGGATGACCGGGAGGCCTTCCTGGTGGCGTCAATAAAACAAGAAAGCGTGGAAGACGAAGCATTACGGAACGTGCAACGGCATGCAGTGCGAACCGCGTTGGACATCATGGGCGAGCCGCACAAGACTGCGATTCTCTTGGCTTACTTCGGTGATATGACTCATGCTGAACTGGCCGCAACGACTGGTGTGCCACTCGGAACTGCGAAGACGCGCGTACGCGACGGGCTCCGTAAGTTGGAGAAAATCCTGAAAGAACAACGCGATGCCCTGGCGAAAGGGGGTGCCTCATGAACGAAAACAAGCCGAAGTTTGGGGAGCTGGAAAGCGATTTGGCTGCATTGGCCGAACCTGTCGCGCCTCCGTCACAGCTGAAGTCGGACATTATGGATGCGATTACGTCGGGCAAGTTCCCGCAGATCCCGCCGGGTGATGAGGTCGCGCCGGGCGAAGACAGCGCAGCAAACAACGTAGTGCCTTTGTCGAAGGCAGCTGTGTCGAAGGCAGCTGGCTCCCGCCGGGGATTCGCACGCGCAGCGTTTGCTGCAGCTGCCGCAGTCGTCCTGCTGGCCGGCGTAGGGATCGTCGGAACCACCAGCGGATTGTGGGGCAGCTCTAGCGAGGACTCCAACGTGGCGGAAAGCAACTCGAAGCAGCCCACGCAAAACGTTGAGGAAGAGGCCCCGGAGGTGTTCTCGGACGGCGAGGGCGCAGCCCGTGCGGACGGCGACGAACCGATGCAGGGCAAAGAAGCGGAAGACCACATGCACTCGATCATGGCAATGGGTGATGTACGAAGCGTTTCGCTTAAAGCCGATGGTTCGACACTCGATGTCGTGGTTTCCGCGAAGATGGATTCCGGCGGTGCGATGGTCAATGGTGCGCCCGACTTGAAGAACGGCATGGGCGCCCAGGTGTGGTCCATCGACGAAAAAGGATCCGCCCGCTCGGCCGGTGTGATTGGTCAGGATCCGCACGACAATGTGTGGATGCCATTGCCGGCGGACACGATAATGGTGCGCGTTACCGAGGAGCCGATGGCCGGAAGTAAAGAACCGGGTGGGACGGTCTTGGCCGAGGGGAAGCTTTAGGCGCGATGCCCTATGCAGAAGTGGGAAAAATCAAGGGGGACGGGACCGCTTCAAAAATCCCCGAAACGGTCTTGGTATCAGCGCCTCTTGCTTGTGGTTGCCGCCACGGTCGGGGTTTGGATCCAAGGTCTTATTGCGACTTGTGTGTTCGCCTCCCTCGGGTTGCTCTTTGGCGTGGATCTTCTCCGGATTGAGGACAGTGAGCACCTTGGCGAGAAAGTCGTGGAACTACCCGTAATCCACGTTGTCGAGGGGGACATGACCAATGCTTCGGTCACCTACTGGGATGAGAAAGAGAACCGCATTCAAATTGATGGGGTTTCGGCTGATTGGAGGCAAAGTGTGTACCTAGAAGACGGTTACTTGCGCGCAGATCTAACTGCCACCAACGGGCCTCAAGATCGAGGGTCCATCACCTGCAAGCTCATGCAGAATGGCAACATCATCATGCAGCAGACTGCGACTGGTCCAGGCGCGAGTGTTAGATGTGCGACTAATTGGCATCGCATACCTGAACACATTCCGGATAATCCAGACATTCTCTACGCTCCACGTGGTGGTGCCCCATCGGCAGCAAGTAATGTTGAAGAAGCGAGCTAGACAACCCCCCAACCAACGGAGCGCCACGACCCATGACCAGCATGAACACCACGTATCGCTACACCGACCCCTTCACCGGTACGCCACAGACTATCGACGGACCTGAAGGCAAGGCGTACCTCCTGGTCGAGCGCGGTGCGGAAGTTCGCCCAGGTGCGCCGATGGAGTTCTACAACGATCGCGAGAGCGCCCGCGAGGCCGTCATGGCCCGACTGAATGAGAAGGCCCGCACCCTGCAGGACTACGAAGAGTACTACGTCACCCACGCCACTCTGCGTGGTGCCCAGCTCTAGCACTATCCATGCGCAACCTGCGGCAAAAGATTCTCCCGGTTCTGCAACGGCGGGCAAAGTGGGCCTCCTTCAAGGCACTTTCCTATTCTTTCCGAGCCGCCGCAACTGCTGTTGAACTCTACGCAAATCTCTTCCCCGGAGTGCGCCTGAACAGGCTCTATGCCTTGGATCCCCGCCGCGGTTTCGCCATCATTGGCGCGGAGATCGGCATGTGGAATGCCTTTTCGCCCTCCCTACTTCCGCACCCCTGGTGGGCGGTTGCTGGCAATGCCTCCACGTCGCAGGCAGTGGGGCATCTTAACGGCACCATCATTGCCAGCGCCGCTTTGCCAGCCTTGCGCGCAGCAGGGTTGGACCTGCAGGAACTGGTAAACAAGCCTGGCTATCGCACCGCCTACCGCGGGATCCACGGTGCCTTTACCCTGGCAACCGTTGCTGCTGCCTATCGCTTTTACAAGCGGCAGGGGGATTCTGCCGAGTTGGTTCACAGCCAACGCCTGGGCGCTCCCTCTGCCTTCATCGGAGTGGCCGTCAGCACCCTTGGCTATGGTGCGTTCCTACTGCTTGGCGAGCTACTTCAATCCAGCTTCGACCTCACCCGGCACTCGCTACGCCGGTTCGTCCCCGCTCCTGTGGCGGTGCCTATAGCCGCGGGAGCAGTGGGCGTCATCGCTTATCTCATCTCCGACAAGATCTTGCTGCGGCAGTTCCTAGAGAAGTTTAACGAGAAAGCCGAACTAGTAAATCGCCGCGTGTACTGGGGTTATCAGCAGCCATGGGAGCCCGAGCGGTCGGGCTCGGTGTGGTCGCATGAACGCTGGATCTCGCTCGGCGCGCAAGGCCGCGTACTGGTCGGCGGCGGGCCACGGGCGCGCGACATTACAGAGGTCACAGGTTGTACCGACGTGCATGAGCCGATCCGAATCTACGGTGGCTTGGCTCCGGGACGCACGCTCGAAGGCATCGTTGACCTAGTAAAACGGGAGTTGCTGCGCACCGGGGCGCTGCACCGTTCCGCCATCATCATCCACACCTCTACCGGCACGGGATGGGTACCGGACTGGCAATTGGATACCGTGGAGTTCCTCACAGGCGGAAACTGCGCCAATGTGACTATGCAGTATTCCTACGTGCAGTCACCCGTCGCTTATGCGCTCGATCGCGATACGCCGGTGCGCGCCGCGAAGTTGCTTATTGACGCCGTGTTTGAGTTGCTGGACGGCATGCCAAATGCGCCGAAGGTGTTCGTGACGGGCGAATCCCTGGGAGCGTATGGCACGGCGGCAGCTTTTGACGGGCTGGAGGACATGTTGGCCAAGGTGGATGGGGCAGTGCTTTCCGGAGCTCCACGGTTTACCAAGATGATCCGCGAGATCACGGAGTGCCGTGGTGAGGGTTCGCCGGAGCGACTGCCGCTCTATGACGGGGGGCGTCACGTGCGTTTCCTCAGCCATTCCGACCATCTAGACCATGATTGGCGCGGACAAGAATACGTCGAGAAGTGGCAACACCCACGGGTCGCGGTAGTGCAGCACGCCTCCGATGCGATTGTCTGGTGGGGTCCGGAGTTGTTTTGGCGGGAACCGGATTGGCTGCGCGAACCGGGTGCCAGGGGAGTCCCGGCGCCAGCCACCCAGCACAGTGACGTGGTGGATAAGCTGCGTTGGATTCCGTTCACTACCGGCTGGCAGGTAGCGATGGACATGCTGAACTCCAAGCAGGCTCCAGAAGGTCACGGCCATAATTACCGTGGCATCATGGTGCCTACGTGGGAGCGCATCCTCGGCCCCGATCTGGTGCGGGTGCCGCTCGATCCTGCGCTGCAAAAGCGCATCACCGATTGGATTACAAAGCATTCACGGGATACGCGCCGGGAAGAAGACCGCTTCCTCGATCGCTTTGGTTTCGGAGTAGCGCGCGAGGACTAGGCTGCCGACTGTGGCGGGTAGGGATTACTGC
The DNA here is from genome assembly GCF_053479475.1 of Corynebacterium sp. 22-2729. Classification (NCBI taxonomy): domain Bacteria; kingdom Bacillati; phylum Actinomycetota; class Actinomycetes; order Mycobacteriales; family Corynebacteriaceae; genus Corynebacterium; species Corynebacterium sp. 22-2729. The sequence goes on from NZ_JBRBCA010000006.1 coordinate 94,255, forward strand.
GGCGGGGTGAGGTAATCGTCGATGGGGCGCGCAATGGCTTGCCGCGCACGTTCCTCCGAAACACCCAGCATTCGCAGCAGATCGAGCGCAAGATCATCCCCAGCTGTTCTGCTATTCAACGTCGGATCCTGATGCAGGCGCTGGCCCAGCATCGCGGAAGCTCCAAAGAGGATCGCTGCTGCTGTTTCGGTGCTTGCGACGTGGAACGATCCATCTTCCACGCCTGCGCTGATACGCTCGCGTAGTAATCTGACCAGCTCATTTGGCATGGTGTAGAAGTCGGGGGAACGCCGCACAATCGTCTTCGACAACGTGGGCACGAGGCGGTGTGCATAAGCCAGGATGCGGATGTTCGTGGCCGCCGCATCGATGGAATCAAGGTCCTGATCCGTGGCCATTTCAAAAATGATCACCAAGTGGTTCACTGCATATTCGGCGACTTCGTCGAAGAACTGCGTGCGGTCTTTGAACGCATTGTAGAAACTGCCGTTAGACACCCCGGCCTTTTGGGTAATCGCCAGGATGGAAAGATCCGTCCGCTCTTCCGCAATCAGCTCTATTCCGGCGCGCAGCAGCGCCTGTTTAGTCCGTTCGCGGCGCGTATCCGCCTGTTCGCTGCGGTTGAAGATAGCCTGCATCCACGCGGCGGTATCGATGTGTTGTTCGCCTGCTCGCACGCGCGGATTCACCCCTTTTCTTGGTGACGCCTACCTGTTTCAACCACACCCACCCCAGCAAGGGCTCCGGTGCGCGAATCTATAGCTTTCTATCAGGTTAACTCACCGGCGGCTCAGGCTAAGAAGGCGCATCTGCTCGTCGCGAGAGTTGACGATCCGCTTGCCATAGGGGAAGCACGTCACAGGGATGAGCTTCAGGTTTGCCCAAGCCAGCGGGAGGCCAATAATGGTGACGGCTTGGGCGGCGGCGGTGGCAATGTGCCCGACTGCCAGCCACACGCCCGCAACAATAAACCAAACGATGTTGCCGAAAGCTGCCAGGCCGGTCGGCATATCGGTTTCCACAGCTTCGCGGCCAAACGGCCAGATCACAAAGCTGGCGAGGCGGAAGCTTGCCACGCCAAAGGGGAACGTGACGATGAGCAGACAAGCCAGGAGGCCGAAGAGAACATAGAGAAGTGCGAGCCACAGTCCAGCAGTGATAAACCAGATGATGTTGAGGATCAGACGAATAAGTTCCATAAATCCACTATATTCCGGGAACCCGGCAGGGGAGCAGGGTTAGACATCACACAATCTGACCACCGAGCGCTTCGAGCAGCGCCGCGGCTTTCACCAGCGTTTCCTCGTGTTCTGCCAACGGGTCGGAGTCCGCGACTATCGCCCCGCCCACCCCGAACGAGCACTCCCTGCCATCGTCGACGAGAGTTCGGATCGTAATGTTCATCTCCGCTGCGGTGTTTGGCGAGATCCAGCCAATTGCGCCGGAGTACAGTCCGCGCGGTCGTGGCTCAAGCTCTTCAATGATCTGCATCGTGCGGATTTTCGGCGCTCCCGTCATGGATCCACCAGGGAAGCTGGCCTCGATCACGTCGACGGCCTCCAGTCCCGTGCGCAGTTGTCCCGTGATGGTGCTAACTAGCTGGTGGACATGCGAAAAACTCTCCACCGAAAATATTATCGGCACCTGAACGCTGCCCGGTTCACAAACCCTCCCGAGATCATTGCGCAGCAGGTCGACGATCATCAGATTCTCCGCACGATCCTTCGGGTTGCTCTGTAATTCATGACGCCCCTTCGCATCCGCCACCGCATCTTCCACGCGGGGTCGGGTGCCTTTAATTGGCTTGGCCGAGACCTCACCGCTGGGCGAGATTTTCAGGAATCTTTCCGGGGAGGCGCTGAGAATATGCAAGGGCGCCTGACCGGGACGGTGGAAGCGCAGAAACGCCCCATAGGGCACAGGGCTAACTTCGCGGAGCCGCAGGTAGGCGCAGAGCTCAGCCGACTCACACGACGCAGACGACACAGCCGATGGGGAAGGGACGGGAGTGGTGGCGGAGCGAAACTCTGGCAGATCGCGTAGCGCCGGCCCCCGGGCGGTGTTAGTAAGACAAACCTCGTAGCTATCGCCTGCAGCGATGTAATCCAGGCAGCGTTGAATACTGTCTAGGTACTGCTGTTTGGACTGGTCGAAGTGAAAAATGGCAGTGCGAGGTGCCGGGGTGGAGTGCGCGAAATCTTCGGTGGAAAACGGTACACGAGCGATGCGTTGCACCTCTGCCACGGTTGCATCGAGCCATGCCAGCTGCTGGGCGTGTGCGTCCTGCTCGTTGTTCGCGTCCGGCAGTATCGCCATCGCGTAGGCCACAGCAGCCGCATGGTCAATCACCACGGCTCGGTCGGCGTAAAGCAGGGCTGCGTCCGGGTGATCTTCGTAGGAGCGAGCGATGTCCTCCACCCCGTAGCCCAGCGCGCCCACCCAGCCAAGTGCAAAGTCGCAGGGCCAATTGTCGGGCACTTCCACCCGTGCGGAAAGACTCTGCCGAAGTTGGGAGAAGAACGCCTTCGAGCTATCTACCTGGGGCAACCAAGTGTCCGCGAGCGGGCCAGCGTTGTTTGCCAGCACACTGATGTTTCCGCCATTGCCGGAGGAATCGAGCCAGGCCGCGGTGGGGGCGTCATTAAACAAAGACAAAAAGACCCGCGACGCGACACATCCGGTGCCTTCCCCAGAGCCTGTCGGCTGCAGGGGGATCGTGCGGAATGTGAGGCGGCGCGGGGTCATGTACGCCATTATCGCGCGCCGGGTTCAGCGCGCGGCCTGGGGGTATGGATTAGAGGCGGTGCTTGCCACCCTCGTCCGGATCTTCACCCGGGCCCTCGGCCAGTGGGAAGTCGGCCTCGGCGGCGTCCTCAGCGTCGGTGGTTTCGGCGGCACCCTGGCCGCTACCTGCGTGCGGAGCAGCCGGAGCACCCGGAACAGCAACGCCCGGTCCGGGAGCGCCTGCAGCCGGAGCGGCTGGAGCTGGTGCTTCCGGAGCAGCCGGAGCGCTGGAGGTCTTCTGGTTCTCAGCCTTATCCTCGGCCTTGTCCTTTACATCGTTCTTCACATCGGCAGCCTTGGCCTTGGCCTTCTCGGCAGCACCAGTGGCCTTGTCAGCGAAATCCTGAACCTTCGGGGAGTTCTGCGGAGCATTCTCGCTCTTGCGCAGGAAGTTCACCACTGCCGCCCCAGCAGCAATGAGCACGGCGAGCAGCAGGAACTTACCGAACACGCCGCCCTTCTTTTCCTGCTTCTTCAGGCCCTTCTTCTCAGCCTTGGCCAGCGCCTTGTTCTGAGCCTTGCTGGTGGCGCGAGATACCTTCTCATCCAGCTTCGCAGCACGCTTGCGCGCATCCTTGTTCGCGCCCTTTGCCTGCTTCTTCGCGCGCTTGGCAGCCTGCTTCTTGGTTGCCTCGAGCTTCTTCGTCAGCTTCTTCTGGTTCTTCTTGGCGCTCTTCGTCAGATCCTCGGTGCGGGCTTCCACGTTGTCGCGCAGGCTACTGGTGACCTCCTGGCTACGAGCCTGGAGATCCTGAGCATTGTCCTTCAGCGCTGCGGTGAGCTGAGCGATCTTCTGCTCGCGCTTGTCAGCCTGCTTCTTCGCCTTCTTTTCGGCCTTTACCTGCGCCACGTCGAAGCGATCGCGCAGCTTCTGGGTGCGCTTATCGATCTTCTTGCGCAGCTTCTCTGCATCTACGCCGAGCTTGTCGGCCAGGTCAATGCTGTTCACGTTCTCGCCCTTCTTCTTTAGTGACGCCACAGACTTCGCTGCCTTGGCGCGAGCCTTCTCTGCCTTCTTAGCTGCTTTATCTGCAGTTTTCGCTGCCTTGTTGGCAGCCTTGTCGGTGGACTCAGCGGTGTTGTTCTGGAAACCGGTAGAAGCCATGTCATCAACATCCGCAGTGGTGTGCTCATCAGAGACATGTACCTGGTGGTGCCTGCGAGCTGCTGCCGCCGCGCGAGCCTTCTCCAAAGCTGCCGCTGCGCCCTCTTCGTTGCGCATAAGCTCCGCCACAGCCTTTACGTGGGCAGGAGAGCCAGCGATAATGCCTTCCCGCTCCTCAGCGGCGAGGTTGTCGCGAAGCTGCTGCAGAGCGTCAAACTCCTGGCGACGCTTAAACTCCTGGCGATTTTTCAACATGGTGCGACCCTGCTTGGCGCCACGTAGCGCCAGCCTTAGCGTGGTGGGGTTCATCGTGCGGGATGCTCCTTGAAGATCTATTTGAATGACTAATTTTGTTCGTACTTTTACCCATCCTAAAGAAAATTCCCCACAAAGGATGGGCATTACGCCTTATTGTGCGTATAGGCCAGGGCGGATGTAGGCAATCGTCAATTTCCCGTACAATGGCTCACTGTGAGTAACAAGACTGCAACCGCAATTCTGCACACCAACCACGGCGATATCGCCATCGAACTGTTCGGAAACCACGCTCCGGAGACCGTGGCTAACTTCATCGGCCTGGCTCGGGGCACGAAGGAGTATTCCGAGGCGAACGCTTCCGGTACCAATGAAGGTCCGTTCTACGACGGTGCGATTTTCCACCGCATCATCGACGGCTTCATGATCCAGGGTGGCGACCCGAAGGGCACCGGTCGTGGCGGCCCTGGCTACCAGTTCGGCGACGAGTTCCACCCGGAGCTGCAGTTCGACCGCCCGTTCCTGCTGGCTATGGCTAACGCTGGCCCTGGCACCAACGGCTCCCAGTTCTTCATCACGGTGACGGCCACCCCGCACCTGAACAACCGCCACACCATCTTCGGTGAGGTTACAGACAAGGAGTCCCAGAAGGTCGTGGCCAAGATTTCCCGCGTGGCCACCGATCGTATGGATCGCCCGAACGACGATGTCGTCATTGAGTCGGTAGAGATCCAGGAGTAAAAACTTCTTGCCCGTCCAAGAAGTCACTATCCGCCGGCCCTATCGGCGGTATTCCGTCACCAACGTCTTCATCGCAGCCTGCTGCCTTGTTTTCGTGGTGACGGTTTTTCAATCCGGCAACATTGTCAGCCCCCTCGAAGGACGCTCGACACTAGGTTCCGGAGCCGAGAATCTCGGACTGAAGATGATCTTCAACGCCACCAATGTCACCCTCTACGGTGAATGGTGGCGAATCCTCACGGCCGCTTTAGTGCACTTGAGTCCAGTACACCTGGGTTTCAACATGCTGCTGATTTTCCTGATCGGCCGCGAGGTCGAACGGTCCTATGGGGCGGTTGTCATGCTTAGCCTCATCGTCGCCAGCGCTGCCGGTGGAGCCTTGGCCTGCATGTACTTCCAGCCGGAAGTTCCTGTCGGCGGAGCCTCTACCGTAGGTTATGGGCTTTTTGCCATGCTTATTTCACTATCCCGGGTTGAACAACGCGACCTACGCGGTCCCATCACCTTACTCCTGGTGAACCTCGGATACTCCTTTATGCTCACCAATGTTTCGGTGTGGGGGCATATCGGTGGGCTCGCTGGAGGCACCATCATTGCACTTGCCACCAGTGCCACTGGAGCGGATAGCAACGGGGGCGAAAGGGCGTCCACAAAAAGAAAGACCATCGCAGCAACAGCCGCGACGGTCATTTTGGCCTTTACGATATGGACCGGCCTGGGGTGGCACTACTAGAGCTAGCTACTTCCATCCCATAGTCATTAACAGACCGACGATCAACAGGGCGAAGCCGATCAGGTAGTTCCATGCGTTGAGCTCAGCCATGAACGGGATCTGCGGGCCAGCAATGTAATTAACAACCAGCCAGGCCAGACCCAGAATCATCAGCCCGAGCATCAGCACAATGTACCAACGCGGAGTACCGCTGGAGTTCAGCTTCACGGGCGTGCGACGATCCGCGGAGGAGGAACTGGAGTAGTTCTCCTCCGCGGAATTAACCTTGGACTTTGGCATTGTTCAAAAACCTCAAAGGGATTGACTGCGAAGCGGACGGTAGGCGAGGTACCGAGCGCCCATGGGCAAAATATGTACCCAACGATATTAGCAGCACACCCCGGCAATGCTATGCACGCTGCACGCTAGACTCTTTGTTATGCGCATTCTCGTGATCGATAACTACGACAGTTTCGTATACAACCTCGTGCAATACATCGGACAGCTGGGGTTTAGCGGAAACGACTGTGTAGTTCTGCGCAATGACGCCCCCGAACTTGCGGACGCAGGAGCCGATAACGAGACCAATGCCGATGGCCTGGCTGCGATGTTGCAGGAGTTTGATGCGATCCTGCTCTCTCCTGGCCCAGGCGAGCCGAGCACCGCGGGGCGCATGTTGGATGTGCTGAAGATCGCCGTTGAAAAGCAGATTCCGCTGCTTGGCGTCTGCCTTGGACACCAGGCGATCGGTATGCACTTCGGCGCAGAAGTGGTGCGTGCAGATGAGTTCTTCCATGGCAAGACCTCCCCGGTCACCCACGACGGCACCGGTGTACTGGCCGGGGTGCCGAGCCCGTTCCGCGTGACTCGTTACCACTCCCTGACAGTCGATCCCGCGACGGTACCGGAAGAACTACAGGTCACGGCCACTTCCGATTCCGGGATGATCATGGCGATGCGACACCGGAAGCTGCCAATCCATTCTGTGCAATTCCACCCCGAGTCCGTGATGACGCAATACGGCCACCTGATGCTCGCCAATTGGTTGAACGAGGCAGGGCGACGTGGGCCGGGTGCGGAAGCCGATGTGATACCGGCTGAACTAGTTAACCGACTGGTTCAGGAGCAGCTAGAAGTAACTGGCGCTATCAGCGCCGAAGCGTCAATGCTGTAGCGCTAGGGCAGAAGGTTAAAGACATACACCGTGACGGTGATGTCTGCGTCACGCTTGATGACCTCACCACTGTGGATTGATTGCTGCGCGACCTCATCAACACGCGCCAGATCCGGAGTGTTCTTATTCTCTCGGTGCAGCTGCTCCGGGGTGCCGCGCCAACCGGCGGCCTGCAGTGCGCGGAATACATCGCCGTACTTTTTACCTTGCAGGGAAGGCATCTCGAACTGGTTGCCCAGGGATACCTCTAGTGTGACCTCGCTGCCCTTGGGCAGCTTCTCTCCCTCGTTCGTCGCGGAGAGCACCTGACCCTTCGGCTCGACCGAATCCACCTGTTCGACGATCACCTTGAATCCGGAGGATTCCAGGTTCTCCTTTGCATCCTCTATCTGCTGGCCGGTTACTACCGGCACTCGAATATCCTCCGGGCCAGTCGAGACGGTAATCGCTACCTTGGTGCCAACGGATACCTGCGAACCTTGCGGCGGAGTCTGCGTGATGATCTTGCCCTTCGGCACATCCTCGCTCGCCTCTTCCTTGACCTCCGTGTTCAGCGCCAGCTTCGCCTGCTTCAGGAGCTTCTGCGCTTCCTCGGTGGTCTTACCCGTCAGATCCGGCACATCGGTAATCTCACGGCCGTTGGAAACCAGCAGTTTAATCTCGGTGCCCCGTTCGATCGACGTTCCCGCCGCCGGGTCGGTGCTGATAGCTTTGCCGCGGGCGATCTTGTCGTGCGTCGTTTCCTCGACAGTCACCTGGAAGCCTGCGTCCTCTAGCAGCTTCTGCGCTTCGGCGCGATCCTTGTTGGCAACGTTAGGAATCTTCACCTGCTCGACCTCGACGGGCTTATCGTTTCCGTCGTCAGCGGAGATCGATTGGTAGGCGAAGTAACCACCGGCAATCAGAGCAGCGATACCCGCAACCCAAGCAATGGGCGCCCACCAGCGGCGCTTGGGCTTTTCCTCGTAGTATTCACCGTCGTACTGGTCGTCGTAATCGTCGTTATAGCCACCGGCATAGCCATCGTCGTAGTCGTCCTGGTACTCGCTGTCGTACCCGTCGCTATAGTCGCTGCTGTAGTCATCGCTGTGGGCAGACTGCTCGTAATGCCCAGCAGCTACCGCTCCGCCATTGGCAGGCAGCACAGTGGTCTGGGGATCTTCGTCCCAGTTGCCACCGGATCCATTGCCACGCGCCGCGTGGGCGCCGGCAGCTCCCGCGGCGGCACCGGCGGCTAGTCCCGCAGCACCCGCACCGCGGGAGCCTGCATGGTGGAATCCCGTGCCGGCCGAGTCGGCGTCATTGGCATAAGCCTGAGCGACGAGCGGCAATTGATCCTCAGAAAGGCGCTTGAGATCCGTCGACATCTCCTGCGCATCGTCGTAGCGATCCGCAGGAGACTTCGCCATAGCGGTAAGGGCGATGGAGTCCAAGCTCAACGCCTCACGCTTGGAAAGGTGCATACCAGGAACCTTGGACGGTGGTTCCGGGTTCTCCTGTACGTGCTGGAAGGCAACGGAAAGCGGAGACTCACCGTGGAACGGTGCTTTGCCGGTGGCCAGCTCGTAGAAGACACAGCCCGCGGCGTAGATGTCGGAGCGCGCGTCGGCGGACTGGCCTCGCGCCTGCTCGGGGGAAAGATACTGGGCAGTGCCAATGACGGCAGCGGTCTGCGTCATCGCCGAGGAACTGTCGCTCAGCGCTCGTGCAATGCCAAAGTCCATGACCTTCACTGCGCCGGTATTCGTGATCATCACATTGGCGGGTTTAATGTCACGGTGAATAATGCCCGCTTCGTGGGAAAAGTACAGCGCGGAGCACACCTGCGACATCACAGATGCGGCTTCGGTGAGACTCATCTTGCCTGAGTCTTGAATGATGTCGCGCAGCGTCTCGCCGTGGACGCGCTCCATGACGATATACGGCACTGCGCCGTCCTCGTCGGGAGTCTGACCCGTGTCGTACACCGCGACGATGGCGGGGTGGTTCAACTTTGCGGCGTTCTGTGCTTCGCGGCGGAAGCGCTCCAGGAAGGTTGTGTCGCGCGCCAAGTCGGGGCGCATCATCTTCACCGCAACATCACGGCCCAGGAGTTCGTCGGTAGCGGCGTAGACGTCAGACATGCCACCCGTGCCGATGGTGGCACCTAGGCGGTATCGGCCACCCAAGGTTGTGCCGTTTCGGTCCACGCCGTTGCTCCTTTGTCTGCCTCGTCGTATGGGTCGTGTGCGACTTAACTCTCGCTACGCTCTTGTTGGGCCTAGCTCGTTGGGACGCTAGCCGGAGTGCTAGCCCGGATACTTTGTGGAGTTGCCAACTGAACCCAGAATACGTTTTTTGTCACTTTGATTGACGAATAATAGTCGAATTTGTTGTGCGGACATAGTTGCTTACTCATGGGCGCTGTCGGTGTGGACTTAATCCAGTTCTTTTCCAGAGCCCATTTTCTACAAGACTGGCTGGTTCTCGGCATTGTTTGTCATGCTAAGGAACTCGCTCGGCAGGTTGTTATCTGCTGAGGTCGCGTTGTCGTTCGTGTTTGGGCTATTTGGGCGGTTGGGAGAGTTTTGCGGGTTTGGTGCGGCGGTAGGCTCGGCCGCCCCGTCAGCATCTCCGCCGTTGTTGCCGTCACCGTTGCCATTGCCATTTCCGTTGCCGTTATTGTTGCCACGCCCGCCACCGTTAGGGAAGTGTGGGAGCGACGGGAACAACGGGCTACTCTCTCTGGAGCTTTCGGTCTCCTCTCGCGTGGACTCGGTCGTCCGGTCATCGCGATCATTGGTCGTGTCCGTCGGAGCTGGGCTATCCGTTTCGGCGGGTACGCTTCCACCGCCCTGGCTCGTCGGCTGTTCCTCACCAGTCGGCTCGGTCGTCACCTCGTTGGTCACGGTCATAGTCTCGGGGTTCGGTGCGGCATCGTCATTGCCACGAGTGAGGAGGAATGTTGCCAGCGCCAGCGCAACGATGCTGACGAGCGCCAGAATAACCACAATAATGTGGTTCTTTTTTCGTGACGCCCCCTGCGAATCCTTCGCTCCACGTGCCATCGCGGCATTGCCGGTGCCCACGGCCGGTCCGGGTTCACTCTGGTAGGCCGGTTGGTACGAGGAACTCGGGTAGTTGGAGTTCGGTACCGACGGCACTCGGGTGCCCGGGCCGGTGGCCACATCTCCCAATTGCTCGGTGAGCGGATGCGGATCAGTGCTGACGTTCGGCACGTTATGAGGAGACGGGGGTTGCTTACCTTCTGAAACCAGCACAGTCGCGGCGGCTAGCTCTGCACCGTCTGCGTAGCGCGTGCGTGGATTCTTGCGCAGGCATACCCTGATGAGTTCTCGGAGGTTGGGGTCGATCGTATCCGGCAGTTCCGGGGGAGTCTCCGAAATATGCTTGATCGCCACTGACACCGTGGAATCGCCAGAGAATGGGCGGTAGCCCGCCAGCATTTCGAATCCCACAACACCGAGGGAATATACGTCACTGGCAGGGCCGACCTGATCGCCCTGGGCCTGTTCGGGGGAAACGTACTGGGCTGTACCGACCACCATGCCTGTGCGCGTGAGCGGTACGGCGGCAGCTGCCTTGGCGATGCCAAAGTCAGTGATCTTGACGAAACCGTCGGAGGTGATCAGCAGATTGCCTGGCTTGATGTCGCGGTGCACTAGGCCGGCATCATGGATTGCCTTAAGACCCGCGGCGGTTTGCGTCAATACGTCAAGCGCCAGATTCTGAGGCAGCGAGGCTTCGCGCGACAGTACATCGGCAAGGGACTCGCCACGGATGTACTCCATGATGATGTAGCAGAACACCGTCCCGTTGTCTGGAGCCTCGACCTCACCGGAGTCATAAGTATTGACGACATTGGGGCTGGAGAGATGCTGAGCGGCGGAGGCCTCATTGCGGAAACGAGCACGGAATTCTTCGTTTTCCGTGTACTCAGGTTTGAGGATCTTAACGGCGACGTCGCGTAGTTTTTCCGTATCGTGAGCCAGCCACACCGTAGACATGCCTCCGCGGCCAATGATCCACTGCAACTCGTAGCGTTCGCCCAGTAGTCGTTGCGTGCGCTCGATCTCGGTGCGGTCGGGTTGACGGGAATCGCTCATGGCTACTGCTGCTCCTTTTCAGCTGCGTGGATCACGGCACGCCCAATGGGGCCGGCAAGTGAACCGCCGGTGGCGGCACGGCCACGGTCACCACCATTTTCCACTAGAACGGCGACGGCGACATCGGCGGAAGTGGAAAAAGCAATGTACCAAGCGTGGGGGTTCGAGTTGCGGGAATCCTCGCCGTGTTCGGCCGTACCGGTCTTCGACGCGATGGTGGCGTCCCCGCCGGCCCAGTTTTCAGCATCCACCATGAGTTCCTTCAAGGTATCTGCTGTCTTTTCCGGTATCGCACGGCCAGCCTTCTGCGGCTTGGTGGTCCGCAGCGTGGACAAATCGCGGCCCGTGATTTTGCTAACGAGGTACGGCTTCATGCGCACCCCGCCGTTGGCGATGGTGGCGGCAATCACCGCGTTCTGCAGCGGAGTCAGAGCCACATCACGCTGACCGATGGAGGACTGACCCAGTGCTGCGCCATCCGGGATGTCGCCCAGCCGGGAGGGTTCAACGGGCATACCCAGGTAGTCGTCTTTTTCGCCGATACCGAACTTGCCGGCAATGTCCTTGAACTTGTCCGCTCCGTGGCGGGTGGAAATATCCACAAAGGCGGTGTTACACGAGCGCTTGAATGCTTCGCGGAGGGTGGTTTGGCCTCCTCCGCCACATGCGGCGCCACCGTAGTTCTCCAATGTTGTGGCCGTATCGGGCAGCGTGATCTGGGGAGCGGCGGTGACGGTTGTGTCCGGAGTGTCGCCCTCCTCCAGAGCCGCAGCGGTGGTGATGACCTTGAAGGTCGAGCCCGGCGGCTGGATCTGCTGAGTGGAGCGGTTCAACAGGGGAGCGTTCTCATCGTTGGCGTAGTTTTCGAAGTTAGCCTTCGTTTCTTCAGCAGGCGGGCCGACAAGCTTAGCCGGGTCGGTTGACGGGGTGCTGGCCATTGCCAACACCTCGCCCGTCGATGGGCGAAGTGCCACCACGGAACCCGAATAGCCCTTGTTAGCCAGCTGGTCGTAGGCAACTTCCTGCACTTTCGGGTTCAGTGTCAGTTCGACATTCGCCCCGCCGAGTTCCTTGCCCGTCAGCATGTCCCACGTGCGGGTCGCGAATAGCGAGTCGTCCTCGCCGGTCAGGATTGAGTTTTGGGAGGACTCAATACCGGAAGCGCCGTATTGATCCGACAGGTAGCCGATCACGGAGCCGTACTTCGCGGACATGTAAGGGTATTCGCGATCATAAAAGTCTTCGGAGTCCTTCACGGACTTAGCCAGCACCTGGTCACCGGCGATGATGCTGCCGCGCTCCTTTGACTTAGCCTCAAGGAATTGACGCGAATTCAGCGGATTCTGTGCCAGCGACTTTTGTTGGAAAGCCTGGATATAAGTCAGGTTTGCGATCAGGGCCATCACCAGGATGAAGCTAAAGATGGCTACCGCGCGGATGGAGCGATTCATGCTTCCTCTCCTTCCTTGATGGCCAGTGGTGTGCGGGCGTCATGCGAGATGCGCAGAATAATCGCCAACAGTATGTAGTTCGCCAACAGTGACGAACCACCGTGCGACAGGAACGGTGTTGTCAGGCCAGTCATAGGCAGAAGTCGCGAAATGCCGCCGGTGACAACGAAAATCTGGATGGCGATGGTCAGCGACAAACCGGCGGCAACGAGCTTGCCGTAGGAATCGCGGGCACGCATTGCAGTATTAAAACCACGGGAGACGAACACGATGTAGGCCAACAACACAGCAGCCAGACCGATAAGCCCCAGTTCTTCGCCGATGGCAGCCAGGATGAAGTCCGAGTGCGCGACCGGGATGTTGTTCGGGTAGCCCTCGCCGAGCCCGCGGCCGGTCACACCGCCGAAAGACATGCCAAATAGTGCTTGGGAAAGCTGGAAGCCGTTGCCGTCGTAGTTCGCCAACGGATCGACGAAGTTAGAGACGCGATCCTGGATCTTCGCCGAGATCTGGTACACGCCGAATGCGCCGATGAAAGCTAGCCCCAGACCCAGCACCAGCCAGGAGGCGCGGCCTGTCGCCATGTACAACATGCCCAGCACAGTGCCGAATAGCAGCAGCGCGGGCCCAAAGTCGTTTTGCGCTGCCATGATCATCAGCGCAATGCCCCACACTAAAAACAGCGGCCCCAAGTCACGCAAGCGAGGAAACTGCAGTCCCAGGAAGGACTTTCCAGCCACCGTGAAGAGGCGGCGCTTATTCACCAGCAGAGTGGCAAAGAACAGCAGCAGCATGATCTTTGCGAACTCGCCCGGCTGAATGGAGAACGGGCCGATGCTGATCCACACGTTTGCATCAGCATTCAACGACGTGGGCCAAACGATCGGCAGCGCAATCAAAATCAGACCAGCAAGACCCAGCAGGTACGAATAGTTCTGCAAGGATCGATGATCCCTTAAAAAGCTGATGACCAGGCAGAAAAGCACCACGCCGATGGCGGTCCACATGATTTGGGATTTCGCCAGGCTAAGACCTGAGCCCAAATCCAGCCGGTAAATCACAACCAGACCAATGCCGTTGAGGAGTGCCGCGATGGGAAGCATGATCTGGTCGGCCTCTGGAGCCATCCAACACACCACGAGGTGGGCGACCAGGAAAGTGGCAAAAAATCCGCCGACGAGGTAAAACACCTCGGAACTAATTTCATTGCCCTGTGAGATCTCCAGCGCCACGATGGCGAGCAGCAAAATGATTGCGGCCAGAAGCAAAAGCCCGGCCTCTGTACGTCGGCTAAAAAGCTTCATAGGTTAGTTCACCTCGCGGCAGGAAACTCCGGGGGTGGTGAGGTCTTCCGGCGCTTCGGTGGGTTTCTCAGATTTCGAGTTGTTGTCCTTTTGGTTGTCCTCGGACTTCTTCTTATCGTCCTTCTTGTCAGCTTCCTTGTCGGTTTGCTTGTCAGACGGCACGCGCGTTACACACACTGGCAGTGTTTGTTCCGCCAGGCGAGTGATCTGGCCGGAGACTTTGTCATAAGAGTCCTCCGGCAGATCCGCCAGCGCACCCTGAGCAGCCGGGGTCAGATCGGAAGTCTTAAACAGGTGGCAATCGCCGCCTGCACCGGGCTCGACGAAGGTCGCCTTGCCATTGTCGTCCAGGCAGATGTCTTGGTGCACGGAGTTCAGTTTGATCCCTAAGACGGAACTATCCGTACCGTTCATCAACTTGAGCTGTGAGTTTTCCTCGGCCACGTAGTACGTGTCCTTGATGCGCTGGTACGTCACATACCCCACCGCACCTGCGGCTGCGATGACCACCAACACAATTGCGAGCGTTACCCACAGGCCGCGCCGGGACTTCTTCGGCTTTTTGGTTTTTGCTTTGCCGGTGGGTTCTACACCTTCGCCGTCGTCCTCGCCGTGACTCTGATGAGTCCGTTTGCCTGCTGGTGTAGCCGTCGCAGGTTCAGGCTCTTCTTCTGTTGCGTCCTTTTTTGGTGACGCCGCTGGCGTGGTCAAAAGCCCTTGAATTGCCGCGGCGCGAGCTGCTGAAGAATCCGGACGTGGCATTTCTGCTTCTTCGCCCGCGATAGCTCCTGCTAGTACCGGGCGAGATGGCAGAGTGAGTTCTGGATCGGTCGGCGAGTTGGACTGGGCGTCAAACTCAACAACATCAGCGACAACAACCGTGACGTTGTCAGGTCCGCCACCGCGCAGTGCCATTTCGACGAGTTTGCGGGCGGCCTTTTCCGGGGTGCCACGGGAGAGGACTTCGCGGATCGTCTCGGGGCTTACCGGGTCGGATAGACCGTCGGAGCAGAGCATGAAGCGATCGCCGATTTGTGTCTTTTCGCGCCACAGAGTGGGCTCGACGGGGCGTCCAGTGAGAGCCTTGAGGATGAGGGAGCGCTGCGGGTGACTGCTGACGTCCTCCGGCGCGAGCTTGCCTTCGTCGACGAGAGACTGAACGAAAGTGTCGTCCTTCGTCACCTGGCGAAGCTCACCATCGCGCAGACGGTAGCCGCGAGAATCGCCGATATGGCAGATGGCAACTTCATCCTCGCAAAAGAGCATGGAGGTCAGGGTGCAGCCCATTCCGTCCAGGTTCGGGTGCTCATCTACGTGCGATTCGATGTCCTGGTTGCCTTCGTCGACGGCAGTAGCCAGCAGGTTCTCTAGCTGGTCACGGTTGTCAGACTCGTCGATAAGCGGGGAGTCCAGGGGGCTGAGAGCATTAATGAGGAACTGAGAAGCAACCTCGCCGGCCGCGTGGCCGCCCATGCCGTCGGCGAGCGCGAGCAGGTGTGGGCCCGCATAGGCGGAGTCCTCATTATTGCCGCGAACGAGGCCGCGGTCGGAGCACGCGGCAAAGTTTAGAGTGCGATCGGTAGCCCTGGCCTTGCCCTCGGTCATGCGTCCATCCTCACGTGGGTCTGGCCGATGCGGATTTCCATACCGGCGGAGAGTTTAACGGGCTGGTCTAGGCGTTCATTGCCAATCCAGGTTCCGTTGCGGGAATCGAGGTCTTCGACGTACCAATCCGAGCCCCGGCGGAGCAGCCGGGCATGGGAACCGGAGGCGAAGTCATCCTCCAAAACCAATGTGCACGACTGGGAACGGCCGATCGAAACGTCCTGGTAGCCCTTTAGGTTGAGCGTGGTGCCAGCCAGTGGGCCGGAAGTGAGCTCCAAAGAGGTGGGCGACTTGTGACGCCGAAAGGAGTGACCGGATGATGATGGCTCGTTCATCGGAGCGTTGTAACCCGCGACGATAGGTGCCCCGCCGGCAGGGGCTAACCCGGAGGTGCGGTCTGCATCCTTTTTGAGGGAGCGAACAGTCATCCAGATGAAGAACCACAACAAAAGCAACAGGCCAATCTTGACCAGCAAAAGCAGTGTGGTCTGCACGGTTTCAACTCCTCAACAAGGTAGGGGCCCAGGACTCACATGTCCGACAAGGGCACATGTGTATGTGAATAGCCTAGTTTAGATGACCCCTGAGGAGTAGACGAGAAAGAAAATGGCTCCTAAAAACGCGGAATTTTAGTGGAACTCGACGCCGATCTCGGAGTGACCAAGCGAGATAACGTCACCGCTTGCCAGCAGCCAATTTTCAATCGGAGTGCCGTTGACGGAGGTGCCGTTGGTGGACTGCAGATCCGTCAGCACAGCGTCGTACCCATCCCAGGTGATGTCTGCGTGCTGACGGGAGACGCCCGTATCGGGGATGCGAAGATCCACGCCGTTTCCGCGTCCGATGATGTTGCTGCCCTTGCGTAGTTCATAGGTGCGGTCGGAACCATCATGCAGAGTGAGGGTGACCTTGAGCTCCCGCTCGTTGCCGTCCGCGCCTACGCCGCCGCGTACCGGAGCGGGGGTGCTTTGCACGATAACTTCAGTGCCCGGGTAGCTGGCTGGACGCTCAAAGCTGTCGCCTGCCTGCTGGTTGTGTTGGTTCTGTCCGTAGTGCACGGCGCTGTCTCCCTGGTTCTGTGACTGTTGTGGTTCTTGCTGCTCGTGCTGTTCGTACTGTTCAGACTCCCTAGACGGTTCAGGCTCACTGGTTTCTTCGTACTGTTCAGCCTGTTGATTGCGCGCGAAATCTGGTGCGGCGTGGTGCACAGCGGCTGCCCCGCCGAGTCCTGCGGCGCCCGCCGGGGACACTAGATCTCCCAGGGACTTGCTTGCACCGTTCGCGCCCGTAGCGTCCGAAGCGTTTGCGTCGTTGGAGTGGTTGTCGTTGGGGTTGTAGGCGTCGTAATCCTGCGATACCAAAGAGCGCTCCTCAGACTGCGAATATGGCCACTCCGGGTGCCCCTCATGTGGTCCAGCCTGTGGGTAGGAATCCTGATAGCCGCCGTCTGGATTGCGGAAGGGATTGACGCCCCCCTGCTCAGTCGCATTAGCCTCCCCAATTGCGACATTTCCTCCTGGGATGTCGTTGGTGCGGGGGACGTCGAAACGCGCATCTGCGCGCATTTGACCCGAGTGCAGGCCGTCATGAGGTGCAAGATTCACCTTGACTGGTTCGTTGGTGCGCCAGCCTTGGTTACGGATGAAGCGGCTTAGGCGGTCGCCCATTTCTTCTGCGAGGCGGGGACGCGACTCGGTGAGGCTGGCGTAGTCGCGGGTGCTGACGAGAACCTGGAAGTGGCTTGGGGCTAGGCGCTGCCCCTGTGCATCCGTCATGACGGATTCCTCGGCGTATTGCTTGAGAACCTCGTCGATCTCGGTCGGGACAACCTCTCCGCCGAAGACGCGCGCGAAGCCGTTATCCAACCCGCGCTGAAGCGAGCTGTCAAGCTTCTTGAAACGTCCAAATAGGCTCATTGTCCGTAGTCCTCCTATGTGGTCTTGTGTTTTCCAGTACTGTCTCGTGCCTGTGGCGCAGGGCGTGGAAGCCAATCGACCTATAGGTCGTGGGGCGCCGGAATAGCAGGCTGTACAGTGCAGTCGCTGCTCCGCTGCCGCGAGTTCAAAGCGGAGTGGATCTGCGTGAAAACAGCTACAATGCGAGCATTTAGTTGGCCATTATAAGGGTAATAGTGTTGTGCGTGCATTTTCCCGCAGGTCAAGTGTGTTTTTTGGAAGCATGCATGCATCGTGCTAGAGTTTCATTTCGTTGCCAGCGAGCATCGCTCCTGAAAAGGAATGTGCGGCTTTAGCAGGTAAGACAGTGTAAAGACCATGTGTCCTACATAGTCACTCGGGCGAGTGGCGGAATGGCAGACGCGCTGGCTTCAGGTGCCAGTGTCCTTCGGGACGTGGGGGTTCAAGTCCCCCTTCGCCCACAGAATAAACACCCCGCTGGGTTGAGATCTTAAGGATCTTGGCTCCGCGGGGTGTTTTGTGTTGCTCGGGGCTATCGATGGGTGCATGGCGGTCGGGTGTAGGATCTCACACTGCAAACGGGTCGTGGTCGGCATCGCGATGAGCTTGGATTTCTAGATCGTGAGCGATCTTCTCGGCAAGAGGGGCGCCGAAGTAATGAGAAACAAATGCAATGGCCATGTCTGTGCCTGCCGCAACGCCTGATGAAGTCCAACGATCACGGTCATGAATCCAGCGAGCTGATCGTTTCCACTCGACATTTCTGCCGAAGCTGCTGGCCCAGTTAAAAGCACGTTTGTTGCTGGTGGCGGAATACTCTTCCAATAAACCGGCCGCAGCCAGGATCGCGGACCCTGTACATACTGAACAGATGAGAGACGCTGAGCTCGCTATCGAATTGATCTGAGTGAGGAAAGCAGAATCCTTCACAAGAGCTCGCGTGCCCTCACCGCCAGGAACTACAACGGTGTCGCAGGTCAAGGTGCTGAAAGCCGTGTCTGGAACAACCTCCACACCTTGAGAACTAGCAACGTTGTTTCCGTCCGCGGAGGCGAATTCCAACTCCAGGCCGGGTACCTTGGCGAAGATTTCAGCGGGGCCAAAGACATCCAGCAACTCGAATCCGTCGAAAAGAATAAATGCGATGCGCTTTGGCTGCTCGTTATTGATCTACCTGCTCCTGAAGTTGTGCTAGCTCTTCGTGTAATAAGGACTGATCGATCGCGATCGCAGTAGCCACACCCGCGCCCATCGCCTGTGAAACCTGATCCGGCGAACTGGTGACATTGCCTGCGGTCCAGAGTCCGGCCACCGAGGTCTGGCCGCGGGGTTGCCGCAATACCCAGCCGTTTTCGGCTTCGCACCCGGCAGCAAGGAGGAGTTGATCGTTGGGGTGGAACTCGGGGCCTGTAAAGCAAGCCTCGAAGGCATGGGTGGCACCTGGAGTCGTGGAACTTGGATCATTGCTAGTGCTTACCAATACTCCCGATTCCGATTCTGGGTTTGGTTGTATGCCGGAGACGGGGGCGTCCAAAAGAGCAACACCACGCTTTTCGAACAGCGCGCGGTCAACCTCCGAGAGGGAAAGACCGTTGGTGAAGAACGTGACGTGGTCGGTCCATTTACGCATTAGATGCACCATGTGCACCGTGAATCCAGGGTTCTTGCCGCCAATGACGGCAAGCTTTCGATCGCGAACCTCGTAGCCGTGGCAGTAAGGGCAGTGGAAGACCCGGGACCCCCATAGTTCGGCCAGTCCCGGCACGTCCGGCAGTTCGTCGGTGATACCAGTTGCCACGAGAATCTGTTTGGCATGGAGGCGTGAGCCATGTGTGAATGTGGCCTCCCAGGTGCTGCCAACCCGTTCGAGAGCGGTGACTTCCCCGGGGATCACGGTGCCGCCGAAGGAGGTGAACTCGCTGCGACCTTGGTCTAGTAGATCCATGGGGTTAGCTCCATCGCGCCCCAAGATGCCGTGCGCATGTGCACTGAAGCGGTTGCGGGGTCTGCCGCTATCCACGATTGATACGTGGCGGCGAGCGCGGGCAAGGGTTATGCCCGCTGCTGTGCCTGCGAATCCGCCACCGACAATGAGTACGTCGAGCGGGTCGGTGGTGTCGTTTTCCATGGCCTTGCTCCCTCCGAATGTTGTACGTGGCCACTCTACCCACGAAGTTACACGTGTCTTTGAGCGTTTGGCATAGCGGTTTGGCTCGGCGCTGCGTGAAAGTCTCGTCCGGGATGCCCCAGTTCAGGCAGGTTATTGAAAACTTTTTGAAAACTCTAATGAAAACGTATTGACAACATGGCAGGTGAGGGGCATCATGGAAAGTGTCAAAGCGACCTGCTAGCCCACCTGGCGAAGAGGAATTGGCTCCATGGTTGCCCTCAAATAAAAGGAGTTCATAATGAGCTGCACCACCCACGCCGACCACGATCACAAGCACGGACCGAACTGCGGCCACGTTGCCGTTCCGCACGAGGATCACGTTGATTACGTACACGATGGTCACCTGCACCGCGAGCACGATGGCCACTACGACGAGTGCGAGACCTCCGAGCACCACGTCCACGAGGGGCACGACCACCAGCACGGCCCTAACTGTGGTCACGTTGCCGTTCCGCACGGTGACCACGTCGACTACATCCACGACGGCCACCGCCACGCTCAGCACGGCGACCACTGGGACGATCACTAAACCCCAAGCCCTCGTAGCAATGGTTTTGTTGCGTAGCGAGATAGCGGCCACACAGTATCTACGGCACTTGCTGTATCTACTGTGTGGTCGTTTTTTCTTTGTGACGCCCAGCCTCCCCGGCCGTGCATAGTCCTTTGAGCCTTCACGGTGATAAAGGAGGTGACTACCCAATAGTCACTCGGGTAACATTGGCCACCTAAATCGCCGGTGAAAGGAGTGTCGGGTGACCTACCCGCAAGGAAACGACGATCAGACGCGCATGTTCAACACGCAGGGCAACGGTGGCTATGGCGGGAACTATGACCGGGGCTATAGCAATCAGAACTACAGTAACCCGAACTACAACAACCCGAACTACTACAACCAACCACAGCAAGATCCTCGGGAGGGGCTACTAGCCGGTCGTTACGACGGCAAGAAGGTTGCGATGAACCTCATCGTCCTTGCTGTGCTGGCTGCCGCGGTCACCTTTGCTGCGGTGTTCATCGTGGATCTTCTGGTGGGCTTTATCCCAGGTGAAGCGTCGTCGGGCGTGGGTCCCGCCGTGCTGACTGGCGTGATTGCGGGCGTCATCGGCGTACTTGCCGGACTGCTGTACATTCCAGTTTCCGGCACAGGTAACGAGCATCTCTTTGGCATGGCGGTGATCGCGCTAGCCGCCGTTGCTGCGATTGCGTGGGTGTTGGCCGGTGGCTTGCTCAGCGGTGATTGGGGGACGTTGGTCACGCTGACAGGCATTGTCTGCACCGCAGCCATTGCCTATGTGGTGCCGACACGCATCGAGTCGGCAGCGGTGTACGGGCCGCGTCGCTAAAAGCCCCCGAGCAGTGAACTACAAACCCCCGGGATGTCCCGGGGGTTTCGTCGTGAACAGGGGCGGAAAGCCAGGTTTCGGGCAAAGGCAGGTTGATAGCGCAGGTTGATGAGGAGTACCTGAGTATTCGTTATCAATTCGAGATTTTTTGCTGATTTAGGGCTTTTTCGTTTGACGTACCCCCGGGGAGGGTGCGTAAGTTAGCGAACTCAGTGGCAGATTGCCTCTAAACGAAAGTCCCCTAAAAAGGAGTGTTCGACTACATGAAGAAGTCCGCGAAGACCGCTTTTGCCCGTATCGGTATGGCCGCAGGCCTGATTGCCGCCCCGGCTGCCGCAGCTGCAGCCGCTGCTCCAGCTGCGGAAGCCGCTCCTGTCAGCGCCTGGGATCAGGTCGCGCAGTGCGAGTCCGGCGGCAATTGGAAGATCAACACGGGCAACGGCTACTACGGTGGACTGCAGTTCAACGCACAGACCTGGGCTGGCTTCGGCGGAACGAAGTACGCACCGACGGCTAACCAGGCCACGAAGGCGCAGCAGATCGAGATTGCCGAGAAGGTGCTGGCCAAGCAGGGTGCCGGCGCATGGCCCAACTGCGGCAAGGTGCTGGGATAACCAGCGACATGCCTGACCTGGGCGGGCGCTAAGCGTCCAGGTATTTTTCGGGAATATCCAGAGCCACCAAGTCCTCCCGGGACTTGGTGGATTTTTCTAGCGCAACCTTAACGACATGGCGCATCTGCTCCTCCGGATCGGGGATGCGCCTCTGCTCGGACATGAGGACAGTCAGTATCTCCGGCTGATCCTTGAAGCAGTGCCACACTACGGCGTTGGCCAGCGATTCCAGCACCAGACCCCGTGGCTGCAGAGCCTGCTTGGGGCGCTCGGCGCGCTTTCCGCCGCCGCGAGGGCGCACGTGGAGATCCTGTTGGCCGATACCAACGACGGAACCATCCGTGTTGTAGATGATCGAGGTGTACGGCACATTGCAGTAACCATCCTCTTCAACGGTGGCGATAATCCAGTCGATCAGTTCGCGGCTGAGTTCTACGTCCATGTATGCCCCGCTGCGACCCGGCTTGAGGAATTGGAAGGTGCCGGTGCGCGTCCACGCCTCATATTCGGTGCCAAGGCGGCGGGCGATAAGGGTGCCGAACAGCACGTCGGTCATGGAAAATAGCGTGCCGCCGAATGCTGCTCCGTGCATGTTCGCGTTCCACCAGCGCAGGTTCAGCACGATGCGTGCGAAGGACCAGTCGTCCGAGACGCGTGTCATCTTAATGCCGGAAAACAGCAGTGGTGGCCAGAGGTTCATCATTCGCCGCATGCGGTCCGGCTTCTTCGTCATCTTGTTGACGAAGCCCGGAACTGCTTTCATCTGTGCTTGGTAAATCTTCTTAAGTGGTTTCATGATGCGTTTATGCTACCGCGCCCGGTCAGCGCGGGCAGGTATAAAAGTATTCTCTTTTTGTGACGCCACTACGTTCGCGCCGGGCCGCACGCGTATTCGAAATTATAGGCGGAGACCAAACGGGTCTGTCTGGAGCGATTGCTAGCGTGATGAACCATGAGCAATAGGTTGAGTGGCGTCGGATTGGCGCTGATTGCGGGAGTGAGCCTGCGGCTAGGCAGTTGTGCAGAGGGAGCGGAGTTTCTAGAGGGTGCAAGTTCAGCGTCACAAACTTCGCACGCTCCCATAGAACAACCTGCCGAAACGGTGACAGCCGAGCCGGAGCAGCCGCAACAACCGCAACAACCACAAGAACCGAAACAATCAGAGCAACCGGTCACGCCCGAACGGTCGCTTCACCAGCAGAACATGCTCGACCTTCTGGAGACGTTGGCGGTGAAGGGACGTGCGCCGAAGACGGGTTATAGTCGCGACCAATTTGGCCAGCGCTGGAAGGATATCGACCGTAATGGTTGTGATCAGCGCAACGATATTCTTGCCCGCGACCTCACCAATGTGGAAGCTCCGAAGGGTTGCCGGGTGCAAAGTGGGGACTTGCAGGATCCCTACACCGGCCAGCTGATTCATTTTGTCCGTGGGCAGAACACCAGCCAGGCGGTGCAGATCGACCATGTGGTGGCGCTTGCCGATGCGTGGCAGAAAGGAGCGCAGCAGCTCACGCCGGAACGGCGCGAGGAATTCGCCAATGATCCGTTGAACCTGCTGGCCGTGGACGGGCCGTCCAATATGCAAAAAGGCGCTGGTGATGCCGCCACGTGGCTGCCGAAAAACAAGGGATTCCGCTGCACTTATGTCTCTACCCAGGTGCGGGTAAAAGCGGAGTATCAGCTGTGGGTCACCCCGGCGGAAAAGGAGGCTATTCAGCGCGAACTGGGACGTTGCTAGCAAGGGCGCGGGCATCGCGACTGTGAGTTGCGATCTATCCATTATTGCCGCTAACTAGACTGCTTGGTCTATACTTGTTGAAACATTGCGCGCTGAATCGTCAGACGCAGCGCCACCTAAGCACTGACAAGCGATAGTTCGAAGAGGAGTTTCCATGGCCCACAACACAGATGCCATCCATGCAGGGTACGAGCCCGACGAGTTCATGGGCTCCATCAATATCCCGATCTACGCATCCACCACCTTCGCCCAGAACGCGCCGAATAACCTGCGCGGCGGATACGAGTACGGACGAGTAGCTAATCCAACCGTGGACTCGCTTGCCCGTACCATCGCAGCCCTTGAGGGCGGGGAGTTCGGCCGGGTGTATGCCTCTGGCATGGCCGCAACTGATCACCTTTTGCGGGTTTTGCTACGCCCCGGCGATCACTTGATTATGGGACACGACGCCTACGGTGGCACATACCGCCTGATTGCGACCGCTTTCAAGGACTGGAACGTGGACTTCACCGTAGTGGACACCACCGACGCAGAGGCAGTGCGCGCCGCGCTGACCCCGCAGACAAAGCTGGTGTGGTTGGAGACTCCGACGAACCCGCTGCTCGCTGTGTCCGACATCACCGCCATCGCCGATGTTCTCGCCGATGAATATGATGGCGACGCCCCCACACGCCCGAAGCTGATCGTGGATAACACCTTCTTTAGCCCCTACCTGCAGCGACCTCTAGACCTGGGGGCGGACGTGGTGCTGCACTCGACCACAAAGTACATTGGCGGGCACTCCGATGTGGTGGGTGGCGCGATTGTAAGCAATGACGCGAAACTGGATGAAGATCTGGAGTTCCTGCTCGGTGGAGCCGGCCCCATCGCCTCGCCTTTCGACGCTTATCTCAATGCCCGTGGTTTGAAAACCTTGGGTGTTCGCATGGATCGTCACTGTTCGAATGCACAGGCCATTGCGGAGTACCTCGACGAACGCGCGGAGATAGCGACCGTTTTGTACCCTGGCCTGCCACAGCATCCGGGCCATGAGGTGGCCAAGCGCCAGTCCACGGGTAAGGGATTCGGCGGAATGATCTCCGTTCGTTTCCACTCGGAGGAGGCAGCGTTGAAGTTCTGCCAGTCCACCAAGTTGATCTGCCTGGCTGAGTCGCTGGGCGGAGTGGAATCTCTGCTGGAACACCCGGCGACTATGACTCACCAATCGGTGGCAGGGTCGCAGCTGGAGGTTCCCCGCGACCTGGTTCGCATCTCCATCGGTATTGAAGATCTGGAGGATCTGCTCGCAGATATCGCACAGGCTCTGGAGCAGCTCTAAACTATTGGACTTATGAGGATCTTTTCTTCTTCCAAGTCCCTAACCGCACTAGTCACCGCAAGCACCATCACCCTCGGCGCGGTCAGCGTCGCCGGCGCTGCCCCGGCGCAAGCGATCGCACCGTCGGAGGGCAGGGGTTCCAGCACCGCCCCGATTACTCAGCCGGTCGACCCGGATCACAACCCCACAAATCCGCAGGCAACCAACGAAGGTTCGTTGGCCAGCAGTGTGGAGTCGGCGAACCCGGGCGCAGAATGGCTGCTGAAGACCTTCCCCCTGGGTAGCACTGACCCGGCAGGTTCTCTGGGCAAAGAAGCGCCGCCGATCGCAGGCATCCTAGCCTGGGTCGGCGGCATCGTCGGGGCAGTTGCGCTGGGTGCTGCAGCGGTTGGCGGCTACCAGTACGCCGTGCAACAGGGCTGGATCAAGCCACTCTAAGAAGTCTTTCTACTTCTTGTAGCCCAGCTGCTCCATCAGCTGCTCAGCTTCTTCGGTGTCGCCACCGAAGAGTTCAGATTCCATCGTGATGTGCTTGTCCTTATTGATGACAAAGACATAAATCTTGGCGGTTTCTTCGATGTAACCCGCGAATGCGTTCGGGTCATCGTTGATAATTGTCGCATCGTGGTCTTTGAGGTCCTTTGCCTGCTGATTGGCGTACTCCGAGTCATCAACGAAGTCCACGGACCAGTAAGCCCAAGGGCTGTCCTTTACGCCCTTACACTTAGCGCCCTTAACGTCGCGGTTGGACTTGGAGCTGTAGTCGTAGCGCAGGTTGAAAGTGCCAGTCTCGCACTTGTTGATCAGGTCGTTGATCTTTGAAGGCATTGCGCCCTTGTACGGCTCGGTGAGAGAATCGTCCGGGCCACCAATGTCGCCGCGTTGTGCCACAGTCGACGTAGCGGCACTGGAGCTGCTTGACGAGCTACTGGAAGAACTGCTGGTCTCCTCGGCGCCGTTTTCCTCAGAACTTGTCTCCGAACCCGGATCTTCCTCAGCGGTTGTGGTCTCGGATTCCTGTGCGCTGGTGTTTTCATCGCTAGAACCGTCATCCTTGGTCACGAAGAAGTAGCCACCTACTGCTAGGCCGATGACAAGGACGAGCGCAGCGATGATGCCAACGACCTTTCCGCCGCCTCCGCCGCCACTCGGGGTCTGGCCATAGGCGGTGGGCTGACTACCGGCAAAAGGATTCTGCCCCGGCTGGCCGGAAAAGCCGGGCGCAGCTTGGTTGCCTTGGTTACCCGGGGTGCCTTGTGAGCCGTAACCGTTCTGAGAAACGGGCTGTCCATAGCTACCGGGTTGGCCTGGCTGTTGGCTCTGTGGCTGTGCTTGGTTTTGGTTCCACTGGGTCGTCTCATTCGACGCGTTGGAACCGTTGCCGAAGGGGTTAAAGTCGCCATTGTTCTCACCCGGATTGGGGGTGTTACCGAAAGGGTTATTGTTCGTCATGTGGGTTAAATCCTTTAGACCTCATAGAAACGTATCAACCTTGTGGTCGCGCCTTTTTCAGCGCGTTCAGTAGTCGAATGCGTTTGGCTGCGTGCGATGTTCCGCGCTGGCGAACATCAGAGAGATAGGGGTAAACAACGGGGGTACGCGGAAGCGTTAGTTCTTCTTGTAGCCCAGTTCCGTCAGGACCTTTTCCAAATCGTCCTTCTTCTTCAGGGGCATCTTGGTCTCCATGACGATTCCCTTGTCCTTGTTGATGACGAAGACAATCGGCGAGATATCGCTTTCCAAGTATCCCGCGAAGTTATTCGGGTCATCGGACCAGATTTGCGCATCGTGGTTCTTCAGGTAGTCGATCTCATTCTTTGCGAACTTGGGATCGTTGACGAAGTCGACGAGCTTGAATTCCCAAGCGGTGTACCAAACGCCGTTGCACCGCATTCCGTCGACCTTGCGGTTGTTCTCTCGTGCAAGCTCAAAGCTTCCGGATTTGCAGTCTTGAACCATGTCCTTCATCTTCGCGGGCATCGCATCGGCGTACTTCTTCAGCATCGAATCATCCGGCCCGCCGATATCACCACGCTTTGCCGGTTCTTTTGTGGAAGACGTCGAGGACTCAGAAGACTCAGAGGAAGACGACTCACTGCTGGACTCGGAAGAGCTGGAGGACGTCTCCTCGCCGGTGTCTTCTGACGAACTGGAGGATTCGGACTTCGCGGTGTTCGAGTCATCGCCACCATCGTCCTTATTCAGTAAGAAATAGCCACCAATGACGAGACCGATGACGAGAAGTGCGGCGACGATGATGCCGATGATCTTGCCGCTGTTCCCATTGCCGCCGTTTCCACCGGAGTTATTTGGCTGGCCATAAGCGCCATAGGGCTGAGAGTTGAAGGGATTGTGAGCCTGCTGACCTGGCTGACCCTGTTGGCCATAGTTTGGCTGACCATATGACTGTTGGCCCGGCTGACCCTGTTGCCCATAACCCTGCTGGCCGTAGCCTTGCTGACCATACGGCTGTTGGCCTTGGTTCTGTGCTCCCGGGTACTGCTGTCCACCCTGAGGCTGCTGACCAAATGGGTTCTGGTTCGAGTTTTGGTCAGGGTTGTTCTGGGGGTTGTTGCCGGGTTCCGGGAAGCCCCCGCCATTGTAATTGTTAGACATGGCAGATCCTTAGGGTTAATTAAACGCTACTTATTACCCAAGAGGTTAATGCATAGGTTAGAAACCCGCATTGCGTTGGATGAATCCCTAACACCCGTTATGGAATAACGCTTTCCCGGACTTTTCTAGCAGCTACATTGGAGCCTATGACCACTAACAATGCAGCATCCACGATCACCCCACCGTCTCACACTCGCATCGCTGTCGTGACCGGAGCCAGCGCAGGAATCGGCGAAGCTACTGCGAAGCTTTTAGCTGCAGATGGTTGGTACGTCATTCTGGCGGCTCGTCGCCTAGAAAAGCTCGAGGAAGTTGCGCAAGACATCGCTCAGGAGGGCGGCAAGGCAACGGCCCTTGCACTCGATGTGACGGATAAGGCGTCAATAGATAATTTCACCGCCGCCCTGGCTGAGCTGACGGGCTCCAAGCTGGATCTGCTGGTCAACAACGCGGGTGGCGCTCGCGGACTAGATCCGGTTCTCGAAGCTGACCCGGCGGATTGGCGCTGGATGTTTGAGGCGAATGTGATGGGCACGTTGGAGGTAACCCGTGCGCTTTTCGATCAGTTGAAAGTCACGGAGGCACCGCAGGTGGTTAATGTTGTTTCCGTTGCAGGTCGCGGCGCATATCGCGGTGGTGCGGGCTACAATGCCGCCAAGTTCGGACAAACTGCGCTGACCGACGTAATGCGCATGGAGTTCGCCGAAACGGGTGTGCGTGTGTGCCAAGTCGATCCGGGGCGGGTTGCCACGGACTTCAGCCTGAATCGCTTTAAGGGAGACGCCGAGCGAGCTGAAGAGGTATACGCCGACAAACTAAACTTGCAGGCCGAAGACATCGGCGAGGCTATTCGTTGGATTGCGGATCGTCCCCGCCACATGGACGTCGAATCAATTATGATCCGCCCGCTCGACCAGGTGTAAGCCCGGCTCGCACCGGGTTAAACGTCCTTACTGAAAAGTGACGGCAGTGCCGGTTGCGCTGACCATCACCATGCCACCCTGACCCAGGGTTTCGTAGTCCACATCTACACCGACGATGCCGTGCGCGCCCATCTCCAGGGCGCGATCCACCATTTCCTTCAACGCGGTCTCGCGAGCCTGCAGGATCTCGCCCTCGTAGCTGGAGGAACGGCCACCGGTGAGGTTGCGGAAGCCCGCGCCGATGTCCTTGAACATGTTGATGCCGGCAACGGTCTCGCCCGAGACGATGCGCAGGTACTGGGCGATGCGGTGCCCCTCGACGGAGTTAGTGGTGGTGACGATCATGGTGTGTTGACCTTTCTGCGATTCTCTCTTAGTGGCTCTGTCCTCGTGACGCCCACATTTCCGCGGGCGCGCCTATGCCACCGACTATAGAGGACTGTGGTGGCGTTACGCCCTCAAAAACGTCACTTGGTGGTGGGGTGTTTTGTGAAGTAGCGACTCAGGGCGCGATTGGTCGATAGGTGATAGGGAATTTTCTGACGTCGACATTTGCTCGAAGGAATGTTGTTTGACTAGGGTTATGGTAACCATTGCATAGGTGAGGATGGGCAGACAGAGAATGAGCTTGATCCAGATTTCGGAAGCTGCAGCCAAGTTGGATGTGTCGGTGGACACCATTCGACGCTGGGAGAAAAAAGGCCTAGTGAAGGCTTATCGGAATGCCCGCGGACAACGAGAGTTCGACTTCGATGAGATCGAGCTACTGGCTAAGAAACTAAGTGGGGAATCTACTGGTCGGGGTTTTCAGGTCTTTAGGAATAGCCCTACTGGTCGAACTGCGATTGACCTTTTCGCTGGTGCTGGCGGTACGGCGTTAGGGCTAGAGAACGCCGGTTTTGAGCACGTCCTGGTAAACGAAATTGATAAGTGGGCGGCGAGCACCTTGCGGGTTAATCGACCGAATTGGAATGTCGTCGAGGGGGATGTTCACGAGCTCACTTTTGCAGATGAGTTTCCTGATCTCGACCTCGTAGAGGGAGGTTTCCCTTGCCAGGCATTCAGTTATGCAGGAAACAAGAAAGGGTTTGCTGACACACGCGGCACGCTTTTCCATGAGTTTGCGCGGGTTGTGGATGAAACACGACCTAAGGTAGCTATGGGTGAGAATGTTCGAGGACTTCTCCGACACGACAATGGGCGAACCTTGGAAACAATGATCGGGATCCTGCAAAACTTGGGCTACAAGGTGGCATACAAATTGTTGCGTGCCCAGTACCTAGATGTTGCGCAAAAGCGCGAACGGCTCATTTTGCTTGCGGTACGTGGCGATCTCGATATGCCGATACTTTTCCCGAAAGAAAAGAACTACACGCTTTCCCTTCGGGAAGTAATCTTTGATGTGCCAGCAGGGCCTGGGATGGAATACAACGACTGGAAATATGAGGTCATGGCACGAGTTCCGGAAGGCGGGAACTGGCGTGATCTTCCTGATGCTGTCCAGCGGTCTTATATGAAGGCTAGTTACTTTTTGGGAGGCGGTAAGACCGGGATGGCGCGCAGACTTTCCTGGGATGAGCCTTCTCTGACACTGACCTGTAATCCAGCTCAAAAGCAGACAGAGCGGTGCCACCCGACAGAAACTCGACCTCTGAATGTCCGTGAGTATGCCCGCATCCAGTCATTTCCTGACGAGTGGGATTTCCAAGGAAGCGTTTCGCAACAGTATAAGCAAATCGGGAACGCTGTACCGGTAAATTTGGCTTATCATGTTGGCGTAGGAATTCAAGCAATGCTCGATGGCCGAATTCCCGAAGGGTATGAAGAAGTGCAGCCTGTAGGAAAAGTTTTAACGACCGTCACCAATTAGAGCGGAACGAGCTGGAAGGCTCTGCTTAATAGACTGGTCGATATAAACATTCGTAATGAGATTCGTTTTATCGATACCGCTTTCCTTGGATTCATCCATAATTTTTCCAAATACTTTTGGTAACGCATGAAGTAGCTGATTGAGAGCATCTGGTTCACCGGTAACAAGATGGTAAGCGGTAGTGCCATCCATGCATCGGACATAGGGAAGGGGACTTCGTCCGGACACCTTCCATGGACGATCGTATGCTTCTTGGGTCTTTGGAACGATTTGGATTAGGTAGGCAACGCACTGAGAACTACCGCCACGCGAGTTAACCGCGTCTTTTAGTTTGTCCCATGTTTTTGCCTCATCAGATGCTTTGATGGTGTTGTAACGCATTTTCACTTCCGCTACAACATTGCGGTCGCCGGCAAGAGTGACCTTGTCATTTGAGTAAATGTCAAAAACTCCGCCATTGGCGCCGGAATCTGTCCATCCAGCGACTTCACCAAGAATGGCTTGATGGAAATTACCAATCGCGTTCTGCAGAGTTTTCACAACGGAGACATCGTCGGCAATGCGAATGACGTCTTTGTAAGGTAGATCTAGGAAGGAGCTCAGCGCGATAACGAGGGTAGGGTCTGTCTGAAGGTTTTTCTTTTGTTTTGCCTTCACACGCTTAATTATGCCCGCGAAACTCTTACGGGCAATGGTTTCTACCTGCTCTTCTGAAATCCAATCAATAGTCCAGCTAGCGGAATCTGTCACAACTACCTCCGATCCTCTCTCTTAGTTTAGTCGTTCTAGTTTGATCATGAGAGCCCATTATCCCGCTAGCCTGGGGGCATGGTCACAGTGATTACCAGCCCAGAATCCACCGCCGGGAGGGTCCATCCATTGCAAAAAGAGGATCTCCCGGAAGACCTCGTTGCGGTAGTCCGCGCAGCGAAATATGTAGAAGTATTCACCGGTGCGGGCATGTCCGCCGACTCTGGGCTGGATACCTTCCGCGATGCGCAGACCGGCATTTGGTCACATGTTGACCCACAGGCAATGGCCAGTTTGGATGCCTGGGCAAAAGATCCCGAGCCCATGCTTGCCTGGTACCTCTGGCGGGCGGTGCTTTGCCGCCGCGCCGACGCAAATGCGGGGCACCGAGCGATAGGTCAGTGGGCGGAACGAGGGGGCGTCACCGTACACGTAACCACCCAGAACATCGATGACCTGCACGAGCGTGGCGGCAGTAAGAATGTGGCGCACTTACATGGGAGCCTGTTTCGCTATCGCTGCAGCATTTGTAGCAAGCCCGCGCGGATGCCGGAGCTGCCCACAGAACAGATTGAGCGCGCAACACCCCCGACGTGCACGCTGTGCGGAAATCCGGTGCGCCCAGGCGTGGTGTGGTTCGGCGAGCCACTACCGCACCGGGAATGGGAAGCCGCGGAAGAGGCCATGCGGATGGCGGATTTGGTGGTGATTATCGGAACGTCCGGAGTGGTCTGGCCGGCTGCGGGGCTCCCCAGTATCGCAGCTCAGCGTGGCACCCCAATAGTGGAGATCTCTCCTGCGCGCACCGACCTGACGGATATGTGTACGTGGTCGCTGCGCACTACCGCGGCGAATGGGGCACCATTGCTGGCGCAGGCAGCCGAAGAAGCTAGAGGATCCGGCGACTAGCCCCGCTAATCCTCAGCTAGTTCTGCTGGTTCTGCGGGTTCGGCGGCTGGGGCTGCTTGGGCTTGAGCCCAACATTCATTGGGGGGATCTTGTGGTTCGGGTCGAACATCTGCGCTTCCATCTCCGGGGCGAGGGTCTCGGCGAAGATGTTGTTGAAGTGGTGCGCATCGCGGTAGACCGCCATGTTGCCGATGATGGACGGGCACCAATCCTCGCGGCAGATCGCGGCCGTCAGATCCATGAGGGTCACGTCCATACCCTTGTACGCCTCGATGGAGGGATCCACAGGCAGCAGGGAATCCCAGACGCTCTGGCCGCACTCGGCGTTGATGGCCAGCACCTCGTCGAAGTTCGGGCGGCCGGGGTTGGCCAGGCCGGGGAAGTCCTCATTCTCCGCAACCTCGCCTTGCTTGCCTTCCATCATCTCGGCAACGCAGGCGCGCATGTCGCGAGGTGCACCCTTGTCAGTGGTCTGCCACGGGTTATCGCGCATCAGCCAGCTGTGGATGCCCTGGTCCGTGAAGCTCTGCACTAGGTCTTTGTACTCCTGTGGCACCTGCTCCGGGCCAGCGCCGCCGATCGAAGTTGGGCGCGTACCGGTCATGAAGATGCCCTCTGTCGGCGGATTCTCCTTGATGTAGTCCACGACCTTCTCCGACCAACTGATGCAGGAGGGGTACTCTTCGCCATTGACGCGCGTGATCTTGGCGTTTACCGGGCAGCCCATCTTCAGCAGCGGGATCATCTTCACGTGCCGGTTGCGGCCCACGATGTCCAGCGCCGGAATGTAGTGCTCGGAGTGCGAACCACCGATGACGTAGATCGTCTTATCGGAGTGAATATCGCCATAGGCGCACTCTTCATCGGAGCGGTTGTAGTTCTTCTTCAGAATCAGCGCATCGCTATCGAAGCCGATCTGGCACCCATCCGGTTGAGTCTGCGGCAGGAGGGAATGGAAGTCCTCTAGCGGCGGAACCAACGGCATGTTCTCCGGCACTGGGGCATTCACCAGGAAGCTTGCCGCACCCGGGTAGATTGCCTTGTCCTTGGCTAGATCCCACAGCTGTTCGCTGTTTACATCTTCCCGGTGTTGTAGATACTGGGGCGACGCCACCACAGCGCCAGCGATAACCAGAATCAGAACGGCGTAAACAGCCTTCGGCCAAGCGGACAGGGACTTAGCCCAGTATCGGGGACTAAACAGAATCCAGCTGCGCTCGGGCTTCTTACCCTGACGTAGCGGACGCTCCACTAGCTTGTTGGAGATCCAGGCCAAAACAACGCTGCCTGCGATTACCGCTGCGCCGAGGGCAGGCGTGACCTTGGGAACGTTGAAGTAGTAGACGCACAGCACCAAGATCGGCCAGTGCCAGACATACAGTGCATAGCTGATACGGCCCAAGAATTGGAATGGGCGAGTCAGCAGCAGTCGAGTAACACCTACCGGCTCGCCGGAGTGGCCAGCCAGTACAACCAGCAGTGCGCCGATGAGCGGAACGAGTGTCCACGGGCCGGGGAACTGGTCAGCACCGTCCAGGAACAGGCCGGTGCTGATGATCATGGCCAGACCCACAATGCCCATGATGGTGCGCGTCCAGCGACCCATGGGGCGCAGGACAGGATTGCCGTTCTCGTCGCGGCGCAGCAACAGCATGCCGAGCAGACCACCCAGGCCAATCTCCCAGAAACGGCTCAGTGTGGAGTAGTAGTTGATGGTCTGGTCTTCCATGTGGAAGTACGTCGCGTAAGCGAACGAAAGCACAGTGGCAGCAGTTAAGACCACCAACAGTGCCTGGCGGGCGTACTTCCTGAAAATCAGGGCAAGTAGAGTCACTACCAGGAGAGATCCGACGTAGATCTGCAGCTGTGCGGACATGGACCACAGGTGTTGGAATGGACTGACTGTGGTGCGTACGGAGGTGTACTCACGGCCGGAATATGCAAGCTGCCAGTTGATGTAGTAGCCCAGGGAAGCCACTGCATCCTTTGCCATCTGCACATGCACAAGCCGGTTCATCAGCAGCAGCGATGCCGCCAGCACGCTGGCGACAACCACCGCAAGCAGCGGGAAGAGGCGTCGAATAATACGAATCAGGGACTGCAGGAACGTGAGTCCCTTCGGGTTCTGTGCATTGCGCAGCTGGCTGCCGAAGAAGAAGATGCCGCCGAGCAACAGGAACACGTCCACACCAGAGCTGACCTTGCCAACAAAAACGTGGAAGATCACGACCAGGCCGATGGCTAGGCCACGCAGTCCCTCGATGTCGTAGCGCATCGTGGAAAGACGTGCGCCGGATTTACCGGAAGTGCCCGCTTTAGCAGCTTTCTCCGAGCCGCGGGGCTCCGTCGGTTTCTTGATTTTTGTGGAGTTCGACTGTTCGGTCGAATCGTCCGTCGAAGATTTTCCCTGTTCCATAACTCGAATAAGTCTATTGACCAGTGGGATAAAATTCGAAACGACTCACCCGGCGAGCCTAAAGGGAAGGCGTTAAGAGCCTCACAGTTTGTTATAGGTGCGTGGCGTGTTAGTCGAAGTACACGTCTTCCAGAGATAGCGCTTCAGCCGGATTTGCCTGGTTGCGTGCCGTTTCTACGTAGCGTGCCGCGTGGACAATGAACCCTTCTCGCTCTTGCTTGGAGAGTTCGCGCCGTACCTTCGCAGGCAGGCCAGCTGCCAGGGATCCGGCGGGAATTTCTTGCCCTTCCAGCACCACTGCGCCCGCGTTCCACATGCATCACCGAGTTGTCCTGCACATTTGTGCGCGTGCCAATGCGGATCGCCCCGACATCACCGCGCAGAACGCAGCCATAGAACACCGAGGAATCCGCCCCGATTTCCACATCCCCAATGATGGTCACGCCAGGGGAGATCATTGCGCTGCGGTGGATCCTTGGCGCCTTGCCCTGAAACGGAAGGATAAGCGGTGCTGCGTTCATGTTCCTCATCCTAACTATTTATTGACGCCCCCACGTCTCCTTTCCCTGAATAGTCCACGCGGAATCACAGGATCTGTAGCGTTGGCGTCATGAGCGAAAACCCTGTGACCGCTAAGTCAGTAACAATCCTCGTCGTCCATCACAGCCCGACTGAAAAAGCTCAGAAGTTGGCAGACACGGTACTTTCGGCGGCGCGCGCCGCTGCCGACGAGGTGAATACAGAGCTCGACGGTGCTGCCGTGGAAATCGTGGAGCGGCAAGCTCTAGAACCGGACGTGGAGGAGCTGCGCGGGGCGGATGCTGTCATCTTGGGAACCACCGCCAACTTCGGCTATATCTCCGGTGCGCTCAAACACTATTTCGACACGGTGTATGTGCCCGTGCTCGAAGAGAAGAAAGCCACTCCGACTAGCTGGTGGATCCGCGGAGGCTACGACACGACAGGCGCGGAGAAGGCGATGCGCTCCATCCTCACAGGATTGGAATGGGACACAGTCGCCGAACCCGTCGAGTTCACTGGAGAAATTGAGCCCCACCTGGCGGAGCTGGAGGCGATGGCTCAAGCTGTGGTGGGCCAGGCGGTGGCGTCACAAATGTAGGCGCCTTTAACGCAGGTCGGATAGAACACAAGCGGCACCGGCAACCGCGGTGGTGACGGAGAGAACCGCAGGCCAGGGACCGATCTTCTTGGCGAGTGGGTGGGAGAGGCCAAACGCGGCGATGTATCCGGCAGTCAGCCCTGCAGCTACGCCCGCGCCGGCCTTTGCGTTCCACGAACGGGCAGCGTAACCGCCGGCGGCGGCCAGAATTGCACCACCGAGGGGGCGGATGCCGGTCTCGCGGGCTGTCAGCCAGCCACCGACCAGGCCAGTAATGACGACGGATGCGGTGTTGACTTCCTTGGCGGGCTTCAGGGTGGAAGTGGGCTTAAGTTTGTTCAGCGTGTTCTTCTGTGCCATGCTTTCCACCTTACGCGCGAGACTCTGTGAGGTTTTCGGCAATAACACAGAAGGACGACTAGGGTGGTGGCGGACAGATTATCCATGGCCATGAGTCCAACGTCATGAGGAGGAAGATTTCATGATTGAACGCCTCGATACCCGACTGACCAAGCTCTGGGGAATCGACAAGCCAATCATCGGTGCTCCAATGGCGGGGCGCTCAGACGGCAATCTGGCTGCGGCCGTGAGCCGAGCTGGTGGCCTGGGAATGTTTGGCGTAGGCGCGGGCACTAAACCCGAGTGGATTCTGGAAAATGCACGCATCGCCGCAGAAGCCGGGCCTTATGGAGTTGGCCTGATGGTCTGGGCGCTGGAAGATAACCCCGCTCAGTTCGACGCAGTGCTGGAGGCCAAGCCGACAGTAGTGAGCCTGGGCTTCGGTGATCCGAAGCCCTATGTGGATCGGGCCCACGAGGCCGGGATCTCCGTCGTCGCGCCGATCAACACTATGGCGCAGCTCCGCCAAGCACTGGCGGCGGGAGTCGACGCTATTTGTGTGCAGGGTACGGATGCTGGCGGTCACACCGGGCGTATCGGCACCCTGCCACTGATCCAGATTGTGTTGGAGTACATGCAGGTCAACGCTCCGGGTGTGCCGATCGCGGTTGCAGGTGGCATTGCTACGGGCCGAGGCGTGGCATCCATGCTGGTCGCGGGAGCGGATGCGGCGTGGGTCGGTACGGCACTGTTGGCTTCCCCAGAGGCTGCCGGTGCGCCGGAACTGCGGCAGGCTGCGATTAAGGCCACGGCCAGCCGGACCGTGCTGACCGACATCTACGACCGCGCCGAAAAGCAAAAGTGGGATACGGAGCAGTGGCCCACCCGCACCGTGCGCAATGCATTCGTGGACGTGTATCGCCCGCTGTCCGAAGCAGGGGAGGTTACCGACGAGGAACTGGTCGCGGCCCGCGCCGAGGGCGGAGACTTTGCAGGCGAGTTGAAGCTGCACGCGGGGCAGGGTGTGGAACTGCTGCGGGCAGAGGTGCCCGCCGGTGAGGTCGTGCAGGGTATGTACGACGAAGCGCTGCACTGCCTCGGACGTTTCTCCTAAAACGTAAGCCCCGAAGCTAAACCTCGGGGAGCCCCCAGAAAAATCTTGGTGCTCAAGCTGGAGAGCTCTCGAAACTTCAAAAGCTTCAAAGTCTAAGGAGGAAACCGCATGGACATCGACCGCGTGTACAACTGGCGCGACCGACAGCGCCAAGGTCTGTATTTAGTGGACCGGTTGTGGCCTAGGGGCGTCAAGAAAGAAAGCCTAGATTTGGCCGGCTGGCCGAAAGAACTAACGCCCAGCAGCGACCTGCGCCGAGAGTTCCACAATGGCTTGAGCTTTGCCGAGTTCCGTGAGAAGTACGTGGCGGAGCTGGAGGAACGGAAAGTCGCAGGGGAACTGGACGATGCCCTGGCCGAAGTGCGCGACTACCAGAAGCGGGCGACCGATGAAGGCGCTCCGGAGCTCCTGCTGCTGTATGCCGCGAAAGAAAAAGAGCACAACCATGCGGTTGTGCTCCGAGATTGGCTGGCGCCCCAGCTGGAAAGCTAAGGCGCCGGCTAACTAGCCGGTCGCGCTAGAGGCGCTGGCGGGAAGCCACAAGCGTTACGTCGTGCGTAGCTATTGACCAGGTCGCGGACAGCCATGTAGTGGGCACCGTTGTGGCGGTAGCTGCGTTAGGGAGCCCTGTGGGTTGTCTTCGCAGCATATCGATTAGCCGTAGAAAAATACTGTGAGGGTCGGTACAGTCAGGGTATGACTACTGAAATCCTCGCCGCAAATTCTTTCCTGCTTGCAGAAGGCTCTGCCGTCCCGCCGCTGGGCATGGTCGGGTGGGTCGTTATCGGTGGCCTGGCTGGCTGGATCGGTTCCAAGATCATGGGTACCGACGAGCAGATGGGCTTCTTCCTCAACATCATCGTCGGTATTATCGGTGGCTTCCTGGGCGGTTGGGTCCTCGGCCTGCTGGGTATCGGCAGTGGTGGCATGATCTGGAGCTTCCTGACCTGCCTGCTGGGTGCTTGCCTCCTGATCTTCATCGTGGGGCTTGTTACGGGCAAGCGAGGGAAGTAGGAACTTCCCGGATTAAAATCGGCACCGGCGACAGGCTGGTGCTAGAACAAACGTACGACTGATTGCGCACCTTCACTGAAGCGTGCGCTTTCGTTTTCTAGGCCGTGGCCGAGCCATAGGACAAGAAGCAGAATGATCAGCGCGCAGATAATAAAAATCAGTGCGCCGATGAAAAAATAGGAACGGAAGGGGCCGGTTTTGGCTTCTTCCTTTAGGGGCGCCTCGACGGACGGTCGGGCGTCCTTTTTGTTGATCTTCACGGCGGGTGCGCCCGATGCGTCTACGAAGCCGCCGCGCTGGACAGAGACAGCTCGTAGCGTGCCAGTATCGCGTTGCTGGTCTGCGTTACCAGCGTCGGTATGGCGTTCCATCGTTTCCTCCGGTTTTAGTATCCATGTGGTCGTGCGGCGTTAAAGCGGCAGAGTTCCAGGCTCTACTTCTGTGGTGTGAGCCGCGCGTGACCTCTGCGAGATACATGCAGGACTGTGTGGAGTCCTACAAGTACCTAAAAAGCGAGGAGGGGTAGCAGTCGAAAATTTTGGGTTGCTTTAAGTTTAGTATCACATTCTCAACCTGCCGGAACTATCCCCGTTCCTGGGGGTGTAATGCCAGGTACGGATATCGTGTTCCACCCCCAAATAAGGGTTATTCACAGTCCGGGGAAATGTGGATAACCTCACCCTGTGGGAGGGGCGGAAGCCAACTCGCACAGAGCCTGTTCCGAGATTGAATTACAGTGATGAATGTCTGTCAGCGTTGAATTTTTACCAGCGCTCCAAGGCGCACAGCAAATCACTTGCCACATACTTCCCACCCCCATGATCGCCTTGTTCGAGAAGGGGATCCGAAAGGAATTTAATGGACGGTACACGCCAGCTCCTGACGACCAGCACTGGTCAGCTTGTGGACGAATCCGGCGTTGCGCGCCCACCATGGGCGTATCGCAGCGAGATTGAGATGGATTACTACGACAACGAGTGGGGTCGCCCGGTCATCACCGAACACGGTCTGCTGGAGCGTATCGCCCTCGAAGGTTTTCAATCCGGACTGTCCTGGGCCACGATCCTACGCAAGCGCCGGGATTTTCGCTCTGTGTTCTTTCTTTTTGACGCCCAGCGCATCGCTGAAATGAGTGAGCCCCAACGCCGTGCCGCCCTGCAGGACGAGCGTTTAATCCGGAATGCCCGCAAGCACGAGGCTCTATATGAAAACGCTCGGGCGACGATGGAGCTCCGGCATGCGGAAGAGTATCAGGTGCTACCGGAAGATTCCCCGGCCCGGGAGGTGCTGGGCGGTGCAGCAAATAGGCTGGCTCCCGGCCTCCCGGTACTGATGTGGTCATTTACCCCAGCCGAGCACACTCGGCCACGGACGTTGGACGAGATTCCCTCGACATCGCCAGAGTCTAAGGCGCTAGCAAAGGAGCTCAAGCGTCGCGGTTTCCAATATGTGGGCCCCACGACGTGCTATGCAACGATGCAGGCGATTGGCATGGTTGATGACCGGGTGATGGAGCCGGAAAGCTAGCCCGGCAGCTAAATGCGAGCCGCTAGTTCCACCGCTTGGCGGATGGCACGCTTGGCGTCAAGCTCCGCGGCAACATCTGCACCACCGATGATGTGAACATTCGAAGCGCCTTCTTGTTCGGCGCCCTCCGGACGGATGGATTCCTGTCCCGTACAGAGCACGACGGTGTCCACGTTGATCACTCGCTGCTCGCGGTTTTCCTTGGTCTCGCGTTC
This sequence comes from Corynebacterium sp. 22-2729, assembly GCF_053479475.1. Lineage (NCBI taxonomy): Bacteria > Bacillati > Actinomycetota > Actinomycetes > Mycobacteriales > Corynebacteriaceae > Corynebacterium > Corynebacterium sp. 22-2729. The sequence continues at coordinate 133,407 of NZ_JBRBCA010000006.1, forward strand.
GATCTGCTCCAGAAGTTCCTGCTTTTCCGCACGATCCAGGGTGCGACCCTCGAAGGTGCCAGATTTAACCTGCTTGATCTTCTTTAGAGTGACCTGCGGATCCTCCACTGGCACGGTGATGTGCAGACCCTCGGAATCAATCTTTTCGTAGGTTACGCCCACGATCTGTTCCGTTCCACCCAGAGCAACCGTTGCACGGTGGACCCAGCCGGTGGTCTTGCCCAGCGATCGGCCCATGCGGGTCGGCTTTCGCTGCAGCATTACAACTCGGCGTTGCGGGCGTTCAGGCTTGGGGGTGGAGAGGTTGCCGTGGACATCCGAGGCCTCGACCACGCCCCACTGGCTGTTCCAGGAGTTCAACGTCTGCGGGGTGCCCTGGCGATCCTCTAGCAGGAACTCCGCCACGTCGTAACCGATGCCGCCTGCGCCGATTACGGCTACGTACTCGCCGGGGGTCCTCTCACCGGAGATCAACTCGGCGTAGGTTGCGACGGTCACGCCGTCGATCTTGCCCTCCAAGCCTTCGGCCACGCCTGGGAATTCTGGGATACGCGGACGCACGCCGGTAGCTACAACTATCTCCTCAAAGCCTTCGTCCTGCAGTTCCTTAGGGCTGACGGCCTTGCCCGTGGAGATGTTTACCTTCAGGCCCTCAAGGCGGTTGACGACTGCATACAGAGCCTGAACGAACTCCTCCTTTCCGGGCACGCGCATTGCTAGGTTGAACTGGCCACCCAGAGTGTCCGCAGCCTCGAAGACGGTGACATCGTGCCCGCGCAGTGCAAGCGCTTCCGCGGCAAAGAGGCCGGCCACGCCGCCACCGATAACACCGACTTTCTTGGAGCCCTGTGCAGGAAGTAGTTCCAGTTCGGTCTCGTAGGCCGCTCGTGGGTTAACCAGGCAGGTTGCCCGCTGATTGCCGAAGGTATGGTCCAAGCAGGCCTGGTTGCAGGCAATGCAGTGGTTGATCTCGGTATTTAGCCCGCGTGCGGCGCGGTTAACAAACTCCGGATCTGCCAGCAGGGGACGAGCCATTGACACCAAATCGGCCTGCGGGGCGCCAGCTGGCTGGCCATCGCCACCGTCCCAGGAGCCATCCAAAATGGCCTCGGCAACTTCCGGAGTATTAATGCGGTTAGAAGCCACAACCGGGATGTCCACGTGGTCGCGCACTTTCTGCGTGGCCCAGGCGAAAGCACCACGCGGCACGGAGGTAACGATCGTAGGGATCTGTGCCTCGTGCCAGCCCACGCCGGAACTCAGCATATCCGCGCCGGCCTCTTCGATCTTCTTCGCCAGCTGCAGAATCTCCTCTTGGCTCTGGCCTCCCTCGACCAGCTCCAACACGGAGATGCGGTAATCGATAACGAAGTCCTCCGGCACCTTCGCACGGATGGCTTTGATGATTTCCACGGGGAAGCGCTGGCGGTTCTCCACCGAACCACCCCACTCGTCAGTGCGCTGATTCGTACGCTCTGCCAGGAATTGGTTAATGAGGTAGCCCTCGGAGCCCATAACCTGCACGCCGTCATAGCCTGCGTCGGCTGCGAGGGCGGCGGAGGTGGCGTAGGCGTCAATAAGCTTCTCGACCTCTTCTGCCGTCATCTCCCGGGCGGGGAAGGGGCTGATCGGCGACTGAGAAGCAGAGGCCGACTGCGTCATCGGGTGATAACCGTATCGGCCTGCATGTAGGAGCTGCAGCAGAATCTTCGCGCCACCGGCGTGTACGGCGTCAGTGATTTCGCGGTGGGCAGCAGCAATGTCCGGGGTGTTGAACGGGGTGCCATAGGGGGTCAGATTGCCTTCCATGACCGGCGGGTAGCCGCCGGTCACCATTGCTGCGACACCGCCTTCGGCGCGGGCGGCGTAGAAGGCGGCGAGCTTCGGGACGTCTTCGATGGAGTCTTCCAGTCCGGTATGCATGGAGCCCATGACGACGCGGTTGCGGAAGGTTGTCTTGCCGACCTGGATAGGGGAGAGGAGGGCCTTATACGCCGTAGCCGGGTCTTCGACCGGGGTGGCGGTGAGGCTTGTTGCCCCCGGAGCCGTAGAAAGAGGCAGAAGGGTACGGACAGAAGAGTCGGCAGAAGCTGTGTCAGCAGTGTTGTTCGTGGAAGGCTGGTTCGTCATGGGGGCAATTATCTCTAACAATGCAAAAAGTTGTGGGGCTTTTTGAGAAACCAAGACCATACAGCCCATGCGGGCTAAAGTATGTATCAAAATGTGAGTAATGTAACTCAATCATCGCTGTTCAGAGTGGTTTCGATCACAAAGTGCTGGGAGGCTAGAAAGAGTTAGGCAAACCTAATTTTGTCTGCTCGCACCGCACGGTGCACTCTAGATAACCCATGACGAAACGATGTGATCGGAACTACAGCTGATTTCTGACGGAGACCCACGTCACCAACAGAACTGCGAACCGATTGCAACTTTATTCGCATATGCAACTGCAGTACCTGTGACGAGAGTTAGGCCGTAAATCATGAAAAACTACCCTGCACGCCAGGGTCTTTACGACCCCCAGTTTGAGCATGATGCGTGTGGTGTCGCCTTTGTGGCTGACATGCACGGCCGCGCGACACGCGACATTGTGGACAAGGGCATTCAGGCCCTTGTGAACCTGGACCACCGCGGAGCAGCCGGAGCGGAGAAGAATACCGGCGACGGCGCCGGCATCCTTATCCAAATCCCCGACCGCTTTTACCGAGAGGAAATGGCCAAGCAGGACATCACCCTGCCGCCCGCCGGTCAGTACGCCACCGGCATCGCCTTCCTCCCGAACTCCCGCATGGCAGCACTCGACGCAGTGCGCGCCGTGGAAGCCATCGTGGAAGAAGAGGGCTTGAACCTTATCGGCTGGCGCGATGTCCCCGTCGACGATTCGAGTCTGGGCGCAATTGCACGCGATGCTGAACCGCTGTTCCACCAGCTCTTTATCTCTGGTGTTGACGCCGACGGTTCGCCCCTGGAAGGGCTTGAACTCGACCGTCGCGCGTTCTTCGTCCGCAAGCGTGCAGAGCGTGAGCTCGGCAGCAAGGGGCCAGGCGAGGGCTCCGGTGGAGATACCGTCTACTTCCCCTCTTTGTCCGCACGCACGGTTGTTTACAAGGGCATGCTGACCACCCCGCAGCTGCGGGAGTTCTACCTGGATCTGCAGGACGAAAGAATGGAGTCCGCACTGGCAATCGTGCACTCCCGCTTCTCCACCAACACCTTCCCGTCCTGGCCGCTGGCGCACCCGTACCGTCTGGTTGCTCACAACGGTGAGATCAACACCGTGCGCGGTAACGAGAACTGGATGCGCGCCCGCGAATCCCAGCTGCGTTCGGAGGTGCTGGGCGACCTGGATCGCGTACTGCCCATCTGTGATCCGGAAGGTTCGGATACCGGACGCTTCGACGAAGCCCTAGAGCTGCTGCACCTGGCCGGTCGCAGCCTGCCCCACGCAGTTTTGATGATGGTGCCGCAGGCTTGGGAGCGTAACCCGCACATCGACCCGCAGGTTCGCGCGTTCTACGAATACCACTCCAGCTTTATGGAGGCCTGGGACGGCCCCGCTGCCATTACCTTCACCGACGGCACCCTCATCGGCGCCACCCTGGACCGCAATGGCCTGCGTCCGGGACGCATCTGGATCACCAAGGACGGACTCGTCGTCATGGCGTCGGAAGCAGGTGTGCTGGACATTCCGGACAGCGAGATCGTCAAGCGCACCCGTGTCGAACCGGGCAAGATGTTCTTGGTCGACACCGTCCGCGGCTGCGTGGTCGAGGATGAGGAAATCAAGCAGGCTCTGGCGAACCAGCCTTACCAGCAGTGGGTAGAGGAAAACCTGGTTCACGAGTCTGACCTGCCTCAGGCTGAGCCGATCGGTATGAACCACGAGCGAATCGTGCTGCGCCAGCGCGTCTTCGGCTACACCGAAGAGGATCTGCAGACCCTGCTCCTGCCAATGGCCGCCAAAGGTGCCGAAGGCATCGGCTCCATGGGTACCGATACTCCCATTGCTGCCCTGTCCAACCGCCCGCGCCTGCTGTTCGACTTCTTCTCCCAGCGTTTCGCACAGGTGACGAATCCGCCGCTGGATAGCTACCGCGAGAAGATGGTCACCAGCATGTTCACCCAGTTGGGTGCGCAGGCGGATGTTCTTAACCCCGGTCCTGACGCTGCCCGCCGGATCCACCTGGACAGCCCGATTCTGGGTAACCAGACGCTGGCTAACCTGGCACATGCCGCGGACAACGCGGAGGCTGCCAGCAACGGCGTGGATCTCAGCGCCTTCAAGGCCGTCCGCATCCCGGGGCTGTACTCCGTGGCACACGGCGGTAAGGGTTTGCGCGAGGCCATCAAGCGGGTACGTCGTCAGGTCACCGACGCCATCAACGATGGCGCGACCATCCTGATCCTCTCCGACCGGGAATCCGATGAGCGCTACGCACCGATTCCGTCGCTGCTGCTAGCCAGCGCCGTGCACCACCACATGGTGCAGGAGAAGACCCGCACCCGAGCATCTCTGGTGATTGAGTCCGGTGGGGCTCGTGAGGTGCACCACCTGGCCATGCTCATCAACTTCGGTGCGGATGCCGTCAATCCGTACATGGCGCTCGAGACTGTACATGAGATGGCGAACAACGGACGAGTGGGCGTCAGTGCTGAAGAGGCCGAAGAAAACTACATCAACGCCGCAACCACCGGTATCCAAAAGGTCATGTCCAAGATGGGCATTGCGACGGTAGCAAGTTACCGCGGCTCGCAGCTGGCCGACGTGGTTGGACTGCATCAGAGCCTGCTGGACGAGTACTTCGTCGGAGCGTTTAGCCCGATCTCCGGCATCGGCCTGGATGAGATCGCCGATGATGTGGCCAAGCGCCACCGCGAGGCCTTCCTGCCCCGCCCCGAGGAGCAGGCACACCGCGAGCTGGAGATCGGTGGTGAGTACAAGTGGCGCCGCGAGGGCGAATACCACCTGTTCAACCCGGAGACCGTGTTCAAGCTGCAGCACGCAACCCGCACTGGTCAATACCGTATCTTCAAGGAATACACCGAGAAGGTCGACAAGCAGTCCGAGCGCCTGGCTACACTGCGCGGCCTGTTCAAGTTCAAGTCGAACCGCCCCTCTATCCCGATTGCGGAAGTCGAACCGGTCAGCGAGATCGTGAAGCGCTTCGCCACGGGTGCGATGTCCTACGGCTCCATCTCCGCTGAGGCACACGAGACCCTGGCGATTGCGATGAACCGCCTGAAGGGCATGTCGAACTCCGGCGAGGGTGGCGAGGACCCAGCGCGCTTCGAGCCGGAACCGAATGGCGATTGGAAGCGTTCCGCGATCAAGCAGGTGGCCTCCGGCCGCTTTGGCGTGACCAGCCACTACCTCAACAACTGCACGGATATCCAGATCAAGATGGCCCAGGGTGCCAAGCCGGGTGAGGGCGGCCAGCTGCCACCGGGCAAGGTGTACCCCTGGATCGCCGAAGTGCGCGTGACCACGCCAGGCGTGGGCCTCATCTCCCCGCCGCCGCACCACGACATTTACTCCATCGAGGACTTGGCTCAGCTGATCCACGATCTGAAGAACGCCAACCCGGATGCGCGCATCCACGTCAAGCTCGTCGCTGAGCAGGGCGTGGGCACCGTCGCCGCCGGTGTGTCGAAGGCACACGCGGACGTGGTGCTGATCTCCGGCCACGATGGTGGTACCGGTGCCTCCCCGCTGACCTCCCTGAAGCACGCAGGTGGCCCCTGGGAGCTGGGCCTTGCCGAGACTCAGCAGACCTTGTTGATGAATGGTTTGCGCGACCGCATCACCGTGCAGTGTGATGGCCAGCTAAAGACTGGTCGCGACGTGATGGTGGCAGCCCTGCTGGGCGCCGAGGAGTTTGGCTTCGCGACCGCCCCGCTGGTGGTATCCGGCTGCATCATGATGCGCGTCTGCCACCTGGACACCTGCCCGGTAGGCGTGGCCACCCAGAACCCGGAGCTGCGCAAGCGTTACACCGGCCAGGCAGAGCACGTGGTGAACTTCTTCAAGTTCATCGCCGAGGAGGTACGTGAATACCTCGCCGAGCTGGGCTTCCGCACCCTAGAAGAGGCTGTGGGTCACTCCGAGTGTCTCACCGGCGGCAGCATGGAGGTTGAGCACAAGACCGCGGGCAAGCTGGACTTGGAGCCGATCTTCGCCCAGCCCGAAAGCCCCTTCATGCACCAGGACCTGCACCGCACCAAGGATCAGGATCACTCGCTGGATAAGGCACTGGACAACCAGATCCGCAAGGACGCGGAGGATACGATTCGCCGCGCCGCCGCGGGCGAGGATGCCTCCATCGAACTCAGCTACCCGATCACCAACGTCAACCGCACCGTCGGCACCATGACCGGCTCACTGATCTCCCGCGTAGCGGGCCGTGATGGATTGCCACAGGACACCGTGAACCTGCAGTTCACCGGATCCGCCGGTAACTCCTTCGGCGCCTTCGCCACGCACGGCATGACGCTGACCCTTAACGGTGACGCCAACGACTACGTCGGCAAGGGGCTATCCGGCGGTCGCATCGTCATCCGCCCGGCGGCAGAGGCCGCAGCTGAGGACATCACCACCGATGTCATCGCAGGCAACGTGCTGGGCTTCGGCGGTGTGCAGGGTGAGATGTTTATCCGCGGTACCGTCGGCGAGCGCTTCTGCGTACGTAACTCCGGCCTCACCGCCGTCGTCGAAGGCGTGGGCAACCACGGCTGCGAGTACATGACGGGTGGTCGTGTGATCATCCTGGGCAAGATCGGCAACAACTTCGCAGCCGGTATGTCCGGTGGTATCGCCTACCTATTGGATGACGGTAGTGGCGTCACAGACAGAATCAACACCGAGCTCGTAGACATCGAAAAGATCACCGACGAGGAAGAACTGCGATGGGTCGAACAGACGATCCAGACTCACCGCGACCTGACTGGGTCTACCGTGGAGGTCAACGCCGCGGACCTGATCAAGGTCATGCCCCGCGACTACGCGCGCGTGCTCAAGACGATCGCGCGCGCCGAAGCTGAGGGGCTCGACAAGGACGGCATCGCCGCCGCAATCATGGAGGAAGTGAACTAAATGGCTGATCCACGCGGATTTCTTAAGCACCGCCGCGAATCGGCGGCACACCGACCTGTCCCGCTGCGTCTGTTGGACTGGAACGAAGTCTACGAGGACTTCTCCGACGACAAGGTGCAGACCCAAGCCAGCCGCTGCATGGACTGCGGCATCCCGTTCTGCCACGATGGTTGCCCGCTGGGCAATATCATCCCCGAGTGGAATGACCTGGTGCGCAAGGGCAATTGGCGCGAGGCCTACGACCGCCTGCACGCCACCAATAACTTCCCCGAGTTCACTGGTCGCCTGTGCCCCGCGCCCTGCGAAGGTGCATGTGTGCTGGGCATCGGCGACGACCCGGTGAATATCAAGACGGTTGAGTTCACCATCGTCGAGCACGCCTGGAAGGAGGGCTGGATCAAGCCAATCAAGCCCAGCTTCAAGACCGGCCAGCGTGTGGCTGTAGTTGGCTCCGGTCCTTCCGGCTTGGCTGCCGCCCAGCAGCTGACCCGCGCAGGTCACGATGTCACCGTCTTCGAGCGTGCCGACCGTATTGGTGGCCTGATGCGCTACGGCGTGCCCGAGTACAAGATGGAAAAGAAGTGGATCGACCGCCGCCTGGAGCAGATGGAAGCTGAGGGCACGAAGTTCGTCGTGAACACGTCGCCCACCGGCGAGGAGCTCAAGGAGTTCGACGGCGTGATTGTCGCCATCGGCTCCACCGTGGGCCGCGACCTGCCGGTGACCGGCCGGGACCTGAAGGGCGTCTACCAGGCAATGGAGTACCTGCCAGAGGCCAACAAGGTCTGTGAAGGCGACCGCGAGGAGTCCACCATCAACGCAAAGGGCAAGCGCGTGGTCATCATCGGCGGTGGCGATACCGGTACCGACTGCTTCGGTACCGCCCTGCGCCAGGGTGCCATTGAGGTCTCCCAGTTCGATATCACCCCGAAGCCGCCGAAGACCCGTGGTGCCTCCACCCCGTGGCCGACCTATCCGCGTATCTGGCGCGTGGCGTCTGCCCACGAAGAGGGCGAATACCGCGTGACCGGCAACGAGTCCGCAGACGAGATCGCCGCCCTGGGCCTGGCCGAGCGCCAGCCAGGCGACGAACTTGGCATTCGCCGTTACTCCATCAACACCGTCGAGATCACCGGCGATGGCGAGAAGGTCACTGGCCTGAAGGGCGCCGAATGCCGCTTCGGAGAAAATGGCCTGGAGAACATCCCGGAGTCTGACTTTGAGATGGATGCGGACCTGGTGCTGCTGGCAATGGGCTTTGTCTCCGTCGAAGAGACCCCGGTTGTTAAGGATCTTGGGCTGAAGGTCAACGACCGTGGGCGCCTGGAGCGCGATGGCACCTTCCGTGCTCAGACCACCAACGCGGAGTTCGCGGACATCCCGGTATTCGTCGCCGGCGATGCGGGCCGTGGCCAGTCGCTGATCGTCTGGGGCATTTCCGAGGGCCGTTCTGCCGCTGCGGAACTAGACCGCGTGCTGATGGGCGAAACCGCACTGCCGCGCCCGATCAACCCGACTGACGTGGCGATGCAGGCTTGAGCCTTGCCGCTTATCTAGGGCTGCTCGGTGCCTGGGTGCTGGCCATTACTGTGCCAGGCCCGGACACCGTGCAGCTCATTCGTTTAGGTGCCCGGTCGCGCCGCTCGGCGGTGTTCGCCGCCCTGGGGATCTGTACGGGCAATGTGCTGTGGCCTGTGGTGACGATGCTGGGCCTGGCTGCGTTGATCGCCGCCTTCCCGTGGATGCTGACCACGTTGTACCTGTTCGGCGGCTGTTTCCTGGTGTACATGGGCCAAAGTGCCTTCCGTTCCGGCCATGCGGACTGGCGCAGCCGTGCGGCACTACCTGCTGTCTCTTCTTATGACGCCCCCACCGGGGAGTCCGGTGACCGTGGACCGCAGGGTACTGCGCTGGCGCCGCTGGGGGATTTCGCCTCCTGGCGCCTGGGTTTGGCAACGAACCTATCCAACCCCAAGGCGTTGCTGTTCTTCGGCTCGGTGTTCGCGCAGTTTATCCCCGTAGAAGCTACGCTGTTGGATCGATTGATCGTGCTGGTGCTGATGACTCTTGTGGGTCTGCTGTGGTTTTGTGGCTTTGCTTTAGCGGTGGCCGCAGGGGCAGAGAAGATCCAGCGCATAAATCCATTCATCGAGATGGTGGCCGGGGTTTTGTTTATGGTGTTGGGCGCGTTCCTAGCCTTGGAGGGCGTGCGCCTGCTGGTGGGGGTCTAAAGGTCGCTAGACTAAAGCGCATGGAGTTTCCTTTGGTCAGCATTCGTGATTCCGAGATCAAGTTGGGGCAGTTCATCAAGCTAGCCAACCTGGTGGAGACCGGCGGGGAGGCCAAGGAGGCCATCGCCGCAGGCGCTGTACAGGTTAATGGCGAGGTCGACACTCGCCGAGGCAAGGCGCTGCATCCGGGCGACGAGGTGACCCTGGTCGACGGAGAAACCGGAGAAGTGCTGGCAGGGGCGGTCGTTGCCAGTGCAGCCAGCGCGGATTCACCTTTGAGCGGCGAGAATGACGATGATCTCGGCGAGTTCTTCGACGAAGACACCGCGGACGATGACTTCGACCCGGAGAAGTGGCGCAATGTCCGCCTGGAGGATGTCCGGGAGGACAACGCGATCTAGGGCTTAAGAGCCTGAGGCGCCGGAGGACGAATCGGCGTCAATAAAGAGACACCAGAAGAAGAAAGCAGTGGAGGAACAATGCCTGCGATGATTGCCCAGCCCGGAATGCCCCTGTGGCTGGATTTGGCCAGCACCGACGCAGCTGCGGCGCGGAAATTTTATGGCGAGCTGCTGGGGTGGGAGTTCGAGCACCCGACCGAGGGCTACTCCGTGGCAAAGAAGCAGGGCATGCCGGTGGCTGGCATCGCGCAGATCCCGGAGGGCAATCAGTCTCTATGGGGGATGTTGCTGTACACCCCGGACGTCCAGCAGGCTCATGACAAGGCTGTAGAGGCCGGCGCCAAATCCGTGCTGGAGCCAAAAGATCTGGGCGAGCGCGGAGAGATGGCCATTCTGATTGACCCGTCGGGGGCGACCGTGGGGCTGCGTAATCCCGCCGACGAACATGCGCTGATCGCTGCCGGCGAGCCCGGAACCCCGGTATGGTTTGAGCTGATGGTGGCGCAGAACTGGGATCCGACGTTGGAGTTCTATCACGAACTCGCGGGGTGGGATGTGAAGGTTACTGGTTCCGACGCCGACTTCCGCTACGCCACCGGTGAATTCGATGGCGCCGCCGTAGCCGGTTTGTGGGATACCTCCGCGCTGGACGTGCCCGGCATGTGGACCGTGTATCTTGGTGTGGCCGAGGTGGATGAAGCGGTCGCTCGCACGCCCGAGTTGGGTGGAAAGGTGATCCGCGAACCCTGGGAGTCCGAGTTTGGCCGCATGGCCACCATCGAGGACGCGACCGGTGCGCTGGTGAACCTCTGCGAGATCGAGGAGTTCGTCCCGGACGAGGACGCGCACGAGCCGGATCTGCTGGCCCCGGAGAACTTCCAGGCGTTCTAGCGCGCTACCAGATGCAGACGCGCTCGTCCTCGGCGAGCCACATGCTATCGCCTTCGCGCACATCGAAGGCTTCGTAGAACTCCGCAATATTGCTGGAGACCACGTTGCAGCGGAACTCCGCGGGGGAATGCGGATCAATGGAGGCGTACTGCGCCGCCATCTGCGGGCGGATAGCGGTCTGCCAGATCCGGGCCCAGCGCAGGAACACTCGCTGCAGAGCAGAGTATTCGGTGGTATCCGGGTTGCCTTCAGCATCTAACAGTCCGTCCACCGGCAGCTTTTCTGCAGTCTCAAACGTCTGGCCTTGGTCGGCGAGATAGCGCCGCAGGGCAACGATAGCGATGCCCAGTCCGCCCAGGTCGCCAATGTTTTCGCCGAGGGTAAAGCTGCCGTTGACCTTGTGCTCGGTAATGCCGCGCTGGCGCAGACCAGTCGGAACCAGGCCGTCGTACTGCGCGACCAGCTTGTCGGTCAGAGCGGTGAAGGCCTCCCGATCCTCCTCGGTCCACCAGGAGTTTAGATTGCCGTCGCCGTCGTACTTGGAACCCTGGTCGTCGAAACCGTGTCCGATCTCATGGCCGATCACCGCACCGATGGCGCCGAAGTTACCGGCCATATCCGCCGCCGGGTCGAAGAATGGCGGGCGCAGGATCGCTGCGGGAAAGGTGATGTCGTTTTTCACCGGGTTGTAGAAGGCGTTAACCGTCTGTGGGGTGGCGAACCAGGTTTCGTTATCACTGGGCTTGCCCAGCTTCTCTACCTCGTAGTTGTGGTTAAAGCGGCTGGCCGCCCAAACATTTGCCAACAGGTCCGCACCGGTCGAGCCGAACTCCAGGCCACTGAAGTCTCGCCATTTGTCTGGGTAGCCGATCTTCGCCTGGAACTTGTCCAGCTTGGCCAAAGCCTTCTCGCGGGTGGCGGGGGTCATCCACGCCAGTTCGCTAATGCGCTCGCGGTAGGCGGCGATCAGGTAATCCACCAGCTCTAGCATCTTCTGCTTGTGCTCAGGTGGGAAGTGCTGGGCGACGAACTTCTTGCCGACCTCTTCGCCCACGGCGCCTTCGACCAGTCCGACGCCACGCTTCCACCGCGCCCGCTGCTCCGTAGCCCCGGAGAGCGTGCGACCGTAAAACTCCCAGTTCCGCAGGTTCACTTCCGTCGGCAGGTAGGCCGCGTTGCTGAGGATGACTCGCCAATATGCCCAGAGCTTCCACTCGTCGAGACCACTGACCTCTGGTTTATCGCCCTCGCCGGTGGCCATCGCAGCCACGTGCTCCAGGTAGCTGGGCTGGCACACGACGATGGTGGAGCCGCCCGGGCTCTGCGGATCCACGCCCGTGGCCGCAAGCCACTCGCGGAAGGGGAATCCCGTCGGCAGGTCATCCACCTTGGTCGGGTTGTAGGTTTTCTCGGCATCGCGGCTGGTCACGTTATCCCAGTGTCCGCGTGCGAGCTCGGTTTCGAAGGCACAGATGGCATCGGCTGCTGCGGTAACACCGGCGTCGGCGTATCTGCCCGGCAGTTCTAGTTCGCTGACCAGCTGCAACATGTCTTCGACGAACTCCCGGTATGCCTCGCGGGTAGCTGCGTGCTGCTCTTCGCGGTAGTAGGCCTCGTCCGGTAGACCCAAGCCCGTTTGCACCAGGTAGGCACGCTCAACGTCCTGGCTGGAATCCTTTTCGATCCAATATCCGACAACACCTCCGGTGCCTTCCACGTCAAGCCTGCCAAGTACCTCGGCGAGGTCGCGCACTGAAGTGGCGTCACTAATTAGACCCAAAGGCTTGCGCAGGCCATTAAGTCCGGCGGCGGCAATGCCTTGAACGTCCATAAAAGAGGAATACAGTGCTCCTACCCGACCGTTCGGCTCATCGCTAGCTGCGGTCTCGACGATCTGGCGAACCTCTTGCTCAGCGCGGTCTCGCAGTTGGTGGAAGGTGCCATCCACGGGACGATCGCTGGGGATCTTGTGAGTACTGAGCCATGCGCCGTTGACATGGCGGTACAGATCCTGAGCAGGGGAAGGCTGGGTGGCTGTGCCCGCCTGGCCTTGCTCCGGCGCCTCGGAGATATCGTCCGGAATCGCTGCGGACGGGGTGTTGTCTTGCGCGTTGTTTTCTGTCATGCCCACCACCTTAGACATCGCCAGGCACCGCTGTGGACGCCGGTACGAACGGCGGTGTCGTGCGTAGTAGTTAGGCTATTGCGTATGTTCCATCATTCAGCACCCCAGGGGCGGCCACCTGGTCCACCGCCCGGACCTCCACTAGGCCCGCCGCATCGTCCAATGCCACAGCCAATGCCGGCGGTGCCGGCGATGCAGCCGATGCCAACCAGACAGCCTGTGCAACCCCCACCCACGGTGTACCGTCCTGCGCCGACTAATCCGAAACGTCGCGGAGCCTATTCCGCGTACCTTTTGGGGGCGCTGTTTTTGCTGGTCGGTAGCGCTTTTATTGCCGACGCCACCCTGGAAGACGAGCCGCAGGGTCTAACAGTCGCGGACGGGATGGCGGACTCGGTGCTTACTTATTCAGAGTGGCCGCTGCGGTTTTCGACGCTCGAAGAGTGCCATGATTCCGCTGGCCTGGGGCGCCCTGGAGTAATGGAGTTGAATTGCGATGGGGAAGACTATGGCGTGACTGGGTTTTCGGGAGTGGACGTGAAGGGGGACGCCGAGAACGTTGAGCACGCGATCAACCGTGCTGTTCGCGCCATTATTTTCCAGGACGGCGTGGAATTGAAGTCGACTGATGTGATGAACAAGCTTTCCGCGGAGGATCGAGCCACATTAGAAAAGGCGGAGGTCAAGCAGCTGCGCGTGACTCAGAGCTATTCGCGGGGAGACCAGAAATACCTGGGAGTTGCGTTTGTGCGCGATCCCGACGCAGCCAAGAAGACCAAAGACGGTGAAGAAACAGAGGGCAGAGAAGGGGCAGCTGACACGGAGCCTGGAAACGAGCTGGAGCATAGCCTACAGCCCGATGGCAAGGTGCCGATGGTGGTGGTGCAGGTGCCGGTGAAGTCGGCGTCACTACAAGAACAGATGGAAGAAATCGGCGAGCTTGTGCGTGGTGTGCGCCTTGGCGGGGAAAAGGATAGCGACAGTGCAAAGAGCAACCATGGGGAAGAAAGCACGGGTGAAATAGATGTTTAAGGCTCGAAATTACCGTGTCTTCGAGGTGCCGCTGGAGTTTCACCTCAAACATGCGCCACATCAACGTCCAAAGCTGGGATTGTTTCGCGACGCCTGGATGGTCTTGTACTGGCTGATTCTGATTCCATGCTTGGGGATCTCACTGTTCCTGCTGATTGGAAATAATCCTTCTAGGGTGAGCCCCACGCTGGGTGTGGTGTTTGTGATGGGCATGGTGCATCTGGCGTTGGCACTGTTGTGCGTTTGGGCGCTGCCTATATTTAAAGGCACGCCGAAGCGATTAACGGTACTGGCGCTGCTGTGGGGCGGAGCGGCTTCGGTTGTGCTGGCGGCAGCGGTGATCCAGCCGCCCGTGGTTAATACCGTGGACAAGCTGGGGTGGCATTCCGTGACCGCTAGCTTCGCAGGTGCCTATCCGGAGGAGATTGCGAAGGGGCTGGGCATTTGGCTGTTGCTGTGGATGGGGCGCACCTGGTGGAACCGGCCTTGGCATGGCATTGTCGCTGGGCTGCTGGTCGGTTTGGGCTTTGAAGTGTTTGAGAACATGATGTACGCCATGATGTTGGCCGTGATGAATCCTGTCTCTGACCAGCAGGGTGCGATATCAATGTATTTACTGCGGCTGGTAGCGGGGCCTGCAAAGCACATGATGTTCAGCGCGTTGGTCGGGTACGGGATTGGCCTGGCAATGTACGTCGGCGCAAAGGCGGGAAAGCAGCGTTCCGCATTGTGGCGGCTGGGGGCGATTGTGCTGTGGGGTGGCCTAGGATTCTTGACGCACTTTGCGTGGAATGTTCGCTGGATGGATGAATCCGCGGGGTTCCAGTTGGTGTGGATGGCGCTGGTGTGGGTGCTTCTCGCTGCGTTGGTGGTGTGGCTCATCGTGTGGACCAGCAGGGAGTATAACCAGTGGAAGAAGCGGGGTGTTTGCCCAGCTGTGACGATATACCAGCGAGTGTGATTAAAATCACATATGGATTTGAGCAGGGGTTTTACCCTTAAAGCTTTCGTGCAGCGAAAGGTGTTCTCCGCGTTACCTGTGGGGGCTGTGTGAAAGTTGTGACTTTTGGGTATGGTGTGATTCATGATTTCACTGCCTTGGCGCCGCTCCACGCGCACGTCCGTACCTCAACGCCTCACCGCAACGGCACTCGCTGGCTCCGCTTTGACGGTGGCAGCACTCGTCGCCACCGATGTCGTTCCCGTCCCGTCATGGGCTCTGAACGGCATTGATGTCGCCTCTCACCAGCACCCCGGTGGCGCAGCTATCGACTGGACCGCTGTGAAGCAGTCCGGCCAGTCCTTCGTCTTCGTTAAGGCCACCGAGGGCACGGGATACACCAACCCGGCCTTCACTACCGACACCGCAAAGGCACAGCAGGCCGGCCTCGTGCCAGGAAGCTACCACTACGCTCGTCCGGGTAACCGTGACCCGCGTGGTGAGGCACGCCACTACGCTGCCGTGCTGGCAACTGGCGTGCAGCCTTCCCTGCCGCCAGTATTGGACCTGGAAGAAAATGGTGGTCTGAACCCGACTGAGCTGCAGAACTGGGTTCGTGAATGGATCGACGAGATCAAGACCCTGACCGGCCGCGATCCGATCATCTACACCTACTACAGCTTCTGGATCCAGCGGATGGCGAACACCACTGAGTTCTCCGAGTACCCGCTGTGGCTGGCTTACTACCGTGATTCCCTCCCCGAAAACATCCCAGGCGGTTGGGATCACGTGACCTTCTGGCAGTACTCCGGCTCCGGCAACGTTAACGGTGTACAGACCCAGGTGGATCTAAATAAGTACTACGGCGATGACGCCGCCCTGAATGCTTTGGCCTCTGGTATGCCCGCAGATTCCGCTGCAGGCCAGGCCTCCCAGGCTATGGATGCTCTGCGCCCTGCCGTAAATGGCGAGGCAGCAGTTGCTAACCAGATTGAGCACGCAACTGGTGTGAACGTCCCGCTGGCCTCGGACTTTATGATGCAGCTGCTGGGCGTTATCGGCGGTCGTGTACCGGCGGAGACGCTGCTGACCCAGGGTGCAGCACAGATCCAAGGCATGGATCCCGCGCAGGTAGCCGGTTCCGCCGGTGGCCAGGGCCAGGGCGCACAAGTATCCGGCTCGATGAAGACCGCCCAGGAAGTGCTGACTGCCTACACAGCACTGTCCGGTGCCCTGAAGGAGTTCAATACTGGTGGCAAGAAGCTGCCGGTTGACGCAATCCTGAAGCTGGTTCAGGGCGTAGCGCCGGGCGCGGGCGCCCAGGGTGGCACCGTGAATATCGGTCAGGTTCTGGATCTGCTGCAGAAGTTCGGTGGCATTTCTGACTGGAGCGCCAAGCTGGAGAACGGCGAGGTTGCTCCTGATGCAAACGCCTTTGCCGATCTTGCTGATGCCGCTAAGTCCGCCCAGCTCGACGGGCCCGCTCCGGCTGAGGCAGCTGCAGCTCCGGCTGCACCTGCAGCAGCGGTTCCGCCCGCTGCGCCAGCTCCGGCAACAGCTAACTAGGAGACTAAATAGGAGAGTCGTAGAGCTCCCACGCTGTTGGCATCCACAGCGCCGCCCTCGCTCAGGGCGGCGCTTTTCTTATGCGCACTTCCTTGTGTCTGCGTGCGTTCGGTGCCAGGTGCGTGGCTGTGCGCGTAAGTGCTGGGTGGCGGTGCTGTCTGCGCCCAGTACTGCGCTCAGCCCGCTCGGGGTTCTTGGCTACCTCAGTACTGCAAAACCCGGGCTCGGGAGCCCGTCCCCCCCACGGGACTCTAGTCCGAGAACTTCATCGGGCCGTTGTACCAGAGCCCGGAGCGCTTTTCCGTCTGGGTATCGAGCTTTACGGGCTTCGGTGCGTCACCGTTCGCGTTCGGGAACGCCGTCAGCTTATCCAGCACGCCCCAGTCGCGCTGCCAATCGTCCTGCAAGTAGGTCGGCAGTTCCTCGGCCTGCGAGGTCATCTGCACCAGACCGTAGGATCCACCACCGGCGTAGTCCATCACTGGCGTGTGGTTGCTGCGCACGTCGTGGTCAGGGGAAATACGGAACTTGGCTGGCTCTGCCACGCCCGCCCAGTGATCGTATGGCTTCTGGCAGGGGAATTGGAACGCAATGGTCCAGTCCAGCAGTGTCGGCGCCTCCGATCCGACATAGTCGTTCAGAGACTCCATCTCCGGCACTCGTGGCGGCGTGATGGCGATCCACTGTGCGGGCGTCAAGTTCGGATCATTGGCGACGATCCGCACAGAATCCGCATCCTGCGGCACCTGATCCATCGGGATGCGCAGGTTGCGCCACTCCGGTGCGTAGCCGGGATCCAGCGGAATGTACTCGCCGACCTTCTCGAAGTCCTCGGCATTCTTGGATCCACCGGACTTACCAAACTCGACCTTGATCTCCTGGCCGTACTTGTAAATGCCATCCATGTCGAAGTGTCCGACCTGACCGGCCACGCTGAACACCAGCAGAGGCTTGCCATCGCGATCCTTCGGCAGGCTGTACCAGCTGGTTGTGGTGTTCGCTGGGACCTGCAGACCCTCGGTGTACGAGCCCACAACCGGCACCTTGTTCGGGTCGATTCCGAACGGCAGTACAGCATACGAGCCGTTTACGCCCTTGTCGGCGTGCAGGCCACCGGTGGTGCCGGAGGCATCGTTGCCGTTGTTGCTGCTGCTCTCTTCGTCCTTGGACTTCTTAGTTGCCTTATCTTGGGACGCCGAAGCCTGCGAGTCGTCGCTATCAGAGGACGTGTTGGAATCCGCAGAGTCCGAGCTCTCCTTCTTGAACTGGTCGGCCGAACCAACGGTCGACTGGGAGTCCCCGCTGGACTTGGAGTCAATCTTCGCGGGGATGTTGTTCGGCTTGAAACCGTGCCCACCACCGCTGGATAGGGAGTCCTTCAGCGACGTGCCGTCGGCGGGTTCCAGGAAAGACTCATTGGTGTTGGTCTCCACCAGAACATCGGCGGCCTGATTACAGCTCTTGCCTGCGAGGGCCATCACGTTGCCCTTGCCAACGGAATAGGCGGGCCATTGGCTGACCATTCCCTTTGCCAAGGAGGCCAGAGTAAACAACACAGTGATGGTCGTTAGAACGGCGATCGGAGCGGCCGTGAGGCCGCGGAAGCGGTTGACCTTTTTAATCTCAGCTCGTTCGATGTTCGCGACTTCGGATGCATTGGTAGCGCGCGCCTGCTTGGCGTCGACAAGAAAGCCCACGACGGCACCCCAGATGAGGACGACCACGGAAATAGCGAGCACCATGCTGCTGATGGTGATTCCGGCGATCTGTACGGGCTTGTCCCACCACGGTACGCCGTAGGAGGACAGGTACCACCAGCCGTTGGGGCCGGCGAGCGTGAAGGCGAACAGCATCAGGGTAGAACCCAAGAACAGGATCTGGTTGCGCCTCGTTTCTAGGGCGAAGCGCGATGCGGCCACCGCGGCCAATGCGGTGAGCGCTGCGCCGATACCGGCGAACACGCCGAAGTGGTGGGTCCACTTGGTAGGCGTGAACGTCATAAAGAACAGGGTGCCCAGGGTGACCAGCAGTAGACGAGTGGACGGGCTTTTCGCCGCGCCGGCGATGCGTCCGTTGCGCAGCATGGCAGCCACGACAATACCGATGCAGAAGAACAGCATGACCATGGTGAAGCGACGCGGGAAGCTGCCGTCGACGGTCTGTTCCATGAGCGCCTCGTAGCGACGGAACTCGTCGTACCAGTGCATAGATGGACCGATTTCGCCGCGAAGCTTGATGGCTTCGGTGACAGTGCGAAGAGTCTGGTCAGCGAAAACGGCTGTGAGGATGGCAGTGCCCGCGGCCAAGAAAGGTGCGACCTGCGCCAGAATGGCCACGAAAACCGTCTTCTTGGGGGCGCCCTTTTCAGCGCCCAGCAGCGGAAGGCGGCGAGTGAGGATGCGGATCAAGGCACCCAGGGAAGCCAGCAGCGCCGATACAGCCATAAGGCCTGTCGGGCCGGCGCCCAGAGCCAAAGTGGCGATGATCGTGCCGACTGCGGCGGGCAGCAGGCGGTGCGTGGCAATGGCGCGCTCAAAGGAGACCCAGGCCAGCAAGGACAGTACGGCGATGATTGGCTCGGGGCGCGTGCCGTTGTTGAACGTCATCCAGAACAGCAGGAAAGTGGCGGCCATGGTCCAGTGGGCGACCTTGCGCTGGTTGATTTTGGTGCCAAGGCGCGGCATGACTTCGCGGGAAAGTATGAGCCACGTGACGATTCCTGCGATAAGCGAAGGCAGGCGCATCCAGATGGAGGCACTGCTGACGTGTGTCATCAGTGCGAGTAAGTCATAGAACGGGGAGCCGAAAGGAGATTCCGGTACGCCGAACCAGCGGTAGTAGTTGGCCATGTAGCCGGATTCGCCGGATACCTTGGCCATAGTCAGCAGGTAGCCGTCGTCCGAGGTATTGGCGCCAACAAAGTACCAGGCCAGCAGGATGAACCCCACTACGCCGTCCAGCGGGCGAGGCTTCCACCAGTTGCGGTGGAACAAGCGGCGGGAGGTAGTGCGCTTATCTAGGATGTCGATGCGGTATAGGCAGTACAGCGAAATCGCGGTGGCGACGATGCCTACGAAGATGGCCAGATATTTGATGACCGAGGGGGAGGACGTAAAGCGCGAATCGACGGTGACGCGTGCCTGGAAATCAGCGCCGATTGTGTCCTGCGAGTTCTTCTCGGTGTTCTTGATGTCCGTGTAGATACCAGTCAAAGCCGGGCGGACATCGTCATTGATGGTGGAATCGAGCGGGTAGTCCAGGGATTTTTCCGCGTCGGGAACCCAGGCGTGGGTGGTCTCGTAGTCCGAGGTGATGTGCAGCTTGGCGTCATCCGGCAGCTGCTTCAGGGCATCCTTATTGATGGTTAGTGGCACGATGTTTCGCACGACGACGTCAAGGCTGTCGTCTGTGGAGCGAACGAAAAGGCCACGCAGTGTAGCTTCCGTGGACTCTGGTGGCAGGGTCGACAGGATGTTTGTCGCTCCATTGTCCAGATCTCGGATCTGCTTGATGGGCACCGTGATGTCTACGTCTTGGGGGACATAGGAGATCAGTGGCGCCTGGACAGATGTGAGTTCTTCGTCCTGAGGCCAGTTAAAAGAGGACTGCACCTGGTTTACAGGCAGGAAAGGCAAAGAAAGGAACATCAATAAGCCGATGAGGCCCGAGACGATGGACGCTAACTTTAGTTTCCCTGTTGGCTGCTGAACTTTAGACACAACAGGTAATTGTAGGACACAAAGGAGCGAACGTAGAACTCAAACGGCCTGATTTCTGGGACTTCAGTCAATTAATGTTACGAAAATGATGTTCTGTGGCGCCCCTCAGGAAGTGGTCTGCGGTTCGACGCCCACATCTCAGTGTCTGAGCGAGGCGTTTAACGCTGGCGTACGGCGATGACGAACGGCCCCACCTGGTGCAGATTCCAGCCCCGAGCAAACGCACTTGCTTCGAATTCGATGGGGCGGAAACGTACATTCGGCTGGTTGGGATAAAGGTCATCCGCTACCAAATAGGTGAATGTGCCATTTCCGGCCCCCTTCACCTTTGGAAGCGGACGGTTGACCCGATCGGCATCAATTGCCTCGTTCTTAGCCTCCGCCTTGTTAGTCTCCTTTTCCTTGTTGTCAGCAAGGTCCAGCTGTCCCCGTACCAATAGTGCATCTGGCGCCTTCCAGCCATGAGCCTTTTCTGCCTCGTCCATAGCTGCCAGCAAGTCCTCGGGTTTGGTGATTTTCGCCCAGCGTTCGATCTCCTCGTTACGGCGGGCGAATTCTCCCAGTGGGTTGGCGTAGTGTGCGGTAAAGGCCTGGTAACCGTGGTAGGGGTAGTAGGCCATGAAGCTCTTCTCGTCTGTGAGCAGCACTTTATCCGCCCGGCCACCGAGCTCTTCGGAAAGAACTTGATCCACCTTTTGGTAGTACACGGCGGAGTCGCCTGGGAGCTTGTCGCCGCGCTTTCCGTCCCCGTCGGTATCTGTATAGGCCGTGTCGATATAGCTTTCGTGGACGGTAGGAATCTGCGTGGCGTAGTGAATGCCACAGATGGCCATCACGATGACCAACACGCGGCTTATCGAAACTGTGCCCCCGGCCTTCCGGAACTCTGGTGACAGCATCTGCGGCATGTACACCAGTCGCATATCCGCGATGGCAAGCACGCCGGCCACAGCAAGGATGATGCTGATGGGGACTGCCACGCGGAATCCCAGAAGCGTGGTGCCAAATACCGTCACAAGCAGTGACAACACAACCCATGCGTAGCACACGATGAGCCCGTAGGTCAGGGCGCGAACATCACCGTCTTTACGGCGGAGTACGAACCACATCAGCGCGATAAGCGAAAGAATGCCGATGGCGACGGATTCGAAGAAGGGAGTCGGCACCTGTGTAGCGACTTCCGGCAGGTAGTGCTGTGCGGTGCCCGTAGGCCCATGGGGTTGGGTAAGAAGTGCCCAAAGGTATGGCGCCCATCCCAATAGCGCAATAGCCATGGAACCCATACCGATCATCACCAGTCTGATAAGTGGCTTTAGTGCGCGAGCGGTGACGGCACCGGCCACGGCCAGCACTATTACCGTCAATGCGGAAATGGCGGTGTACAGCGTGTAGAGGTTGGCCGATAGCCCGAGGTACAGGATGGATCCAACCAATGCGAAGCGACCGCCGTGTAGTGCGCGCCGGGCGATAATAAACGCCGGTGCCATGCCCATTGCCACGATCGCGGCGTAGGGTTCATCGCCACCCACGGTTAGCGTCACCGTGACAGTGACCAGTGCCAATGCGGCAGCGATCGGCAAGGACCCACAGATGCGCTGCCACACTGGCACCAACATACTGGCCGACATGGCCATAGTGATCAGTGCCCAGGGCTGCATTGCGACCCAGCCGGCGAGGCCGAACGTGCGGGCGAAAAGTCCGCCGCTAAAGAACCACAGTCCCGGATAGAACGAGGGCTGATCCAGGTATGCCATGTCCTCCCAGCCCAGGTGGTCCGTCATGCGTGTAAGGAACTGCGTACGAAACGCTTGGTCCACGCTGATGCCACCGAGATAAAGCTGCGTTGCTGCTAGCGGGATTCCCAAAGCTGCCAGTACAAGAACAGCAGGGGCGAGGTACATCACCAGCTGCAACACTATAGAGGCCCAGGGGCGTAGCTCAGGACGATCCGTGCCGCGAGATGCCTCCTTATTGGCACGCTTGCCGACCATCCACTTTGTTGGATAAGTCCACCAATAGCAGGCCAGGCCGGTTAGCACGACCACGATGACAATTGCGGCCGTCGTTAGGCCCCGCAGTACAAAACTACTTGTAAACGCAGGGAAGTTCGTCTTCGCCATGAGAAACCACCCCACGGTGGCTCCAGCGAAAGCAAGCATGCCGGTGATGGCCAAGCGTAAGAGAGTTTGGCGCGCCGACAGTGCGTCCTTGGTAAACGGTACTGTCCGGTCGGCCCGCGGAACAGAACTTGAGCTCATTGTTTCATTTTTACACACACCCCGGACAATCCCTGTTGCCCCACCGTTTTAGCGCAGCATGATTGCCCTAATGCCGGAGTGGAATCCGTCGCGCAGGCCTACGCGCTGAGCTTCGGAAAGCGTGTATTCGTGGAGCGTCTCGCAGGCGAATTGCAATAGCGGCCGATCGATTTCCGGGGGCAAGCCACCGCCAGAGAGCAGGTGGGCATTGTCGCGCTGCTCCTCGTTGGCCACGTTGTCAAACCACCACACGGCGTACTGCTGGCCGATATCCGAGGGGCTTTGTTCGCCCGCCGTTGCCCACACCTCATTCGGTAGGGGAACGTAGCGGCTACGCAGTTTGCGGTGTCGCGCCATCATGCCGGGGTTCGGGCGCGGCTTTGGCTTCGGTGCTTCGTCCGCTGTCTTTTCTGGTGACGCCACCGCCTCCGGCTTCTCCGCCTTATCAGCTGAACTGTCCCGCTCCGGTTCTGGCTCTGGGGTTCGCTCCGGCATGGAGTTCGGAGTAGGAGTCGGCGAAGGAGCAGACGTTGAGTGGGTGGCGGCGCCACGCGAAGTGGCGGCGGGGCCACTGCGCACGGGCGCCGGAATCTGTTGTGCGGGAGGTTGGTCTGTGCCTTCCTCTCCAGGTTTGTTCCCGGTCTCCTCAGTGGGGTTTTCCGCGCTGGGGGTGTCGCTGGCACCTTCCTCTTCGTTATCGCGCGTGTCGTCCTTTGCGCTAGTACCGTCGTCTGCGCTGGCGCTGTCGCCGGGAACGTCTGCGGAGGTAAGCACACAGGGGCTGGAGTCCGCTGGTGCTTCTGCATCGCCCAATGGCTTTTCTTCGGGCTGCTCTGGTTGCTCGCCGGCGGGCAGTGGGCCTTCCAAGATTTGCAGGCGCATCGTGTCCCGGAAGTCCTCGCGGGGATCCAAGATCGTCGTAGTATCGCAGGCGAATCGCAGTGCGGAGGACATGGAATCCCAGCCGAAGCCATAGAGGTGCACACGGATGCCCGCGGCGACTACCTCTTCGACGCCGGGCAGCATGTCGGCGTCGCCAGAAACAAGCACGATATCCGAAACCTGACGCTTCATCGCAGCGATAACGAGATCCGCCACAAGCCGCGTGTCGACTGCTTTTTGTGTGCGACGGTCGCCCCATTCAATGAGCTGGCCAGCGCGCAGTTGCACGCCCGGTTCACTGCGGAGGGAACGTTGGTAGCGGTGTGGTCCGGAGTCGGGAATGCCGTCGTACCAAAACTGCCGGTGAATGGGCTGTTTCAGCTGGTCTTGGATCATCTGTCCAAGTACGGAGACGACCTCCGGAAGGTCGATTTCTAACTGGGCGCGGGCGCCTGTGTCCCAGGAGTTATAAAAGCTCGCAAGCAGGTAAGACGTGTCGACATAGACCTGTGTTCTTTCCAACATTGTTCATTGCTCTTTTCGTTTCGTTAGTAGTTTGTTCTTTCCCTCTAGCATGCCTGAAAACTTTGTTGTATGGTTAGTTACACAAGTAACCAACCAGCTAACCAAAGGTGTTATCTCTGAATGAAAGCTGGGGACTTGTTTAGACGCTCATCGAAGAAGGTGCCCCGTGGACGAATCATCAACACCGCTTTTCCAGCAGGTCGCAGACCTCATTGCGGATGCGATTGTGGATGGGTCACTTCCTGAAGGTGAACGCGCCCCCTCGACAAACGAACTCGCAGAGTTTCACAGCATCAACCCCGCCACCGCCAGAAAAGGATTGTCGCTGCTCGTCGATCAGGGCGTTTTATCTAAGCGTCGCGGTGTCGGCATGTTCGTGGAACACGGTGCTCGCGAGACAGTTCTGGCTTTGCGCAAGGAGGCCTTCGCAGCCAGCTATCTGGTTCCCCTCGTGGATGAAGCCGCCAAATTGGGCATGAATCGCACACAACTCAAAACCCTCATGGACAAAGTCGCAGAAAGTAGAGGACTGTACGAATGAACGGCGCTCAACCTCGCGGCGCTAGATCTGGCGTCGCTCCCGATATCGAGCTGCGTGACATCAGGCGCAAGCTCGGCTCCACTCACGCCCTTGATGGCGCGACTGCGCGCCTGTCCGGTGGCCGCGTCTATGGCCTGATCGGCCGCAACGGTGCAGGTAAGACCACTTTGTTGCGCACAATTGCCGGACAGCTGCGCGCTAAGGGCGAGGTTCTTGTTGGTGGCCAGCCAGTGTACGACAACACGGAAGTGCTGAACGGCTTGATCCTTTCTGGCCCCGATGTGCCGTGGCCTTCGGATATTAAGGTCAAGCACTTACTCAGTGTGGTCGCTGCGCGCTGGGAGACCTGGGATCAGCGCTATGCGGACCAACTCTGTGAAGACTTCGAGGTCGATACGCGCAAGACTCTTTCCAGCCTTTCGCGTGGTCAAAAATCTCTGGTCTCAATCGTTATTGGCCTGGCCTCCCAGTGTCCCGTCACCCTTCTAGACGAGCCGTACTTGGGCCTCGACGTGCAAAACCGAGAGCTGTTTTACAAGCACCTGCTGCAGGATGTGGAGCGTAACCCGCGCACGTTTATCCTCTCGACCCACCACGTCGACGATGCAGCGCGCATCCTCGATTCCGTCGTCCTACTGGACAAGGGGCGAATCACGGGTATTGGCACCCTCGATTCGATCACGGAGCGCATCGCGATCCTCTCCGGTTCCGCCACCGCTGTCGAGGCCACGCTCGGCGAGGTGGGGGCTAGCGGTTCTGTTCTTCATGACGCCACATCCTCCGGCCTGCGCCGCGTCGTCCTCGACACTCACGAGTTGGGCGTCGATAGCGCCCGAGACCTTGCGGCCCGCATAGAAGGCAGCGGCGTGCGCGTGGCCAGTGCGGACCTGGAGCAGGCAGTGTTGGCTCTGACCGGAAGGGAGTTTTAATTCCGATGCAAACCCCAACGTCTACAGTCGCGGCCTCGAAAGTGGAGAACGTTTTCCAGCCACTGCCCTGGGAAACGCATTGGAAGCTGGCCTTGCGCCAGTTGCTGGCTAAATCCGGGAACCTTGGCCTGAGCATCGCGTTCACACTTCCTGTCCTCTTCTTTGTGATGGTTGGGGAGGGAATTAACGGATTCAGGCTCGGAATATACTTTCTTTTCGCACTCTCACTGGGGCTGCAACCGATTACAATGGTGTGGGATAAAGCGCAGCTCCGTGCTCTAGGTTTTAACGTGGCGGATATCCGCCGAAACTTCCTGATAGTTATGCCAATCTCCTCGGCGATGGTGTGTGGAGCGCTGCTGCTGTGTTACCTCGTGACCCAAGCATTCAGCTGGCGAGTACCCGCATTCTGGATCGTCTTCGCCGCTGTTCTGATCGTGCACGTGGCCAGCATTATTGCCGCAGTTGCTCGGGTGGAAGATAACAGTGAAGTCATCAAGTCCCCCAAGAAAAACAAGGCTGCAGTGGCAGAGGAAGAAGCCGAACTCGCTGGCAAAACCACCGGCGGTATCTTCGGTTCTTTTGCTGGGTTGTTGGGTGCGGAGACGAGGTGGCGTCAACAACAAAAGAAGGGCCACAACCCCTCGGCGGTGGATTACCTCGCCGCTTGGCGGATTGACAGCTATATGGCAAGGACGTTCCTTGCTGTACTTGTCGCAGTGACCATCGGAACAATTGGCTGGTTTGTCACAGGGGTGACGACCAGTGGCGCGATGTGGCTCTACCCGGCAGCAATGATCCTGACGGTGCTAGCGCTCTACTCCGGTGAAACTCTTAACTCGAGCCTAGGGAACTGGCTGGTGTTCTCCGGTGATCGGCGCCAGTGGTTTGCGAAAGCAATGGGGCGGGCGGCGCTGTGGCTGCCGAGCATTGCGCTGCTAGTGCTGTTGGGGATCGTGGAGTTCCTGCTCCTGCATGCCGTTTTTCCGAGCGTGGGAGATCTGGAAGTGCCAGTCGATGCACAGAGCGTGACGATAACCCTGCTGGTCGCAGTGACAGTGGCGGCGACTTTCGGTCTGGTTGGCATCATGAGCTTCTGGGTGAGTAACCGGTTCAGCGGGTGGCTGAAATTCGTGGTCATCATCCTCAGCATCATGGTGGTCTCTTCTGTGCTGGCTGCAGTCATTGTCACCGTTCAGGAGGTGATCGAAGCCGATGGGAGCGTGCTGAAGTTTGTGCTGGCGATAGCCGTTGCGGTTGTCCTGGTGCTAGCCCTTGCTTCTGGTGCGCTGAGTCGGGGTATTCAGCGTTTCGATACGACCAACAAGTCGGTGAAAGAAAACCTGGGCCTGGCTGCGGAGGCTTAAAGTTAAGTCCGAGGAGTGGAAGCTGACCCCGTAGATACGCCGCCGCCTTTCATATGCATTCACGCGGCGGATGACAGTTTCGCTGAAAACCTGCTTTGACCTGGTTGTTTGTGTTTGTGTTGGGGTGTGTGTACATTTATTCGAGTCAGCGCGACACGGCGCTGTGAGTGAGTAGCTTGCAGCAAGCCTTTGATGAGCGTGTCTGGCTAATCACTTTAGCTGTAAAAACAGTCTTTGTTGTGTGCGAGT
>NZ_JBRBCA010000007.1:0-154673 GCF_053479475.1 Corynebacterium sp. 22-2729
AGGTGGTACAACACCGAACGCATCCAACAACGACTAAAGGGCCTGACCCCGATGCAATATCGGAATCAGACCCTTGAACCCCTCACCGCCTAGAATTAAACTAGTCCAACTTTCGGGGGCTAGTTCAACTTTGCTGTGGTAGGGGTCTTTTTCGTTTCTTGCTAACGCCCTCGCAGGGGACAAATGCTGTTGGGGTGTAGCGGAGGTAGGTAACTGCCGGCGTGGGGGTCTAACTTCGGGGCGTTTAGGACATTTGTCCCGGATGACCCGTGGAAAGTGCAGCGTTGAGCGTGGAGAGTGGAGGCACGGGTGAGGTTTGGAGGGTGGACCATGGCGAGTGGAGACCCTCACGGTGCGTCCGCGTGTACACGTGACCGAGTCATGCCACACCCACCTGCATCTGTTCGGGTGTCAGCCTGTTGCCCGCCTAGACCCACATCTAGCTTAACTATCCAGCAGTTCGATCCAGGCCGTCAGCCGAGTATCCTCCGCTAAGTCGGCGAAGCTCACATCGTAGCCTTTCTCCTGCAGCCAAGTGAGAACCGTAACTAGCTGCAGAGAGTTCATACCCTGGTCATAGAGTTCCTCGGAAACCTCGATCTCCGCTGGCTCCATCTTCATCGTCTCGGCTACACATCCGCGCAACTGGTCTTCAGTGATTGGTTCCATTAGTTCGCTACCTCAATCTTCCGTTCGGCCGTGCTATCTGCGTTGTTCTGTTGGATTCGTTTATTCACTTTGCCCACCCCGGTGGTGGGGAACTCCTCCACGATGTGCACGTGGTCCGGTACTGCGAACCGCGCGATACCGGCAGCCCGAGCATGCTTCCGGACAGCAAGTGGCGTTAGATCATCCACCCCATCCCTCAGGATCACATAGGCCGTGATGGCTTCGCCCAGATTGTCGTCCGGAGTGCCAACCACCGAAACATCGTGGATATCCGGATGGCTGAGCAACGCGTTTTCGACTGCTTCCGGAGCCACCTTTTCCCCACCGCGGTTGATCTGATCCTTTGCCCGGCCGACAACCGTCAGAGCACTATCGTCGACGGTGACGATGTCGCCAGTAATGTAAAAGCCATCTTCGGTGAATGCCCTAGAGTTGATCTCTTCAGCACGGTGATAGCCCCGGATCGTGTACGGCCCGCGGGTGAGTAGGTGTCCGGGGTGGCCTTCTGGGAGGGGGAGCGTGGCGTCATCAACAATGCAAATCTCATCGTGGCTGCTCATGGGGCGACCCTGTGTATTGATTATTTCCTCGGTCGAGGCGTTTAACGGTGTGAAGTTTACGAGTCCCTCAGCCATGCCGAAAACCTGTTGCAGTTGGCAGTCGAGTTCCGGCCGGATGCGGCGGGCCACCTCGGCAGATAGCTTCGCCCCACCCACCCATAGCGTGCGCAGAGTGCGTAGGTCGTGGCGATCGCGGGCCGGTGCGTTGAGAATGCCCAGTACCGCCGGAGGTACCAGGGCGAGGTGAGTCGCACCGTGGTGGTCAATGGCAGGCAGCAGATCGCTGGGCATCGGTGAATTGGCGAAAACGATGTGCGCTCCGCGCAGCAGCGCACCCAGAATTCCCGGCGAGCTGAGAGTGAAGTTATGCGCCGCGGGCAAAGCGACGAGCAGGCAAGATTCCGTCTCCAAGTCACAGGCTTGCAGCGCACAACGGATCGAATAGAGATAATCCGCATGGGTTCGCGGGATTAGCTTCGGTAGGCCGGTCGTGCCACCGGAGAGCTGCAGGAACGCAAGCTCGTCTGCTTCAACATCGGCGGTTGGAGGGGCGGGTGACTCTTCGTTTGCAGCCTCCGAGTGCCCCGTTGATTCGGTAGCCCAGGGAGATTCGGCGGTCTCGTCGATGAGGATCGCTCGAACAGTGCGGCCATCGTCCAGCGGCTCTTGTAGCGTGGCGTGGACGCCCGCAAGGTGCCGATCGGGGCGCGACGTGCTGATGTAGAAGCGTGCTGGCGCGTGGCTGGCGAAGTGGCGCACCTCCGTGGAGCCGAGGTCAGGCAAGGCGAAGATGGGAATGGCGCCGAGCTTCCATAATGCCAAGAGAGTTTCGAGGAACACCACACTATTGGGAAGCTGCAGGATGCAGCCATCGCCCCGGCGTACTCCGGCTTGGTGAAGGTAGTGGGCGGCGGTCTCGACGCTGTTGTCTAGTTCGTGCCAGGACAGGCTGCGGTGGCGGTCCGTCGTGGCGGGTCGATTGGGAAAGGTGGCAACCGTTTGTTGGAAGACATCCCAGTGGGTGTGGTGGGTCCATATTCCCTGGCGGTGGTATTCCTGCGCGAGGGTACGGGGCATGTGGTTGGCCAGTACCTCTGGGCCGTGGCTTCCGTTAAGCGGGCTGAGGTGGGGCTCGGGATTGGGCGCTATGTGTGCTGACGGGAGCTGCGCGGTGCCTTCTGTATCTCCCTTTGCGGCCAGTCCCAACAGCGCACGCACCGGACCGAGTTTGAAGTTGGTTTCCTCGATCTCCTGGTCTGGCTGGGATTCGGCAACGATTCCGCCGCCGGCTCGGGCAGACACTTGGGAGCCTTGAACCGTGGCACTTCGGATAGCTACCCGCCACTCGCCATCGCCGTGGGAATCTGCGTATCCGATGGCGCCGCCGTACAGACCCCGCTCCGGCTCCTGCTGGCGCAAAAAGTCCAACGCAGCAGCGGACGGTGCTCCATTGACTGCCGGAGTGGGGTGTAGCAACGCAGCCAACTCCAGAACGGAGGTATCAGGGTTCCGCAACGTGCCTTCGATATGGGTTCCTAGGTGCCAGGTGTGCGACGTGGCGGTCAGCGTGGGTAATTCCGGAACGTGTAGCTGAGTACACAGGGGTTCAAGAACCTTCCGGATGGCCGTGGTCACGAAGCGGTGCTCGGCGATGTCTTTGTGGGAGAGCGTGAGCTCAATTGCCCGCGCCCAGTCCGTCACCGGGTCCTCCGATCGAGCGATAGTTCCGGCCAGCGGGTGGGAAACAATCCGCGCGCCTTCCTTGCGGATCAGTAGCTCCGGGCTAGATCCCACGAAGAAAGCTTCTTCGGGGCCGTTAGTCGTAGCTACCAGGTGCCCGTGCCCCGTGGCGGAGGTTTCCATGAACCCTCGTAGCAGGGCTTCCGGCTCCACAGGGCTAGCCAGCGTGTACTCCTCCTCGCGGGAAAGCACCACCTTTTGAAACTCGCCACGCCCAATCGCCTCCACGGCACGGCTAACCCGCCGGCCATGCTCTTGCAGGCTGGGGCGTTGTGAGATGTCCACCACGTCGGGAACCAATGGAGCCGTCTTCCAACGCGGAGCTCCCGCGTGCCGCTGAAAGCTCTCGGGGGCCAGCAATACCGGTGCTGTGTCTGGATCGAAGGGCAGCGCTCCCACCACGACGTCTTCCCGTCCTGCCTCCGCCGCCCTACGAAGTGCTGCGGCGGCTTGCTCTACCGTGCCATAACGAGTTTTGACGCCGCAGGTTGTCAGAGTCTGGTCGCTGTCGCTCATGGCAAAGCTGGGTGGGCCACTAGCCTCCCCACTGGGCGGACCATCGTGCACCTCCAGCTGTTTCAGCGCGCTGGCCGTATCCAGGCTTCTTCCACAGCGCTTGGCTACCCAATCAATCGTTTCCTGGTGGTCCTGTGCCGTGAAATCCGCAATTCCGTCCGTGATCACAAACGGCTGAATGTCCTTCATAAACGCATCCACCGCGGTGACCTTGCAGCCCATGTGGCCATATACCCCGGTGATAATTAGCTGATCCCGCCGAGCGAAAGCCAGCGACTGGTAAAGGTCCGTGCGCTCGAATGCGGAATAGCGCCACTTCGTGAGTATCTGGTGATGCTTGCCTGGCGCCAACTCTTTGATGATCGACGCTTCCTCGGCTGTTTGTAAACCTTGTCCCCACATATCGCTTAAGAGCCCTCGTCGGGTGGGGTGCTGTTGCGGCGGCTGGGCGGAATAGAACACAGGAATACCCAGCTGATCCGCCGTGGTGATGAGGCGCGCGATGTTGGCGAGCGCCGAGTGTAGCGGTTCTTTGTTCCAGTCATAGGCAGCTAGGAAGTACTTCTGCATGTCGTGCACCAGCAGTGCTGCGCGTGCGGGCTCCAGGGCCCAGGATCTCGCCGGACAATCGGCGGGCAGTGTGGTGGATGGAGTGGGGATGGGATAGGGCGAAATGGGTGGAATCGCCATAGAGATAACCTTTCGTTGGGCTGGTGGGGTACAGAGGCTAGGCATCTAGGGTGGCGCCACCATCAACACGGAGGTCGTGCATGGTGATGTGGCAGGCTGCAGGGGAGATAAGAAAGAGGCATGCTGCCGCGATATCTTCTGGCTGCGCGATGCGTTGTAAGGGGATGCCTAACCGGTAGTCCTCCGGTACACCGGCAAGGGTCTGCGCGGCTCGATCCTCGCCGTGCCAGCTGGTGCGTAGCATCGCGGTGTCTGTGGAACCAGGGGATACGCTGTTGCAGCGCACCCCGTGTGGGGCGCACTCTAGCGCCAGAGTTTTCAACCAGGCAGTCGCTGCCGCTTTGGAAGCTCCATAGGAGGCCATGCGTGCCCGGGGCTGTGCTGCTGCATTGGAAGTCACTGCCACAATTGCTCCAGTGCCGCGATCCACCATGTGCTGGGCGATTGCGGAGCATGTGCGGGCTAAGCCGGTGACGTTGACAGCGAAGTTGTTTTCCCAGGCTCCGGTCTCGTCGGGGTCCGTACCGATACCCGAGACTGTGTCAACTGTGTCAACTGCCGTGGGGCCCGTCAGTGCGCTATCTGGGATTAAGGTTCCCGCGCAGTGGATGAGTGCATCAATGTGCCCGTGAGCTGCCAGTGCTTTCGACAGGTGGCTTTCCACGCTGCGTGGGTCAGTCGGGTTTGAAGAGGTGATGTCTACTTCCGGTAGATCCCAGCCGATCACGGTGTGATCGTTCTGTCGTAGCAGGCGCACACACTCGCGGCCGATGCCTCCAGCAGCACCTGTCACGATCACCGTTTGTTGTAGTTGCGCTTGCTCCGGCGGCGACTCGGTTGGCTGCCGTGTGGCTAGGTGCGGAGGAATGTTGAAATCCATAGCGGACACTGTAATCGACTTAGGTTAGGCTAATCAAGGGTGTTATTTTTGGATTTCTTGAGAGGGATGATGAGCGGGTCGCCAGTCTCCGGATCTTCGATCACCCGTGCTCGCAGGTCGAAAGCCCGCTGCAGTAGCTCTGCAGTAATGATCTCCGAAGGCGAACCGGAGGCCATCACCTGGCCTTCATTCATGACCACTAGATAATCGGAATAACGCACCGCAAGATTTAGATCGTGCAGCACCATAACCACGGTGCGGCCAAGCCGTTGGCACAGGTCCTCAACCAGTTCCAAGATGTCCACGGAAGTCGCCAGGTCTAAGTAGGTGGTCGGCTCGTCGAGGAAAAGGATGTCGGTGTTCTGCGTCAACACCATGGAAATCCACACGCGCTGGCGCTGGCCGCCAGAGAGTTCATCCAGCGTGCGGTTAGCAAGATCCTTGGAATCTGTTTGCTCCAGGGCCTCGAGTACCGCCCCTTCGTCCGTGGAAGACCATTGCCGGAACCACGCCTGGTGTGGGTGCCGCCCGCGAGCCACCAGATCGGAGACCAGCAGGCCCTCTGGGGCCACGGGCGATTGGGGAAGTACGCCCAATAGTCGGGCGACCTCCTTGCGTTTCATGGCCGTGATGTCCTGGTTATTCACACGAACGGTTCCCGTATTGAGGTCAAGTAGGCCGGACATGGCACGCAGCAATGTGGACTTACCGCAGCCGTTGGGCCCCACGATGGTAGTAATCTTGCCCGCCGGGAACGTGGCGCTAAGGTCGCGGATGATGGTGCGCTCGCCGTAGCCCACCGTGATCGAGGACGCAACTACGCCGCTGGTGTCGCTTGGCTGTGCTGTATTTGGTAGTGCCGTGTTGTGCTGTGCTGTATTTGGCTGGGGTGTGGAAGAGGTCATGCGTCTGTGCTCCTAGTGCGTTGAACGAGCAGATAGATGAGGAAGATGCCACCTAGGGCGGAGGTCACAATGCCCACCGGAAGTTCCACCGGCAGAATCGCTTGGGTGACGATGTCCGCCCCCAGCAGCAGTACTGCACCGGTGAGCGCCGAAGCCGCAAGCGGTGGGGTGGGTACGCCGCACATTCGAAGGGCCACCTGGGGTGCTACGAAGGCGACGAAGCCGATGGGGCCGGCGGCGGAGACTGCTACCGCAGCTAGGGCCACGGCCAGCGCCAGCATCGCGACCTGTACGCCGTTGACCCGCTGGCCGAGTGCCCGAGCCAGATCGGGTCCCAAAGTGGTGGCCAGCGCCTGGTAGCCGATCCAGGCCAGTAGGGGACAGCACGCGATCACCAGAATCACCATCGGGATGGTGGTATTCCAGCCCGCTGTGGCCAAGGAGCCTGTGAGCCAGAACTGCGCTTGGGTAGCATTCCGTAGCTCCGAGCGGATCATAAGGAAATTGATGTAGGAACTGAGCAGCGCGGTGATGATGATGCCAAAGAGCACTAGTCGGTAGGAATCCGCCTGGCGCCGCCACGCCAGTGCCCAGATCGCTGTAGCGCTGAGTATCGCCCCTAGTAGTGCGGCCAGAGGGATTCCGATTCCGGACAGCCAGCTGAGAAATCCGCTGCCACCGCCGAGGACGATGACCGTCACGGCCATGGCTGAGGCGCCCGTGGTGATACCAAGGATATCCGGGCTGGCCAGTGCGTTGCGGGTGACTGTCTGAGTTAGCGCGCCAGAAAGCCCCAAAGCACTGCCGACCGCGATGGCGGTTGCCACACGGGGCATGCGCCAGTCCAGGACCACTAGCCTTTCCACGCGGTTTCCATCCCCGCGGAAGACAACCTCCAGCACTCGGGAAACGGAGATGGGGAAATCACCTAGTCCAATGGAAAATGCTCCCAAGAAAACGATAAGGGCCGCGGCAATGAGGCATACAAGCAGCACTCGTGGGCGCCAAACGAAGGAGATTGGCCCGACCCTGAATGCCGGACGGCCTGGAACCCGCTCGGTAGCGGTGAGCCTATTGCGCGAAGTCTTGTTGAGCCCCATCAGAGCGTCGCCACCTTCTTTCGGTAAATCAAGACGATGAAGAACGGTGCACCCACGAACGCCAGCACAATGCCCACCTGGAGCTCGCCGGGCCGGGCGATGAGGCGCCCCACCACGTCCGCGTAAAGAAGTAGTGCTGCACCGGCTAGCGCGGAGTACGGCAGAATCCACTTGTAATCCGGGCCGGTGAGAGCTCGGACGATATGGGGTACCACCAGGCCGATGAAGCCCAGCGGTCCTGCAGCGGCAGTGGCTGCACCTGCCAGCAGTGCGATGATGCCCATGCCACCTAGTCGCGCGGCCGCAGTGTTGATACCTAAGCCAGCAGCCACGTCGTCGCCCAGATTTAGGATGTTCAGCTGCGGGCCCGTGGCAAAGGCCAGGATCAACCCCAGAACCACAAACGGCAAGACGCTGAGCGCGATGTTCATATCCCGGCCCGCTAGGGAACCGACGGCCCAGAAGCGCATCCTATCCAGGTTGTTTTCACTTGTGAGAACGAAGGCGCTCGTGATGGCACTTAGCACTGCCGACAGCGCGGCTCCGCCCAGCACGAGGGTCAGGGGATTTACCGTGGCTCTGCCCGCGGAAGCTAGGCCGAAGACCAGCGCCGTCGCTGCGATTGCACCAAGGAAGGCAACCACCGCAGTCGCCCAAGGCGCGCTGATGCCCAACAGGGCGTAGCTGGCCACCACGCTCAGTGCCGCGCCGGAACTGATTCCCAGTATCCCCGGATCCGCCAGGGGATTGCGGGTATGTCCCTGGATTAGGGCGCCGGCTACGCCTAGTGCCGCGCCCACGATAATGGCCAATATGGTGCGTGGCAGGCGCAGCTCGGCGACCACGCGTTGGTTGACTGGAACCTCCTCCGGGGAGCTACTGGTAGCCGGGAGATCCCGAAGTGCAGCCCACACGTCCTCTGCGGGGATGGAACGGGCGCCGTACAGGAAACTGCAGATCGTGCCACTGACGACCAGTAGGAGTAGTACCCCCAGACCCAGTAGGCGGCTGGTGCGCACACTCATGGCGTGGCCTCCAATCGCTGTTGCGGCTCACGCCCTGCGCTAGGCCGTGTTAAGCCGAACAACCGTACGCGCCGGTCTGCCCGCTGCTGTCGCTCGCCGAAATCTTGGAAACTGGCCTTGGCCAGCGCCCGGTGCGTGCGGGTGTTGCGATAGTCCGGCTCGCCAAGCACCAGCTGGCACTGCGGGTCTTGCTCTAGCAGTGCTGCGGCCAGCTTGCTCAGAAAAGAAGAGAAGATCCCATGGCCAGTCAGTTCTGGCTTGCCGATTGCGATATGGGCTCCCAGGTCGTGGGGTTGAGAGAGATAGCTGCTGCCAATCTCGTCCCGGTGCGGGCGATAGATTTCCACGTACCCCACCGGGGTTGTGGCGTCATTCTCGTCAGACGGTGTAGGAGCTGCGGAGGCATCGCCCCTCGTGGCTTCCTTTGCAGCCCGGATGTGGGGGGAGCGGGGTATCGAATAGGACAGTATTGCGGCGCGAGCGTAGGTGGTGTGAGTTTTTGCGACCCAGTCCTGGCGCCAGCGTTCGGCTGGCCAGGGTTGTTCCCACGTCTCGCGCAAGTGAGGGCGGGACATCCACTCGGCCACCAGATCGGCATCGGAAGATTCGGGATCTGGGTCCGCAGGGCGTAGGGAAAAGGGAGGGTTCATCTGCGGTAACGGTGGCGGGGAAGGGAGGAAATCCGCTGTCGGGATGTCGTGGCGCAACCGGGGCAGTATTTCCTCCGGGCGGGGTTGGGGGCTTCCTGTGAGCAGTGACTCAGGCTGTTGCTGGGGGTCATTGTCAATCATGGGTAAGCATACTACCGTCTATGTGTAAGGTAAGCCTTCACTTGGTAAGGGAATGGTAAGTTGAAATCATTGGCGATCATCGGAGCGGGGCCAAAAGCGCTAGCCGTTCAGGCGAAACTCCACGCTCTGCGCAGCCTGGGCGTTCCAACCCCGGAAGTAACCGTGCTGGATCCGCACGGCATTGGCGGTAATTGGAAGCCTTGCGGTGGGTGGACGGACGGGCGGCAGTTGCTGGGAACCTCGCCCGATAAAGATCTGGGATTTCCCTACCGCACGCGCATCGCGGGCGAGCTCAACGAGGCCGTGGACCGGAGCATGCTGGGGCTTAGCTGGGTGCGCTTCCTTACGGAGTCGGATCGTTATGCCTCTTGGATCGACCGTGGCCACCCCAACCCACCGCACTACCTGTGGGCTAGCTACCTGGAGTGGGCGGCGCAAAAGATGGGAATGCGGGTGGTTCCAGCAACGGTGCGGCTACTCGACGTGACCACTGAAAGTAGTGCCACTAGCCCTACGGGCACGGCCACCGGCACTGCCTCCCAGCCCTGCCGGTGGCGCCTCACTGCCGAGGACACACGTGGCGCCGAGTTCACTCTGGAGGCCGATAGTGTGCTCGTTACCGGCCCTGGCCGTAGCGACGGCAAAATTTCGGATGTTCCGGGTGTGCTCTCTGTGGCAGAATTTTGGGATCTCAAGGCGCGTGGAAGCCTCCCCGAGGTCCCTCGTGTTGTGGTGATCGGTACTGGGGAATCTGCAGCTTCCGTGTTGGACCAGCTAATTCACCTCAATATTGAGGAAGCTCTGGCCGTATCGCCCCTGGCCACGATGTTCAGTCGTGGGGAGAGTCAATTCGAAAACGAGTTGTATACAGATCCGCGCAAATGGGTGACACTCAGCGAAGCAGCGCGTAGAGACTTCATCCGCAGAACCGACCGTGGGGTGCTTTCTGTGCGGGTGCAGCAGGTGTTAGATTCCGATGATCGCGTGGCACATCGCCGTGGCGTTGTCCGCCGTGTGGAGCTGGCGAGCTCGCCGGACGCTGATTTTCGACTGCGGGTGCATATTGATGATGAAGTGTGTGGCTCCTACACCGAGCTGTGCGATCTCGTCATTGACGCTCGCGGTGGTAGGCCCTTGTGGTTCTGTGATGTGATGACGCCACAGGTGCGCCTCCTCCTGGAGCGCGCACTAGGCAACCAGTCCGATGCAGCACTGAGCTCCGTTCCGGCCTGGGAGGCCAGTATTGGGGCAGATCTGGCAGTGGAGGGATTGGTTCCGCACCTGTTTGTTCCGGCACTGGCAGGTATGCGCCAGGGGCCGGGGTTTGCGAACCTGAGCTGCCTGGGCGAGCTTTCCGATCGGGTAGTAGCTGGGCTCGGTGTAGGGGACGGCCTGGGCGATAATGCCGCCGATGTGCAGGCTGGCATGCGGGCTGGGGTGCAGGCTGGGGTTCGGGCGGAGGTGCGTTCATGAGTGCATTTCCAGCACCGCGGCCTCATGGCCGCCGAGTGAAGCAGCGCTATGCCACGGTGGATGCGATGATTTGTGCGGC
The DNA here is from genome assembly GCF_053479475.1 of Corynebacterium sp. 22-2729. NCBI lineage: Bacteria > Bacillati > Actinomycetota > Actinomycetes > Mycobacteriales > Corynebacteriaceae > Corynebacterium > Corynebacterium sp. 22-2729. The sequence continues at coordinate 10,429 of NZ_JBRBCA010000007.1, forward strand.
AGTCCAGGAGTGTGGGGTAGATAGCCCACGGCTAGCGGTTACGGGGCCTGCTGGGGCCATTACTTGGCCAGAACTGGCTAGAGGTGCCAGGCGAGTGGCCGGCAGTATTAGCAGCCGCGGGCTGGGTAGAGGGGACCGGATCGCGGTACTGGCGCGCCGGGATACTCGGCTACCGGTAATGGTGGCAGGGATTCTTCACTCGGGCGCAGTCTATTGTCCATTGGAGGTGGATTCTCCAACAGAGCGTTTGCGTTGGCAGCTGGAAGATCTTCAGCCGGAGCTGGTGATGTTGCTCGGTGTGGAGCAGTCTGCGGAACAGGAGCTGCGCCGAGTCGTCGCCGAAGCTTGCGCCGCTGAAGTGTGGATTGGTGGCGCAGAGTGTGACCGCGAAAATATAGATGGATCGGGTGGCTCGCTGCAGGTGAGCGGTGCGCTGTTGGAGGTGAACACGGACATTTGCCCGGAGGATCCCTGTTACATCACGTTCACCTCAGGTTCGACCGGGCGGCCGAAGGCGGTGGTGAATACTCACCGTGGCGTAGCCTGCCATTTGGAATGGAGCGCCCGGATCGTGGGGCCTGGCGAGGAACTTCGTGTGCTGCAGAAGGCGCCGGCGGTGTTTGATGTGGGTATCGCGGAGATCCTGAACCCCCTGGCTAATGGTGGAACGGTGGTGATGCCCGATTCACAGTGGTGGATGGGGGATATCGATGGCTTTTTGGATTTGCTGGTGGATTACCAGGTCAGTGTGCTGTCGATGGTGCCGAGTATGCTCGGCACGCTGTTGGATGTCATGGACGACATGGGTGAGCCTCTGGAAAGGTTGGCTGGGCTCAAGCATCTGCTGCTAGGTGGCGAGGCTGTGCCCAGTGCGCTGGCAGAACGGTGCCTGCGACAGATCGGTTGCCGGGTGCATGGACTTTATGGGCCCACGGAGGCTGCGATGGATGTGCTGTGGGTTGAATATACCGAGGAATTGCTGGCTGAGCTGGCGGGATCCAGCGCGGGGGATGGTCGGCAACCGTCGCTGTTGGGTCTGCCTCAAGACAATGTGAGCTGTTATCTGCGCGCTGAGGATGGGAAAGAGGTTACCGATCCTGGCCAGGTGGGTGAGCTCTGCATTGCCGGGGTGCAGGTGGCTACTGGCTATTGGCGCCGCCCGGAGCTAACGGCACAATCTTTTGTGCCCAGTTGGTACCCACAGGTTGATGGCGGCCGAATGTACTGCACCGGAGATCTAGCACGATGGAACCAGGTGGGGTTGCTGGAATTCGTAGGTCGGGTGGGTGACCAGGTGAAGATCCGGGGCAACCGAGTGGAGTTGGGAGAGGTAGATGCGGCGCTGCGACGGGTTCCTGGTGTGCGGCAGGCGGCCAGTCGTGTCGTTGGCGAGGATTCACCAGTGCTGGTGGGCTATGTGGTGTGGGATCAGGAAGCAGTGGTACTACCGCCTACGGAGGTGGCTGCTGTGCTGCGCGAATCAGTACCGGAGTACATGGTTCCCAGCCGTGTAGTGGCTCTGCAGGCATTGCCGCTGAGTAGTAATGGGAAGCTGGATCGTCGTGCCCTCCCCGATCCAAATTAAGTTAAAAAGTCTCAGATTACCCTTGTTAGCCTACCCTTGGTGATGGTAGCCTTACCTAATCTTGTTTGTTTAGTGAAATGGAAACCCATTCAGAATGAAGAACTCAAACGTTGTCCGTGCGCTCAGCATCGCCGTGCTCTCCACTACCCTGGTGTTGGGAGCCTGCAGCTCCGATGCAGATGACAAGGCGGAAAATACTTCCTCAGGCGCAAACTCCGCAGCGAATTCCGGCGATAATGCCTCCGAAGTCAACATCAAGCACGCCTGGGGGGAAGACACATACCCCGTAAACCCCGAGCGCGTCGTTGCCATTGGTCCAGCCATCGACAACCTGCTGGCTATGGGCATCAAGCCCTCCGCCGTGGTGGTGTCTGCTAAGGACATGAATGCCCCGTGGCGCGACGGCAAGTTGGATGGCGTGGAGATTATCAAGCAGACCGATTTCAAGACTCTGCCGAAGGAAGAGATCGCCGCCGCTGCTCCGGATTTCATCGTCGGGGACTACTGGACGATCTCCGAGGATAACTACACACAGCTCTCCGAGATCGCGCCCACTCTGGGTGGTATTGGCACCGAGGGTGAGGGGATCAGCTGGAAGTCGCAGTTGAAGGAGCTCGGCAAGATCTTCAACAAGGAAGATAAAGCTCAAGAAGTCATCGACCAGGATGAGAAAGTCTTCTCCGATGCGAAGTCCGAGCTGCCGAATATCGAGGGTAAGACCGGTGTGGTCTCCCAGTTCGCTCAGGGATCCTTTGGAGCTGTGGCCGACCCGAAGGATCCAGGAGCCTCCTTTATCTACGACCTGGGTATGAAGTTCCCGGAATCTCTGACCGACGGCTCAATCGAGGTACAGCAGGGGCGCGTGACTCTGTCGCCAGAAAACGTCTCCGCCCTGGCTGCGGACTTCATGGTGATCTATAACCGCACCGGTGACATCGCGGAGGTGGAGAAGATCCCGGGCTACTCAGACCTGCCGCAGGTCAAGTCCGGCGCCACCCTGGCGGGTAACGAGGCTGTGGTTGCTGGCCTGAACACGCCGACCGCCCTGTCCCGTGCATGGGTATTGGAGCAGGTCAAGCCTACCTTGAAAGAGATCTCTTAGTCTCTTTTTCTCCAGCACCCCTCGCGAATGTGTCGCCCGGTGTGGCAGCGTGGGGTGTTTTCTTATGCCCTTTCTTGTTCTCTCACTCGCCTCCCCGCTGCCGCCCGCCGACTCACAAGGAACTTGACTTGTCTTCTACGCTGCCGTTAACGAGCGCTCAATACGGTGTCTGGAACGCCCAAAAACTCAACCCCGAATCGCCCTACTACGTGGTTGGTGAGGTACTGCACCTGGGGCCAGGGCACATCGAGCTGGAAACTCTGCAGCACTCCATCGCACAGCTGCAACAGGAAGCTGAGACATTGCGCGTGCGCGTCACGACGGATGGCCTTACCCCGCAACAATCCGTGGTACAGGAAGGCCCCGGGGTCGACCGCGTGATCGACGTGCGGCACGCCGCGGATCCCCAGCGCAGCGCGGAAGCCTGGGTAGATGCGCTACGCGCCGAATGTGCCGAGACGATGCGCACCATGGTGGATCAACCGTTGTGTCGTTATGTCATTATTCTTCTCGACGTCACCGAGACCTGGGTTGTCCAGCTTTATCATCACCTTATTGTCGATGGCTTCTCGGCTTCCCTGCTCACGCGTCGCCTTAGTCAGATTTATACCGCTCGCGTGGCAGGAAAGCAGGCTCGTCCATTCCGGGCAGCTTCGCTGTCCGAACTGGTGGCGCTGGATCAGGAGTACCGCGAATCCGCGGAGCATACCCGGGATAAACAGTATTGGACGTCCGTACTCGCACAGCTTCCGGAAGTTGCTGAGCGCGCCACGATGAATACGGCCACAAAGGCAGAAGGCACAGGGCAAACCACAATCACCACCACCATGCGCCTGGGGCCGGAGATCATGGAGAAGGCCACGAAAGCCGCTACTGATGAGCAGATTACGTGGGTAGAGCTCATGATCGCACTGTACGGGGCGTTTGTTCACCGTCTGTTGGCTCCACGCTCGACCAGCGAACAATTCCTGGCTGTGCCCGTGATGGCACGCTCGCATACGCGAGAGCTCCGCACGCCTGCAATGGCCGTCAATGTGCTGCCACTGCGAGTCAACGTCGACAATCAACAAACGGTGCAGGAGTATCTACACCATGCGGTGGAGTCGCTGCATGGTCTACTGGCCCACCAGCGACTGCGTGGAGAGAGCCTACCGCAGATCACGGGGGACTCCCGGGTGGCTGACGTGCTACACGGAGTGGGAGTGAATGCTAAGGCCTTCACCACCCGGGCGGATTTCGCGGGGGTTCCGGGGCGGTTGCGCAATGTGGCGGGTGGGCCGCCGGAGGATTTGGGATTGGTGCTCACCCCGGCCGAGGATGGCGGACTGGACATGGCTTTTGAGACGGATCCGGCCCGCGTGAGTGCCGAGCATGCGCGGGCTCGGTTGGAGGCACTGCGGGAGTTCACGTGTCAGGCGCTTGAAGACACATCCCGAAAGATCGGGGAGCTGCCACTGCATAGCCAGAGACGGCGCGTGGAAATGTTAGAGCAGCGGCGCGCCCAAGGTGTCGAAGTGGCCGAAAATAGCCGATCGCAGGACGCTCTGAGCACCGCTTTGTCCACGCTGCGAAACCACACACAGGCACATCTGGTGTTTCACACTGCCGATGGCTGGGATACCGAGCCCGGAACTGAGATGTTGGATCGCGAGATACTGGGCGCTGCAGTGCTGAACAGCAAGGATCTCCACGCTGCAGTACATCGCCTGGCTAGTTACTTTCGCCGTGAGGTTCTGGGAAGCGACAGGTGGCGCCAGGCGGAACAAGTCACCGAGCAAGATAGGGCGCGACCAGTGCTCGCTCTCGAGATGGAGCGGGGGCGCGAATTGGCCCTTGCTGTGCTAGCCGCTTTCGCCGCGGGTGTGCCCTTCGTCTATATCGATCCCACCAGTCCTGCCCAGCGCCGTGAGCAAATCCATGCGAACGCTGAACCGGTAGCTAGTGTGGATGCGGCGGCCATCCGCTACGCCCTAGCCTTGGGCAGTACCACCTCGGAGGAGAACGTCGTAGAACGGTCCGCGGAATCGGCAGCCTGTCCAGACCCGGAGCAATTGGCCTACCTGATCTATACTTCTGGATCCACCGGCAAGCCCAAGGGCGTGGAGGTTCCCCGCCGTGCCATTAGCTCTCTGTTTGCCCAACACCGCAGCGGATTGTACGACAGGCCGCACGCGGTGGTGGCGCATACGGCGTCTTTCAGTTTCGATGCAGCATTCGACCAGTTGCTGTGGCTGCTGGCGGGCCACGACGTGCACCTCTACCCAGAACAGGCCACTGGGGATGCAGATAAGCTGGTGGAACACTTCGCTACACAGCAGATCAATGTGGTGGATACGACTCCCTCCATGATGAAGGCGTTGTTGGCCGCGCAGTTATTGGAGAAAGTACCGAGCCTGCAGTTAGTGGTTTTGGGTGGCGAAGAGCTGCCCGCTGAGCTGTGGGATCACCTGGCGGCCACCGGCCTGGAGGTCGTCAATGCCTATGGCCCCACCGAAAGCACTGTAGATGCCCTTTTGGCCCGAGTGGAGCCGGGCGTGGCACACCTGGGGCGGCCCGTTGCCGGTATGCGTGCCTACCTGGTGGATAACGCCCTGCAGCTGGTAGGAGACCAAGAAGTAGGCGAACTGGTTCTAGCCGGTCCACAGCTGGCACTCGGCTACCGTGGCCTTCCGGAGGCCACCGATGCGGCGTTCAAGGAGGACGTTCGCATCGACCCGCGTCGGGCTCCGGAGCGCATTTACCGCACCGGGGATCGGGCACGATGGATTCCTGGGCGGGGCTACCAGTTTCTGGGGCGTGCCGATGAGCAAGTCGAGATCAATGGGCAGCGCGTGGAGCTGGCCGAAGTGGAAGCTGTACTAGCCAGCGTGAACGGCGTGCGGCACTGCGCCGTGGCACCACTGAATCGCAGTGGGCAGGCCACTGTGTTGGTTGCTGCGGTGGTAGGGGATTGGCCCATGGACGCTTCAGATCTGACCGCTATCCGGCACCAGTTGCAAGCTGCTTTACCCGCCGCGGCGATCCCCCGGCGCATCCATCCAGTGCGAGCGCTGCCCACCACCACCTCCGGCAAGATCGACCGGGAGGCCATCGCCGGATACGGACTGCAGCCGCCGACCGCTGGTGCGAAGGAGGATACCGCAGCTCCCGAGGCGACCGAACCCGTGGAGGTCTCTAGCGCAGGTAACGCAACTACAAGCGGTAAAAACGACCCGCTTGCGCCGCTCGACCCTGCCCACCTCCTGCTGCATCGCACGGTGTGTGATGTTCTCCATCTACCGCCGCAGCAGACTGATCCTGATCAGGACTTCATCAGTTTGGGAGGGGAGAGTATTGCTGCTCTTCATGTGGCCTCTCGCGCACGTCAGCAGGGGCTGCTGTTGCAGCCGAAGGACCTAATGGGCGGCATTGCGTTAGCGCAGATCCCATTAGACTTCCGTCCTCCGCAGAATCCGCAGGCTCCCCAGGTTTCGCAGGCTGCGCGCCCGACCTTCCTTAGTTCTGGTGAAGACCTGGGCAAGGGGGGTAATTCGAGATCCAATAATGGGGACAATCAATGGCTGGATTGGGGTGTATTGCCGTGGAGTCCGGTGGCACGCACGCAGATTGCAGCTGCGCCCACCGTGCATGCGATGCGTCGCCACGTGATGTACCGGTGGCTAGATATGCCACCCGGGTGCGGCCAAGCCGATGTGCTACGCGCGGTGGAGGTGCTTCAGCGCCGGCATGCGAGCCTGCGGATGTTGCTGGACTGGGACAACGTAGTGCAGCTGATCCCGCGTGTGCCACTGGCTAACGCCGAGGAGATTGTGGTGGAGCTTGCGCCGGACGGCCCAGATCCGGTGGAGCAGCTGGCCGCCGGCATAGCCCCCGATGGTGGAGTGATGTGGCAGGTCGGACTGTGCAGGGAAGGCGCGCTGGTGATGGTGCACCACCTGGCGATCGATGCGCTGTCCTGGCCGAACCTGCAGCGCGAGTGGAATGCTGTATTAATTGACGCCAACGTGAAGCTTCCCGCGCTCACCGGCCTCCTGCGCGCCCACGGGATGCAGCGTGCCGTGGAGCACCAGGCCGTGCAGAACGTGCCACCGGGATCGGCGGAGCTGTCGGTCTTGCCGGAGTTGCCGGAGAAACTGCTATGCCCACGGGGGCAGGCCACGATGATGTGGCGAAAAATTGCGATGCCGGATGCTGCGGCGATGAGTGCCGAGCTGGCGCAGCGTTTTCGAACAGACCGACAGGTCGTGGTGGTGTCATTGTTAGCGCAAGCGCTGCAGGCCGTAGGTTTGACCGAGCTTCAGCTGGTGGTGGAAGGGCACGGCCGCGATGGCGGCACCGGTGCCACTCGTTCTGGTGACTATGGCAGCACCGGTAGCGCGGTGGATTGCATGGAGCTGATCGGTTGGTTCACTACGGAGGAGCGTTGGGCTTTCTCTGCGAGGGCTGACGGTGCCTCCGTTCATTCATCCGCCAATTCTCCGAGGTTTATGGCAGCGTGGGTTCGCGCTGGGCGCGAGGCCGAGTCGCAGGCTCAGCCGTGGGATCCAGCTTCGTGCCCTCCAAACCGTCGTGTGGTGATTAATGTTCTGGATGCCCAGCCGGAGGAGAGCTTCGGCGTGTTGGAATCCGACGACCGGCGGATGACGGAGGCTCTGACGATAAATGTCTTCCTCACCTCGGACGGCGCAGACGTGGAATACGTGGCGGACCTGGCAGCACTCAGGGATGCATCCCCGACCGTGCTGGAGAAACTGCACGAACAGCTACAGCGTGCGGCGCGGGACCTGCTGGTCGCGGATCGGTTGGTACTGCGCCAAGCACTACCTAGCGACTACCGGGCATTCGATACACAGCCGACGAACCCTCGGCTAGGCCACAGCTCAACCAACCAGCCCACACCGACCCTCAGCGTTGCTCATCTGCGCTCCCTGGAAGCCGCCCACGGTCCCCTGGAAGACATTGTCCCGGCTACTGCTTCCCAGCAGGGGCTGCTGTTCCACGGATTGGCCGGAACCGACCGCTACGTTATTGCCGCCGCCGTGGACCTTACTGGTGTGGCCTCCCCAGAGCTTATCCACCAGTCGATGCGGGCAATTCTGCGCCGCCACGCAGCACTGCGCGCCGTGTTCGATTGCAGCGACCTCCCGCTGATGCTGATTCCGGAGCGGCTCGATCTGCCCTGGACAATCCACGATTGCAGAGACTTCTCACCGGCTGCAGCGCATGCGTTCGTGGAACAGCTACGGGAGTTGCGTGGCCACCGCGCCGTGGACCTGGAATCCGGCCCGCTAGTCACCGCAGACCTGGTGCTGTTGCCAGAGAGTAACCGACTAGAAACCAACCGCCCTGCCACACTTGTGCTGGGCAGCCATCACGTCCTCACCGATGGCTGGTCCACCGCCGTGATGCTGCAGGATTTGCAGCGACTGCTAAGCGGCGAGGATCTGGACCCCGCGCCCTCCTTCGCGGAATTTGCCCGAAGCCTGTGCCAACGCAGCGCCGAACAACTGGAGCGGGAACACCGCGCCTGGCAACAGATTTTCACCGGCACCGATCAGCCCCATGAGGCCAGCCGCACAGGCGAGCACGGAGGTGTGATTGCTGGCTTGCGGCCGGTGGCGTCAAGTAAAAAGAGCACAACAGAAGCCCCAGAGGTGCCGCACGTACTGCACCGCGACACAGATGGGCGGGTGGCAACCGCCGCGGCGAGCCTAGGAACCACACCCAGTGTACTGGTACAAACCGCATGGTTGCTCACGCTGGCTGCGCTGCATGGTGGGCGCCGAGTGACTACGGGGGTGACTCTTTCCGGCCGGTCCGCGGAGCAGCCGCGAATGGCTAGTGCGGTGGGCATGTTCATCACCACACTCCCGTTGCACGTACAACTCGAACCGGGGCACACGCTGCGCCATACCGTGCGACAGGTGGCAGATACCATGGCGCTGATCAGCGAGAACCAGACCACGCCGCTACAGGAGATCGAGACCCTGGTGGGAAGTGCACCGTTGTTCGACACCGCGGTGGTGTACGACCATCACGCACACTTCGGTGCACCGAGCGGTCCACACACAGTGGAGACCTCCGAGTCGTGCCTGCGCATCCAGGGGCTGCGCACCAGCGGTCGCACGCATTACCCGCTGACTGTCGTGTGCCCGCCCGGGGACGTTTTGGAGATTACGCTGGTGCACCGTCCGGATGTGGTGGAACGCATTCTTCCTGACGCCGCCGCGAGGTGGTTCGGCACATTCCTCAATGCACTGTGCGACGCCGCCACCGGTAGGGATCTCCGGTTGGTGGAGTTGCTTCCGGAGCGCGGCGAGTTTGAGGAGCCAGCGGACGGGCAAATAGAAGTAGATGGGCACAGCGAAGTAGAGGAAGCGGATAGGTGCAATACTGGTAACCGGGAGCTTTCTGAGGACAACCCCGTATGCGCCCAGGTGCAGGCCGCCATGGAGAGCTTGCTAGGCAACCCGATCGGCCCCGAAGAGAACTTCTTCACCTCCGGTGGTGACTCCCTGCTGGCCATGCGTTTGATGGGTGTGCTGCGCAAGCAGGGCATGCAGTTGAAGATCCAGGACATTGTGGATGCTGGTACTCCGGCAGCCATCGCGGAACGGCTGGGGCAGGGCACTGGTGGAGCTATGAAGGCTAAGCAGCCGCCGAAGCCGCAGCAATCCCAGCGCTTACAGACTGCAGAGCATTCGCAACGCCGCCCGGTGTGGTGCCTCCATCCGATCGGCGGACATGGCTTGGCCTTCGCCCCGCTGGCCAGCCTTCTGGCGGACACTGAGTTCGACACCCGCCTGATCGAACTACCGTCCCCGCTACCCCAGGTGGAAACACTGGCCGAGCTAGCGGAGCTCTACACCGAACAGATCCTGGCCGAGCAACAAGAAGGACCCTTCACGTTGGTGGGCTACTCCTTCGGTGGCGTGGTGGCTGAAAACATCGCTGCCGCGTTGCAGCGCCGGGGCTATGAGGTGCGGTTCTTAGGAATTCTTGACGCCTACCCCAGCGGCAGCAGCCCCAGCTCCGGTACGCATTCCTTGCCGCCGGGCACGCCCGATGGCAGGACAGCCTTTGGTGACTACGACGTTCGGGCAATTGCGCGTGCCGATGGGATGTCACACGAATTGGGTACTGTGGGCGTCGATATAGAAAGCAACATCCGTTTCTGCATGCAGTTGCTACACACAGCAGCACCCACCAGCTACGAAGGCCGGGTCGAGCTAGTGGTGGCAACGCAAAACAACAGTGATGTGGCACACGGGCAGTGGGATCCGGCTGCTGCGTGGAGGCGCCGTCCGGGGGCGTATCCGGTGCAGGTGAGCGAGCTTGAACTTACGCACGCGCAGCTGGTGAAAGCCGATGGCTGGAAGAACGTTTTCCAGCAATGGGCACCGCGGCTGCTGGACAAGAGTTCGGCTGACCGGCCAGCACCCGAGGCGACAGGTATCGACCCTGCGCATGCCGACCCTGCGCACTGACCCGCTACACACCGACTCACCGCACACCGCCAACCCAGAAACGAGAAAGGAATGACCATGGCGAGGAATAGCCGAGACAGGGAAATCTACCCCATTACGATCCGCGAACTGCAGGTCGATGACATCGAGGACATCACACCAGGGATGCGTCGCATTACTCTGACGGGCGAACAACTACGCGCCCATAGTGCGTTCGGCGTAGACGCACCACCGCTAGTCAGCGATGGTTTCGACGACGATATCCGCATCATCTTCCCAGACCCGGCCACCGGGGAGCGCCCTCACCCCATCACACGGGAGGACGCGACGGTGCTATGGCAAGAGGAGGTCAAAGATCTGTTTCGGACATATACCGTCCGTTCATTCGACGCCTCCCAGGGCCGCCTCGTCGTAGACTTCGCGCGGCATGGCCAAGGCCTGGCCGAGGACTGGTCCGTACGAGCTCGACCGGGAGATCCCCTGTATATCGCAGGGCCGAAGTCTTGCGCAGCGCTGCCCACCCACACTCCGTGGCTACTGATGGTGGGCGACGAGACGGCGCTGCCGGCGATTGCTCGCTGTATAGAGTCTTTGCCCGCCGGGTATAGGGCAGTGGCGATTATTGAGGTTGCCACGCGGGCACATGTCCAGCGACTGGAGTTCGAAGCACAGGTGGACATTCACTGGCAGGTGCGAGACGAGGGCGGGGACTTCGTGGCGAAAGCTACCGAGTTGTACGGAGAACACCCAGAGTGGGCGGCCGAGCCCGCCGCGATGCCCTATGTATGGGCTGCGGGAGAGGCCGGGCGATTGAAGGCGATCCGACGCTGGGTTCGAGCTCTGGGGATTCCGCGGGAAAACGTGGAGATTACGGGGTACTGGCGCGCAATGGCACCGGCACAATCGGAAGCAGGGGCGACGGCTACGCAGGGCGACAGTGAGGGGGCGGAGACAGGGGCTGTGACGAGCCACCGTAATGCGGTGATTGAGCTGCATGAACTCACCGAAATGGGGTCGGCGATTCTGGTGCGCCAAGCCGTAGGGTTGGGGATTTTTGGCCTGATTGATGAGGGCGCGGATCGAGTGGATCAACTGGCCGCAGCAACTGGCCTGCAGCAGGAGCTGGCTCTCCGGATTGCGCGTTACCTGGAGGCAGTGGGGTTAGTGACTTTGTCGGCGGATGCAGCACTGGATAGCTCAGCGGAGGATGTGGCGGACCAACGGGCGGTTCGAATCGGCCTCACTGCGCTGGGCAGCGAGTTAGCAAACCCGGATTCTCCAGTAAGGGATTGGATTGCCGGGCCGGCAGCCGCCAAGACCGCAGCACTTGGCCAGCTAGGGCAGGCACTGCAGAATCCGGCTGATACGGGCGAGCACCGCTGGGACTACATTGTGCAAACCCAGCCACAACTGGCCGTGGAGGAACACGAACAGGCGGCCTCCAGCGCTCAGTGGTCGGCCCCGGCCGCAGCGGAGATTCTGAGCAGCAAGCTACTAGCGCGACAGGATGCTGGCTCGCTTCGGTGCGCGGTGGGAGGTCCGGCCGCGGCGGTGTATGCGGATGAGATTCTACGTAAGATACCGCAGGCCAACGCCGTGGTGTTGGGGTCGTTTTCGGAGGCAGAAGATGACGCAAGGATTTCAGTAGGCGCAACAACTGCAGCGATGACGGAGCCTGGGGCTAGCGCAGAGGAGGTTATGCTGCGCGATATTGCTCCACGCCGCCGGGATCGTGCTCGCTATAGTGCACTGCACGCTCCAACGGTTGGGCGTAGCGGTGAGGATGTGCGCCGGGCGGATTGGGCTGGCACAGTGGCTACTTTGTGTGAGCAGGTAGATGCTGTGGTGCTGGTTGATCCGTGGCGGCGTTGGCCAGCTATAGAGCTGCAACAGCTGGTAGCTGCCGTACTACGTTTTGGGGCGCAGCTGTTCCTGGTGACCCCAGTGTTGCAGGAAAGCGGGGCCGAGGATCATGACTACGAGGAAGATTTATCACGCCTCGTTCTGTATGGATCGCAGCTGCCCACGGCCCGTGTGATTGCGAAGCACCTGGCTGCCGTGGGTGCGGTAGCGCGTTCGCAGCAGGCTGTGGGGTGGAGTGCCCAGCTGTTCGAGGTGGGGAGGGGAGGTAGGTAACTGCCGGTGGTCGGGCGAACCTCAGGACATTTGTCTCGGGCGAAGCGTGTGGAGGAGCGGCGGACGTTTGGTGGTTTGCTAAACCGTTTCTAAAGTGCCCCCTGTCGGCTGGCCCCTAGCGGCTGAGCTGCCTCCATATCGGCGGCCACACATCCCCCAAAATAATTAACTTAGGGCAGCCTTTTGTGTGGTTAGCCTAACCTGTGTAAGATGGACGCGAGTGCTGAATCCACCGTAGCTGAAAGAGGCCATCAGCCCTTTGGGGCTACGGGTACTTTACAGCGCTTCAAAGAGTTCCTTACACGTTAGGCTTCCACATGTTTCGAAACAATTCGCTGACCCGTCGAGCGGCACTGAAGACCGCCGCTGTCTTGGCAGCATCCACTCTTGTTCTGTCTGGTTGCTCCCGAGGCGATGACGCGGCGGCGTCAAAAAATGAGGACACCGGGGACGAGCGCATCGCCGCAGTTGGCCTGGGAGACAGCGATACCTTGCTTGCCCTTGGCATCCAACCAGTCCTCGTAGCGCCCTGGGGTGCTGAGGGAGATGTTGATGCGTCTGGCGTCGGCCCATGGGCTACCGAAAAGCTCGGCGACAACAAGCTTGAAGTGGTTTACGGTACTGCCAATGGATTCACTGCTGAAATCCTGGAGAAGATCTCCGCCGCTGATCCGGACAAGATCATTGCGGTGAACTCTGCCGTAGACGCGCAGGCGAAGAAGGCGCTTAATGACATCGCCCCAACCACCGTTAAGCCAGACGGTGCCACGGACTGGCAGATCCCATGGCGGGATCAGGTCAACCAGATCGCCGGCGCTGTAGACAAGCAAGAAGAAGGCGACAAGCTTGTCGAAGAGACACAGAAGGCCTTCGATGATTTCCAACAGCAGCACCCTGAGCTCAAAGGCAAGCGTGCGGCTATCGTCATGCCTTATCAGGGAAAGATCGGCCTGTACACCTCCGGTGACGGTCGTGGGCAGTTTATCAAGAGTCTGGGCTTCGAGATCCCGAAGGAGCTTGAAGGTAACGGTGGCGAGTTCTACCGCGACATCGCACCTGAGAACTACAGTGACCTCAACAATGTCGATTACCTCTTCGTCCTTGATTATCAGGGTGCCGCCGATACCTTGAAGAAGGATCCAACATTCAGCAAGCTGGACGTTGTTCGCGAAGGCAAGGTCCGCTGGATGGACGAAAACGTGGGCAATGCAATGAGCATGCCGAACCCATTGACCATCCCCTGGGCAGTCGACAAGTTCTCTGACGCAATTTAGTTGAAAGTGTCTGCGTCAAGAACTCGACATTCTTTGGTATTTTCCCGGCGTTTGCTTACTTCGGCCGCACTCGTTGGTTTGGCTTTGCTGCTGGTTGTCTCCCTGTACTTGGGTTCCAAAGATCTTTCCATTGGCGAGGTGACCAGCATCCTCATGCATGGTCCGCACCCGTCCGCGCAGTCCGGCATTAATGCTGAACAGTCCGGCATCATTTGGGACTTGCGCGTTCCGCGTACCCTCTTGGCTGTGATCACAGGCGCAGCCCTGGCTATGGCGGGTGCCATTGCTCAGAGCTGGACCCGCAACCCCTTGGCAGATCCCGGCATTATCGGCGTGAACGCCGGAGCAAGTTTTGCAGTCGCCGCGGCACTGACCTTGGGCTGGGCAACGACGGTCGGAGAGCGGACACTTGTGGGGCTCGTGGGAGCTGCCGTCGCCGCTCTAATCGTGCTGTTGATTTCCCGCGTATCCCGTAACCCGCTAACTCTGGTACTGGTGGGCGTGGGAGTTACCTTTGCCCTACAAGCGGCCACGAATATGCTGAGCCTCTATTCTTCCGACACCTTGGAAGGGCTCCGTCGCTGGACTGTCGGCTCTACGGCTGGGCGGGGTATGGAAGACGTGGCCTTAGCTGCTTTAGGTCTAGCACTAGGTGCTTTATGTGGTGCGCTTGTAGCACGCCCGCTGGATCTACTTGCGATGGGAGAGGACTCCGCCCGTTCCCTTGGCAGCTCGCCCACGAGAACCCGCTTGTTGGCTGCCGCGGCGGTGATCATCCTCGCCGGCTCGGCGACTGCCACCGTGGGGCTTGTGACATTCGTGGGCTTCGCCGTGCCACACCTACTACGCCCGTTTACCGGCCCGGCACTTACCCGCCTCTTGCTACCAACTGCCATCGTCGGCGGTGCGGCTGTACTGCTAGCCGATATTGTGGGCCGCTTCGTCCTGCAGCCCAACGAGCTGGAAATGTCTATTGTCCTAGCTATTGTCGGCGCCCCAGTGATGATTCTGGCGGTGCGACGTAAGAAGAGTTCACCGACCTCGAATGACTCGGAGCTGGCGATATGAGCGATATGACGTCTATCCGTAGTATCAAGCGTTCACGAAGCAGACGCGTCCTGGCAGCCACATCGGGGTTCGCCCTCATAGCGGCCCTTTGTTATTGCTTAATCCTGGGGCAAGGTGCGGTGAAGCTCAGTCCGGTGGAAGTCATCGAGGTTCTCACCGGTGGGGGAACACAGCAAGCAATCAACGTGGTGTGGGATCTCCGCCTGCCTGTAGCAATCGCTACCGTTCTGGTCGGCGCCGCGCTGGGGCTGGCCGGCGCGTGGACCCAAACCATGGCTCGCAATCCGCTGGCCAGCCCGGACATTCTCGGTGTCTCCGGCGGCGCGGCGGTTTTGGTTGTGGCGGGTACCGTAGTCACCCGCCCTGCATGGAGTGAGGGGGTGCCGACGTTCTGGTGGCGTGCTGCACTCGCTTTGGTTGGCGCACTAGTGATCGTTGGTTTGCTCGTTCTACTCGGTGGTTTCGGGACGTCGCAGCGCGTAGTGGTCATCGGCCTGGCACTGTCGTTCCTCACGCAGTCTTTAGTGCAGTATCTTCTGCTCAGGGCTGACTTAACTCGTGCCACGGATGCCCAAACTTGGCTCGCTGGGTCCACCGGCTTTGTGCGTACGGAAGCTTTGTTGCCTATGGTGTTGGGCCTATTGCCCTTCGTGGTTTTAGGCCTCTGCGTTACGCGCGATGTCCCTCTTCTTTCTCATGATGACGCCACCGCGTCCACACTTGGTGTAGATGTCACGAGGGTGCGCGCTATTTTGCTCATCGCCGCAACGGGCATTGTCGCGGTGGTGGTTTCCTTTGTCGGCCCAATTGGATTCGTGGCACTGTTGGCTCCTCAGCTGGCCAAGCTGGTGGCCGGAACGCCCACGCCCCATCCGCTGTGCTCTACTTTTGCAGGCGCTGCTCTATTAGCTGCGTGCGCCGTCGTGGCGGGCGCACTGCCATTTACGTCCCCTGTGGGTTTGGTTACCGCCATCATTGGTGGGCCCGCGCTGGTGTTGCTTGTGTGGTTGGCGGCCCGTCGCGGAACTCTGAAAGGAATGGTTCAATGAACGTTCAAGTTGATCACGTCACCGTGGGCTACAACGACGGCCCAAGCATTGTTAAGGACGTGTCTTTCACTGCAGAGCCCGGGAAGGTCACCACGCTCTTAGGTCCCAATGGTTGTGGTAAGTCAACGCTGCTCAAGACGCTTTCTCGGCTGCTTGCTCCCACCGAAGGACGTGTTCTTGCAGAGGATAAGGACGTGCATAGTTTGGGGGCACGCGAAGCCGCCCAACTAATTGCACTTTTGCCACAACACCCTCTGTGTCCGGCGGGGTTGACTGTTGGAGAACTCGTGGAGCGCGGACGGCACCCTTATCGTCGATCGCTCTGGGGTGGGGGAGCGACGGCGTCAGAAGATAAAGAAAAAGTGCGCGAGGCGCTGAAGAAGACGAAGGTTGACCATCTTGTTGCCCGCGACGTGGCGGAGCTTTCTGGCGGCCAGCGGCAGCGGGTCTGGATGGCGATGGTGCTGGCGCAGGATACGCCAATTGTGCTGTTGGATGAACCGACTACGTACCTAGATCCGGCACATGCGATAGAGATTCTAAGTATCGTGCGGGAGCTCGCTCAAGAGGGCAAGACGGTGATTACCGTACTTCATGATCTTGGCCTGGCGGGAGCTTTTAGTGACGAGATGATCGTCATGAAGGAGGGGGAAAAGATCGCCGAGGGTTCTCCGAACGAGGCTCTGACGGTGGATGTGTTGCGCGAGGCATATGGCCTGAATGCCGAGGTGTGGGAAGATCCCCGCGGTATGGCTCCGATCATTGTGCCGCGAGGAATTGTGGCTAATTAAGGCCTAGCCCTCCCGAGGAACCAATAAGGGCACCACTGCACGGATTCGCTATCGAGGCCCCACGTATGAATTGCATGATGTCGAACTTCCTTGCAAAGCTGGCCCTCGCCCGCGACCCAGACGTACTTTGACTGCGTTGCAGGGTGCTGAGAATGGTCAAGCCCTCTCAAATGCGCAATGGTGGTTTCGCTAAATTTCTCAGAAGGGGCGAACAGGATGTCGAGGCTGCTCAATTCATCTTCCCAGTTGGGGTTGAGCAATGGTTCTAGGTCATTGGGGCTCTCGGCAATCATGCGGACATGCATGTCTTTCAATTGATCTGGTGCGAATGCGTGGGTGTACTCCAGGATTGCGCGCACTGAGGGTGCTGCGGACGGATCGGCGATCAAGGTTTGGGAGCGTCGCCCGCGATGCCATAGCCCCTGGCAGGTCCAGATTGCCACCTGATCGCCAGTTTGGGCACTCAAAACCCAACGGAGACCAGGGCCAATGTTTTTATAGCTGGGGGTAGTGACGCCATGCGTCACCACGTCAAAAGTCAGTTGTCCAGCCACAGGATTCAGCGAGCGGACGGTGTACCACCGCAGGTGAGGACGTAGCTCATCTGGCATGGCAGCTACGCTGGCGCGAATATTTGCGCCGCCGGCATGAACCGGTAAATGTAGCTTGCCGCTGGCCACTTGCGGCATAAAGAGACCGAAGAATTCATCTGGGCCGGAGAGCTTGAAACCAACCAGTTCCGGGGATTCGATGACAATGCGGCGGAGGTGTTGAGCGGGAGCGCTGACGTTGCACACTGTGGCGCGGATGATGTGGTGCTTAGGTTCGCTGGGTGCCACTACAAGTTCATGGTCGACGAACGCTGAGCGATAAGCGTCGCTTGCGGTTGAGGGATCCAATACGAGCTGCTGCAGTGACATAGTAAAAGTGAGCCTACCCTAACTTCATATAGGGTGGCAAAGGGGAAGGGAAGTGGAGGGGGCACGATTGTCGAGATCTTAGGGATAGCAAAAGCACCCCGCGGCGATCGTGTATCGCCGTGGGGTGCTTGAGGTTAACGGCCAACCAAACTAATGGGTGACTGGAACCTGTCCTTTAGCAGAACGAAGATGTTCTTACTTGAACAGGTTCGGAATCTTCTGGAAGTTGTTAGCCAGGGTGACGAGGCCTGCAACCAGAGCGCCGATGGTGGTGATCAGGGTAACGACGGTCGTGAGCTTCTTCAGGCCAGAGGTGTTTTCGTCCCAGCCGAAGAACTTGTCAGCGGAGCCAGCTAGCTCGGACTGATCCTTGTCCTCGTCCTTCTCGCCGCCGTTCTCGGTCGCATTATCGCCCTTGTCGGTGTTCGCGACAGCGGAGCCGGAGTCGGCAGGGTTGGTGTCCTCAGCTACAGCGGTAGCGGTGCCAGCAACAGCAACGGTAGCGGCGGTGGTCAGAGCTAGCAGAGACTTCTTGAGCTTCATGTGTATAAACCTCACTTAAAAAAGTTGGTGTGTCGGCCTTAAACCGGCCTTGGGTACGCAACGTAACGTAGCACGACTGTTGCCTGTGTGCACAGTGTCAATCTGTTGCCTAGCAGCTGTGGTTGCTGCGGAAATATTGCAATCTCCGCTGGAGAAGACCGCTTAGGTACCCAAGGAGATTTTGAAGCCTTGCGATCCCTGTCGTCCTCTAAGCACGTTTTAAAAATGGGGAGATAGTTCAGTTTTCACTAATATCCCCATGTGGATGCGGTGATTTTCCGCAGTCTCAAGTGCAGGGGTTGCAAGATAGTGCAATATGAGCAAGAGCCCTGTTGGGGCGCATATCACACTCACATCACGCTGAGGATGAGGTGGCGTCAAAAGGTATAGGGAACTACCGTCGGGGGTGGGTTGAGCTACCCCCGCCGGAATAAATGGCGGCCCACGGGGCAAATTTCTGATACGGCGATTTTGTTAGCCGAGGGCGCGTGTGGAACAATATTCCAGTTGCCGAAAGGTGCAGTGTGCTCCATTGTGTGCTCGCAATGTGCATTCATGAAGAGCCTGGCGCTTTAACCGGCACAGACCGCGTGCGCGAGGGTCGGTAATCCCACGCACGATACGCAAAAATTCTAGGTCAAATTAGGAGACTCAAGTGATTCAGCAAGAATCGCGTCTGCGAGTTGCCGACAACACCGGTGCCCGGGAAATCCTGGTCATCCGTCCGCTCGGTGGTTCCGTTCGACGCTCCGCTGGTATCGGTGATGTCGTCGTAGCAACCGTTAAGGAAGCTACCCCGGGCGGCACCGTGAAGGCTGGCGACATTGTTAAGGCTGTCATCGTCCGCGCTAAGAAGGAGACCCGTCGTCCGGACGGCTCCTACATCGCATTCGATGAGAACGCTGCTGTCATCATCAAGGCAAACGACAACGATCCCCGCGGCACCCGTATCTTCGGCCCGGTCGCACGTGAGCTTCGCGACAAGAAGTTCATGAAGATCGTTTCCCTGGCTCCGGAGGTGCTCTAAATGAAGATCCGTAAGGGCGACACCGTACTGGTTATCTCCGGCCCGGACAAGGGCGCCAAGGGCAAGGTTATTGAGGCCTACCCGCAGCGCGACAAGGTCCTGGTCGAGGGCGTCAACCGAATCAAGAAGCACGTTGCAAACTCCGCTCCAGAGCGCGGCGCTGAGTCCGGCGGCATCGTTACCCAGGAAGCTCCGATCCACGTTTCTAACGTGATGGTCGTTGACTCCGACGGCAACCCGACCCGTATCGGCTACCGCTTCGACGAAGACGGTAAGAAGATCCGCGTGTCCAAGCGCAACGGGAAGGACATCTAACGATGAGCGAAAACTACACCCCACGTTTGAAGACTCGCTACCGTGAGGAAATCCGCGAGAAGCTGAACGGCGAGTTCAGCTACGAGAACGTCATGCAGATCCCGGGCGTCACCAAGGTTGTCGTCAACATGGGCGTCGGCGACGCAGCTCGCGATTCCAAGCTGATCAACGGTGCAATCGAGGATCTGACCAAGATCACCGGTCAGAAGCCGCAGATCCGTACCGCGAAGAAGGCTATCGCTAACTTCAAGCTGCGTGAAGGTATGCCCATTGGCGCTCGCGTAACCCTGCGCGGCGACCGCATGTGGGAGTTCCTGGATCGTCTGCTGACCGTCGCTCTGCCGCGTATTCGCGACTTCCGCGGTCTGAGTGACCAGCAGTTCGACGGCCACGGCAACTACACCTTCGGCCTGACCGAGCAGTCCATGTTCTATGAAATCGACGTCGACAAGATCGATCGTCCGCGTGGTATGAACATCACCGTTGTTACCACTGCAACCAACGACGATGAAGGCCGCGCACTGCTGCGCGAGCTGGGCTTCCCGTTCAAGTAAGAGCGAGCTGCTGAGTACAGCAGTATAGCAAGCCAAAACCCCGCTTCCCCCGAGATTTCTCGGGATAGGGAAGCGGGGTTCGTTGTTTATGTCGTGGTTCCAGGTTATTTACTTGGAGCCCGGGAACCCGGTGAAGGTCTTGACGATCTTGCCGATGAAGCCCAGAACGTCCTCGATCTTCTTCAGGGTGGAGGTGGAGTCATCCCAACCCAGCAGCTTGTCAACGGAGCCCTTCAGCTTCTGACCCTGCTCGCTGTCAGCGGAACCCTCAGCAGGCTTGGTCTCGTTGTCGTTCTCGTCGGCTGGCTTGGTCTCGTCCTCGGCAGCGCCTTCTTCAGCAGCGTTCTCGTCTGCGTTCTCCTCAGCAGCCGGCTTGGTGGCGGTCTCGTTGGAGTTCTCGGTAGCTGCGGTGGCCGCAGCCTCCGGTGCTTCTTCAGCGACGGCAGCCGGGATACCAGCCATTGCTACGGAGGATGCTGCGGCCAGGGTGATGAGGGACTTCTTGAACTTCAAAGAATTTTCCTTCCATGAGGGGTGTATAGAACTGCGATTGTGCCGAGTCAACTGCGATTGATTGCGGCGCAAATAGTCTCGTACTTTGAGTACGTACAACATGTGTAGTGAATCACCAATCAACTTTTCAAGGCGTTACTCGCATTTGTGATACATCTCACGTAACGCCTTGTTTTCGCAGTTTAAAGCTAAGAGAAGATATGGCACATCGCTTATTGGGTGTTCAGGAGTAGCATATTGGCTACTTATTTTGCGCTCCGTGGTGTCAAGGGTTGTGAGACCTTAGGTTCTGAATCTAGGGGCGTCTTTTCCTCAATAGCGATTTGGGTAAACATGCAGGTGGTTGCTAGAGTTATCTGGTCTTGCGTTGCCCCATGCCTGAAAGGCTGGCTCGGCAACGTAAGCAGTGTAAACATCAAACCACTTTGTTGTAGGCCCCTCGCCCAATAGAGCGGCCGCGCGGAGACGGCGGCGAGCACCCCATGTTATTTAGCATGGGGCGCGCTAGTAGCCAGCAAGCGCGCGGTACACGCAGTCTGGGTGGGCTGGGAACCGCAATGAGAAAGGCTATGGGTCAAAACTTATGACCATGACTGATCCCATCGCGGACATGCTGTCCCGCGTGCGGAACGCATCCAACGCGTTCCATGATTCCGTCTCCATGCCTTCTTCCAAGATCAAGGCGAACATCGCTGAGATCCTCAAGGAGGAGGGCTACATTGCTGACTTCACCGTCACCGACGCCAAGGTTGGCAAGACACTGGACATCGAGCTGAAGTACGGCCCGTCCCGCGAGCGTTCTATCTCCGGGCTGCGTCGTGTTTCCAAGCCGGGTCTTCGTGTGTACGCAAAGTCCAACGAGCTGCCGCAGGTCCTCGGCGGCCTGGGTGTGGCCATCATTTCCACGTCCCACGGTCTGCTGACCGACCGTGAGGCACAGAACAAGGGTGTGGGCGGAGAAGTTCTCGCCTACGTCTGGTAACTAGAGGAGGTCTAAACCATGTCTCGTGTTGGCAAGGCACCGGTGGCTGTCCCCTCTGGCGTCACCATCAACATCAACGGCCAGTCTGTCGAGGTTAAGGGTCCGAAGGGCACCCTGAGCCAGGACATTCCGGCTCCGATCACCGTGGTGCAGGAAGGCGAGGAGATCCTCGTTTCCCGCCCGGATGATCACCGCAAGAATCGTTCCCTGCACGGCCTGTCCCGTTCCCTGGTCTTCAACATGATCGAGGGCGTGACGAAGGGCTACACCATCAAGATGGAAATCTTCGGTGTTGGTTACCGTGTGCAGCTCAAGGGCAAGAACCTGGAGTTCGCACTGGGCTACTCCCACCCTGTGCTGATTGAGGCACCGGAGGGCATCACCTTCGCCGTGGATGGCAACACCAAGTTCTCCATCACTGGTATCGACAAGCAGCAGGTCGGACAGATCGCCGCGAACATCCGTCGTCTGCGTAAGGACGATCCTTACAAGGGCAAGGGCATTCGCTACGAGGGCGAGCAGGTCCGTCGCAAGGTCGGAAAGACGGGTAAGTAATGAGCAACACTGCACAAAACGAAAAGCGTCTGCCGGTGGGCAAGGACATCTCCACCCGCCGCCGCACTGCACGCGCACGTCGTCACTTCCGTATCCGCAAGAACCTCTCCGGTACCCCGGAGACCCCGCGTCTGGTTATTCACCGCACCTCTCGCCACATGCACGCACAGGTCATCGACGATGTTGCAGGCCACACCCTGGTCGCAGCTTCTACGATGGAAGCAGATGTACGTGCCATGGAGGGCGACAAGAAGGCGCGCGGTGCGAAGGTTGGCCAGCTGATCGCCGAGCGCGCCAAGGCCGCTGGCATCGAGGCTGTTGTCTTCGACCGCGCAGGCTACAAGTACCACGGCCGCGTTGCCGCTTTGGCTGACGCTGCCCGCGAAGGTGGTCTGAAGTTCTAATGACCAACTCCACGAACAACACCAACGGAAGGAACGCGTGATGTCGGGACGTGAACGTAACGGCGGACGCTCCGCCGAGAACAACGACAAGAACGAGCGCAATGAGCGTAACAACCGCAACGATCGCAACAACGACCGTGGCGGACGTAACGATCGTCGCAACCAGCAGGATGAGCGCAGCCAGTTCATCGAGCGCGTGGTTACCATTAACCGCGTCTCGAAGGTTGTAAAGGGCGGTCGCCGCTTCAGCTTCACCGCGCTGGTTATCGTCGGCGACGGCCAGGGCATGGTCGGCGTCGGCTACGGCAAGGCTAAGGAAGTTCCTGCCGCTATCCAGAAGGGCGCTGAAGAGGCTCGTAAGAACTTCTTCCGCGTTCCGATGATCAACGGCACCATCACTCACCCGGTTCAGGGTGAGGATGCTGCAGGCATCGTCATGATGAAGCCTGCTGCCCCTGGTACCGGTGTGATCGCCGGTGGCGCTGTCCGCCCGGTGCTAGAGTGCGCCGGCGTGCAGGACATCCTGTCGAAGTCCCTGGGCTCCGACAACGCCATCAACATTGTCCACGCAACCGTCGCTGGGCTGAAGCAGCTGGTGCGTCCGGAAGAGGTTGCCGCACGTCGTGGCAAGTCCCTGGACGAGGTTGCTCCGGCCGCTATGCTGCGCGCACGTGCAGCAGGACAGGGGGCATAAGAAATGGCTTTGAAGATTACCCAGACCAAGGGCTTGGTCGGAACCAAGCCGAAGCAGCGCAATTCCATGCGCTCTCTCGGCCTGAAGCGCATTGGCCAGTCGGTTGTCCGTGAGGATAGCCCGATCGTTCGTGGCCAGATCAACGTTGTGCGCCACATGGTCGAGGTCGAAGAAGTGGCAGGAGAGTAAACATGAGCGATCCAATTAAGCTCCACGACCTCCGCCCCGCTCCGGGCGCCAAGAAGTCCAAGACCCGCGTTGGTCGTGGTGAGGCATCCAAGGGTAAGACCGCAGGTCGTGGTACCAAGGGCACCAAGGCTCGTAAGCAGGTATCGGCAGCATTCGAGGGTGGCCAGATGCCACTGCACATGCGTCTGCCTAAGCTGAAGGGCTTCCGCAACCCCGCCAAGATCACCTACCAGGTGGTTAACGTGGCTGACCTGGAGAAGGCTTTCTCCAAGGGTGGCGACGTCACCGTTGCAGACATCGTCGCTGCTGGCCTGGCTCGTAAGAACCAGCCGGTGAAGATCCTGGGCAACGGCGAAATCAGCGTGAAGCTGAACGTCACCGCTAACAAGTTCTCGGGCTCTGCAAAGCAGAAGATCGAGGCTGCCGGTGGCACCGTCACCGAGGCTAAGTAAGACTAGACAAGTTCTAATCAGACTTAGTTACTAACAATCGCCCTGTCGGCACGTAATGTGCTGGCAGGGCGATTTTTTGGGGGCGAAGCGCAGTGGTGGGGAAGTGCCATTTGAAATAGCGCTTGTGGTAGGTGGTAGAGTGTCCTAAGCATTTGTCCTGTCTGCTAACCTGTACAGGTTGCAATTAGTGTCGCCTCACCGCGGGCGTATCTTGAAGTGCAGGTGCGCTAGCCAGTAGATCCCGCACTACGGAAAGAAACTACACAGGAGGCAAAGTTTGTCCGCCATCTCCTCGGCGTTCAAGAACGCAGATCTTCGTAAGAAGATCTTGTTCTCCCTTGCGATGATCATCCTCTATCGCATTGGCGCCCAGATCCCCACCCCAGGCGTGGATTACGGCTCGATTCAAGCGCAGATCAAGGGTCTGACCGATAACTCGGCCATGTACTCCCTGATCAACCTGTTTTCGGGCGGTGCGCTGCTGAAGCTTTCTGTCTTCGCCGTCGGCATTATGCCGTACATCACCGCGTCCATTATCGTTCAGCTGCTCACAGTGGTGATCCCGAAGTTTGAACAGCTGAAGAAGGAAGGCCAGTCCGGCCAGGCGAAGATGACGGAGTACACCCGTTATCTCACTGTGGCTCTCGCACTGCTGCAGTCTGCCGGCATCGTGGCGCTGGCGGATCGCCGCCAGCTACTGGGGCAAGGTGTGCAGGTGCTTAAGGAAGATACCGGCATCTTCGGCCTCGTCACCATGGTGATGATTATGACCTCCGGTGCGGTGCTGCTGATGTGGATCGGCGAGCTCATCACCGACCGTGGTATCGGCAACGGCATGTCCCTGCTGATCTTCGCGGGTATCGCAACGTCGCTTCCGGCACAGGGCGCATCAATCTTCTCGGGCTCCGGCGGCTTCGTCTTCGCCGGTGTCATCGTTGGCGTTCTGATCCTGGTTGTCGGCGTGGTCTTTATCGAGCAGGGTCAGCGCCGCATCCCCGTTCAGTACGCAAAGCGCATGATTGGCCGCCGCCAGTACGGTGAGACTTCCACCTACCTGCCGCTGAAGGTTAACCAGGCTGGCGTTATCCCCGTGATTTTCGCTTCCTCACTGCTGACCGTTCCGATCCTCATTACCCAGATCATCCAGTCCGGCAACCCACAGGCCGCCGGGCAGGACAACTGGTGGAACCGTAACGTCATGGCGGTGCTGTCGAACCCGGCCGCCTGGCAGTACATCCTGGTTTACGTCGGCCTAATCATCTTCTTCTCCTTCTTCTACGTCTCTGTGCAGTATGACCCGTACGATCAGGCAGACAACATGAAGAAGTACGGTGGCTTCATTCCGGGCATCCGCCCGGGCCGTCCGACTGCGGAGTACCTTGGATATGTGATGAACCGTCTGCTGATCGTCGGTTCCATCTACCTGGCCGCTATCGCCGCCCTGCCGAACATCTTGATCAACATGGGTGTGCAGACGGCACAGGCCGGCGGGCAGGGACAGATGCCATTTGGTGGTACCGCTATCCTGATTCTGGTGTCTGTTGCTCTGACCACGATCAAGCAACTCGAATCGCAAGTCATGCAGTCTAACTACGAAGGATTCCTGAAATGAGACTAGTTCTGCTCGGCCCTCCCGGCGCTGGTAAGGGCACCCAAGCATCCCTGCTGTCCGACTCCCTGAAGATCCCGCACATCTCCACCGGCGATCTGTTCCGCGCCAACATCTCCCAGGGCACCGAACTGGGCAAGCAGGCACAGGAGTACATGGATGCTGGCAAACTGGTTCCCACCTCTGTCACCGCTGACATGGTTCGCGACCGCCTGAACCAGGAAGATGCCGCCAAGGGCTTCCTGCTGGATGGCTTCCCCCGCACCATCGAACAGGCAGAGCTGCTGGAGAAGATGCTGCAGGACGACGGCCACTCCCTGGATGCCGTAATCAACTACGTTGTCTCCGAGGACGTTGTCGTCGACCGCATGCTGGCCCGCGGCCGCAACGACGATAACGAGGAAACGATCCGCACCCGCCTGGAGGTCTACCGCAACGAGACCGCCCCGCTGATCGATCACTACAAGGACATCCTGTTGAACATCGACGCAGAGGGCACCGTGGAGGATATCTCCACCACCACGCTGAACGCGCTGGACAAGTAAACTCCACGCAATCGCGCATCCCGCCAGCCGGTCCCACACGGTCCGACCTGGCGGGATTTGTGGTTATTCACCCCGTGAGGGTGGCGTCACCAAAGAAACAGACAAAAACACAACAAAGAAGCACACAACAAAGAAACAAGGACAGGCGAAACAATGGGTTTTCGGCGAAAGAACAAGAAGATCGCAGCGAAGACTCCCGAGCAGCTAGACGCTATGCAGGCGGCCGGGGAGATCGTCGGGCTGGCACTGCAGGAAGTGAAGAAGGCCGCTGCGCCGGGCAAAACCACTCTCGACCTTGACCGTGTAGCTGAGCAGGTTATCCGCGACCATGGTGCCGTGCCCACGTTCAAGGGATATGGTGGCTTCCCTGGATCGATCTGTGCGAGCCCGAATGACATGATCGTCCACGGAATTCCTTCGGAGGATGTTGTGCTGAAGGAAGGTGACCTCATCTCCGTCGACTGCGGGGCTACGCTCAATGGCTGGGTGGGGGACTCAGCGTGGACTTTTGGCATCGGAGATATTGCCGATGAACACGATCGCCTCAACCGCGCTACCGAATGGGTGCTGTACGAGGGGCTGAAGGCTATGGTGCCGGGCAACCGCCTGACCGATGTGTCCTGGGCGCTGGAGCAGGCCACCGAAGCCGCAGAGAAGAAGTTTGACGTAGAGCTGTGGATCGTCGACGGCTACGGCGGCCACGGTATCGGGCGCACCATGCACGAAGATCCGTACTTGGCCAACGAAGGCCGCGGTGGGCGCGGGCCAGAGATTCAGGAGGGCTCCGTCCTGGCGATCGAGCCGATGCTGGCGCTGGGCACTGCGGATTCCCATGTTCTCGACGACGAATGGTCAGTGCTCACCGATGATGGCAGCTTCGCGTCCCACTGGGAGCACACCGTCGCTGCGACCGCTGATGGACCGCGCATCCTGACACCGCGCAAGTAGGGGTTTTCCTCCGCACTCTTTGTGACGCCCCCTGCCTGTGCGACCGCGCTGGTGTGAATTCGAGGGGCTTAAGGCGGGGAGAAGGGGTTAATGGGGCAAGGGCGATTATTGGGGCATGAAGTAGTCAGGGTACGCTAATCATTAATCGTTTCTTGAGGACCTACAAGCATGTGCAAAGGGAAGCGCCAGCATGAATCTATCCCGTCTTTTTAAATCACTGCTGTTCAAGATTATCGTTGCGATTATTTTGGGCATCGTATGCAGCCTGTTTTTCCCGGAATGGGCGGGGCGCCTGTTCGCAACGTTTAACGGACTGTTTAGTAACTTCCTGGGATTCTTCGTCCCGGTCTTGATTTTCGCGCTGATCGCGCCGGCAATCGCCAGCCTGGGGCGCGGGGCAGGCAAGTGGCTGGGTGTAACTGCTGGCATTGCCTATGTTTCGACCATCGTTTCGGGCTTGATTGCCTACGGCGTGGCCGAAGGAACGTACCCGTCTCTGCTCGGCAGCGACTCGATTATCGAGGCTGAAGACATCGACGCGGGCGCTTTGCAGCCGTTCTTCTCTGTAGAGATGGATCCGCCCATGGGCGTGATGTCCGCCTTGCTGCTGGCCTTTACTGTGGGCATCGCCATGGCCTCCATGCGTACCGAGGTGCTGTACAAGGGTGCTGAGGAGCTGCGCGAGGTAACGATGAAGGTGATTGAGAACTTCATCATCCCGCTGTTGCCGATCTACATCTTCGGTGTGTTCCTGACGATGGGCATGAACGGCAATCTGAAGCTGACGCTAACCCAGTTCTCGAAGGTGCTCATCCTCGCGGTCGTGATGACCTGGCTAATCTTGCTGCTTCAGTACGTGTTGGCGGGAGTCTTTGCCGGGCGCAACCCGTTCAAGGCGCTGAAGAATATGATGCCGGCATATTTCACCGCACTGGGTACCTCCTCCTCCGCAGCGACCATTCCTGTGACCCTGGAGTGCACCCGTAAGAATGGCGTTACGCAGTCCGTGGCTGATTTCGTGGTGCCTCTGTGTGCGACAGTGCACCTGTCCGGCTCCATGCAGAAGATCGCCCTGTTTGCTTTCTCCATCGTCTACATGACGGGCATTGATATGAGCGCCGGTATGGCGTTGGGCTTCATTTTCTTGCTGGGCGTCATGATGATTGCCGCGCCGGGCGTGCCGGGTGGCGCCATCATGGCCGCAGTGGGGCTGCTGCAGTCTCAGCTGGGCTTCGACGATGGCCAGGTGGCGCTGATGATTGCGGCATACATCGCCATCGATTCCTTCGGTACTGCATGTAACGTCACTGGTGACGGTGCAATTGCGCTGACGGTGAACCGTTTGGCGAAGGGGCAGCTGCGCCGCGAGGAGCAGCACGCCTAAGCCTGCTACCACCGAGATATCGACGCTCACGCTGAATTTGAATGGTTCAGAGTGAGCGTTTTTGCATATGCGCAGGTCGCGTGTATTGTTAGCAGGTGGTGCATGAGGCTTTCGTCTCTGCTGGTGATCGGTAGAACGTCGAAAAGGCCAGCAGTGGAAAAGTCCATATGTGTGCCACATGTAGCAAAACATCACCCATCCAGCTATCTGAGCTGGGGAAACGTTGGAGGATATGGCAAAGAAGGAAGGCGCCATCGAGGTTGAGGGTCGCATTGTCGAGCCCCTGCCGAACGCGATGTTCCGTGTCGAACTGGACAATGGCCACAAGGTATTGGCTCACATTTCCGGCAAGATGCGCCAGCACTACATCCGTATCCTGCCCGAGGATCGCGTCGTCGTGGAGCTGTCTCCCTACGACCTGACCCGTGGGCGCATCGTTTATCGCTACAAGTAAATCGTTAAGCCTCCACACATCCAACCTGGGAATCGCTGTTAGCGCAGCGCTTCCTGGTCACTACCTCTGGCCGCGGCGGCCGGAGCCCTCCTTCCAACACTCCAATAGTTGGAATGTTGGTTTCGCACATTCAAGGCACCTGGTGCATGAACAGTCCCTTCCGTGACTGTGGGCGAAATACTCGAAGGATTAATAGGGACGAGTGTGGAGAAAACCGTCGCTAAACCGGAAGGAAAATGCCCTATGGCACGCCTTGCTGGTGTTGACCTGCCACGCGAAAAGCGCATGGAGGTCGCACTGACCTACATCTTCGGAATCGGCCCAGCCCGTTCCAAGGAGCTGCTGGAAAAGACCGGCATCTCCCCTGATCTTCGCTCCAAGGATCTGACCGACGAGCAGCTGTCCGCTCTGCGTGACGTTATCGAGAACACCTGGAAGGTGGAGGGTGACCTCCGCCGCGAGATCCAGGCCGATATTCGCCGCAAGATCGAGATTGGTTCCTACCAGGGCCTGCGCCACCGCCGTGGTCTGCCGGTTCGTGGTCAGCGCACCAAGACCAACGCTCGTACCCGTAAGGGCCCCAAGAAGACGATCGCAGGAAAGAAGAAGTAACCTATGCCTCCGAAGACTCGTTCCGGCGCGCGCCGTACTGGCCGTCGCGTCGTCAAGAAGAATGTGGCAAACGGCCACGCATACATCAAGTCCACCTTCAACAACACCATCGTGTCCATCACGGACCCGAAGGGCGCTGTGATTTCCTGGGCTTCCTCGGGCCACGTCGGCTTCAAGGGCTCCCGTAAGTCCACCCCCTTCGCTGCACAGATGGCTGCTGAGTCCGCTGCTCGCAAGGCAATGGATCACGGCATGAAGAAGGTTGACGTTTTCGTGAAGGGTCCGGGCTCCGGCCGCGAGACCGCTATCCGTTCCCTGTCCACCGCGGGCCTCGAGGTCGGAAGCATTTCCGATGTCACCCCGCAGCCGCACAACGGTTGCCGCCCGCCGAAGCGTCGTCGCGTTTAAAGAGAAGAAAGGATTAGGGATAAAAAATGGCTCGTTATACCGGCCCCGTAACCCGTAAGTCCCGTCGCCTCCGCGTCGACCTCGTCGGCGGCGACAACTCCTTCGAGCGTCGCCCCTACCCTCCGGGGCAGGCTGGCCGTGCTCGCATCAAGGAGTCCGAGTACCTCCTGCAGCTGCAGGAGAAGCAGAAGGCGAAGTACACCTACGGCGTCCTGGAGAAGCAGTTCCGC
Source organism: Corynebacterium sp. 22-2729 (assembly GCF_053479475.1). Lineage (NCBI taxonomy): Bacteria > Bacillati > Actinomycetota > Actinomycetes > Mycobacteriales > Corynebacteriaceae > Corynebacterium > Corynebacterium sp. 22-2729. Next base: position 40,238 of record NZ_JBRBCA010000007.1, read on the forward strand.
CGTTACTACGCAGAGGCCAACCGTCGCCCGGGTAAGACCGGTGACAACCTGGTCATCCTGCTGGAATCTCGCCTGGACAACGTTGTATACCGCGCAGGTCTGGCACGCACCCGCCGCCAGGCTCGCCAGCTGGTTTCCCACGGTCACTTCACCGTGAACGGCAAGAAGGTCAACGTTCCTTCCTTCAAGGTCTCCCAGTACGACATCATCGACGTGCGTGAGAAGTCCCGCTCGATGCTGTGGTTCGAAGAGGCTCAGGAAGCCCTGGTCGATACGATCGTTCCTGCTTGGCTGCAGGTCGTACCGTCCACTCTGCGCATCCTCGTGCACCAGCTGCCCGAGCGCGCTCAGATCGACATTCCGCTGCAGGAACAGCTGATCGTCGAGCTCTACTCGAAGTAAAACTGACGAACCTATTCGTTAGACTTACTTCGGATAGAACACCAACAGCGGTTTCTACCGTTCGCACCGTCCATCAAACCTGGTGGCGGTTGTCCCCGTAACGGCGTCATATAGCGGTCGCCGAAAAAGGAGAAGCTTAAACAATGCTGATTTCACAGCGCCCTGCGCTCACTGAAGAGTTCATCGACGAGTCTCGCTCTCGGTTCGTTATCGAGCCGCTGGAGCCGGGCTTCGGCTACACGCTGGGTAACTCCCTGCGCCGGACCCTGCTGTCGTCCATCCCGGGCGCAGCAGTAACCTCCCTGCGCATCGAGGGTGTTCTCCACGAGTTCACCACGATTCCAGGCGTGAAGGAAGATGTTTCCGACATCATCCTGAACATTAAGACCCTGGTTCTGTCCAGCGATTCCGATGAGCCTGTCTCCATGTTCATCCGCAAGGAAGGACCTGGCGAGGTTACCGGCGCTGACGTTGAGGTGCCGGCTGGTGTAGAGGTCCACAACAAGGATCTGCACATCGCCACCTTGAACGAGCAGGGCAAGCTGGAGATCGAGATGACTGTCGAGCGTGGCCGTGGCTACGTTCCGGCTGCTACAGCTTCTTCTGAGATCGGACGTATCCCGGTCGACCAGATTTACTCCCCGGTTCTGAAGGTCAGCTACAAGGTTGAGGCAACTCGTGTGGAACAGCGCACGGACTTCGACAAGCTGATCCTGGACGTGGAGACGAAGAACTCCATCACCGCCCGCGATGCCATGGCATCCGCAGGCAAGACTCTGGTGGAGCTGTTCGGTCTGGCTCAGGAGCTGAACCACGAAGCAGAGGGCATCGAAATCGGCCCATCGCCGCAGGAAAGCGAGCACATCGCTGCCTACAGCATGCCGATTGAGGACCTGAACTTCTCCGTTCGTTCCTACAACTGCCTGAAGCGTGAAGAGATTCACACCGTCGGCGAGCTGGCTGCACGCACGGAGTCCGATCTGCTGGACATCCGTAACTTCGGTCAGAAGTCCATCAATGAGGTCAAGGTCAAGCTGGCTGGCTTGGGCCTGGGCCTGAAGGACGCTCCGGAGGGCTTCGATATCACCGATATCGAGGGCTACGACGCAGAGACCGGCGAGTTCATCGACACCGAGGGCGAGGACATCGCGGAATAACCCGGTGGTTAACCGCACGCGCTCACTGATTTAAAAATCCACACGAGGAGAACTAATGCCAACCCCGAAGAAGGGCGCCCGCCTGGGCGGTTCTGCTTCCCACCAGAAGAAGATCCTGTCCAACCTCGCTGCTCAGCTGTTTGAGCACGGCGCCATCAAGACCACGGACGCAAAGGCTAAGCTGCTGCGCCCCTACGTCGAGAAGATCATCACCAAGGCAAAGCGCGGCACCCTGTCGGATCGCCGCAACGTGCTGAAGCTCATCCCGAACAAGGAAGTTGTTGCTTACCTGTTCAACGAGCTGGCTCCGAAGTTCGAAGGCCGTCCGGGTGGCTACACCCGCATCATCAAGCTGGAGAACCGCAAGGGCGACAACGCTCCGATCTCCCAGATTTCCCTGGTGACGGAGCAGCTGGCCTCCACCGAGGCAGAGCGCGCTAACCGCGTTGCTGCTTCCAAGGCTAAGAAGGCTGAAGCTGAGGCTGAAGAGGCTAAGGCTGAGGAGACTCCGGCTGAGGAGGCTCCGGAGGTCGAGGCTGACACCGCGACCGACAAGGCCGCTGAGGCTGAGGCTGAAGAGGCTGAGGCTGATGAGGACGCTGAGGACAAGTAAGTCCGGCGCTTTCGCCTAGCTTTGAGGCGGGCCACGGTTACCCTTTTGGGTAGATCGTGGCCCGCCTTTGTCTTCTCTACTTTTTATTGTTGACGCCAACCGGCCCCATCTGCGCCCGATATCGCGTATGGCTTGGCATTTGCCTGTGTACCGACTGAACAGGGGAGGGTTCTGGGTGGGAATGTCGCTAGAACGGGAATGTGTTATTGGGAATCGATTGCAAGTTTCTAAAAGCGCAGGTCAGAGAGTTTTGAATTCAGCTGTTCCCAGATTTTGCATTGCAGATTCCCGATTCAACGACATTTCCCTGGGCGCTGCTGCCACATTCCCGATTCAGCGACATCCGCCAGCCGCGGATGGCTAGTCCATCTCCAACTCCGGCTCCTCCGCCCGTGCCTGTTCGAACACTTCCTTTGCCGCTGACAGGTTAATCAGACCGATAATCACACCCACCACAATGTCTGGCCATGCGCTGGCCCAGAAGAGCATAATCACTCCCGCTGCGAGGATAAGCAGGTTTGCCGCGGCATCGTTGCGCGCAGCCAGCCATGCACCCTGCACCAGGGCACTATTTGCTCCGCGCAGCCGCAGCAACAACACAGCGCACACCAAGTTGATAATGAGCGCGCCGATGGCAGTCGCACTCAGAGTCGCAGGTTCCGGTGGCGTCCCCGTCACCACTTTCCAGGCTGCCGTGCCGAATGCCGCGAAGGCTGGAATGAGAATCAGTCCTGCCAGTGCGTAGCTGGCCTTTCGTCGGCTGGCCACCGACCACCCCAGGGCGGTGAGTACCAACACGTTAATGAGAGTGTCTTCGAGGAAATCTGCGGCGTCGGCAAACAAAGCGGCCGAGCCGATGACCAGCGCAATCACAACCTCAACAAGAAAACCCAGGCCATTGAGAGCCGCAACCCACGCCACCAACCGACGGGCACGAGCATCGAGGGAGGATGCTGAGAATTCGCTGTCGTGCATGCAGACTAGACTAAGTCGCGCGCGATGGAAGCACCAACCGACCCTACCAGAGAAAGGCCACCGACCATGCCCGAGAATCCGCAGGATATTCCAGAGCTGATTCGGGTGCGTCTGGATGTTGCCTACGACGGCACGGATTTCCATGGCTGGGCAACCCAATCCGGTGGGCTGCGCACGGTGGCGGGGGTCTTGCAGGAGAAACTCTCGCTGGTCACGCGCCACCCTATTGAACTTGTTGTCGCAGGGCGTACCGACGCAGGCGTGCATGCCAGCGGCCAAGTGTGCCACGCCGACATTCCTGTTGATGCGTTTGCGCAGCGCTCGCTCACCCGCCCGGAGGATCTAGTGCGGCGCCTTTCCCGCATGTTGCCCTCCGACGTGCGCGTGCACGGCGCTCGTATGGCACCGAAGGGTTTCGACGCCCGATTCTCCGCGCTGCGCCGGCACTACATCTATCGCGTAACGACTCACCCGGCCGGCCCCGTGCCGGTGCGTGCCCGGGATACGGCCGCGTGGCGCCACCCGATTGATCTGGAGAAAACTCAGGCAGCTTCCGACGCGCTGCTTGGGTTGAACAACTTCGCAGCGTTCTGCAAAGCTCGTGAAGGCGCTACCACTATCCGTGAGCTGCAGGAATTCCGCTGGGTTGACGTCTCGACGGAGGCTGAGCCCCAGACGTACGAGGCACACGTGACCGCCGATGCTTTCTGTTGGTCGATGGTGCGCTCGTTGGTAGGAGCGGCCTTGACAGTGGGGTCGGGCAAACGATCCGAGGACTTTACTCCCGGGCTGTTGAAAGAGACAAAGCGTAGTTCCGCAGTGCCAGTCGCGCCCGCGGAGGGGCTGAACCTAGTGCGCGTGGACTACCCAGCTGATGAAGATCTCGCGGAGCGGGCGCTGACAACCCGTGCTAAGCGTTCGCCGGTGGGCATGGGCAACGAATCTCCCGCCGAGCCGTGATACAAACGCGGTTTGGGGGAGCGCGCCGTTGGAGGTAGCGCTGAAGCGCGCGCTGATCGCGCTGGTGAATGCGCCGCGCTTGTTGCAGTTTGTGCTGGCTGTGCCACCGGGGCAGGGGTGCGAGCAGGTGCGGTGACGGCGAAGAAGTTGAAGTATTCCCGATGATCCCCGTGGGCCAGGATTGCTCCCGTGCCAACTGCTGGCACTGCAATGCATACATCCACTGCCGCAGCACCGACAGCCTGCAGCCGGGCACGTCCCTGGTTCAAGATGTCCTCCGCGGAATCGAACCCGATACCACCGTGAACTCCCGTGTGAGCCCCCTGATGAGCCCTCTTCTGCGCATCGACCATTCTGTGTCTACCAGTATTACCGGCGACAGCGGGGGAGACCTCCACGAGCACAACATGTGTCTTAACGCCTGCAGCTCGCGTGGCATCCGCTGAATCGTCCACGGATCCAGCGCTCCCGAAACGCTGCAAATCGAAAATCTCCTCCGGCCAGTTCATTGACCCCTCAAGCGCACGCAGCTGTGCAGGGGTGCCGAACAGTGCGAACGTTGCGCCGGGAATGGGGTGGATCAGCATGGGTTCGCCTGCATCGGAAAGACCTACAAACCAACCGGGTACCGCCGGTACAGTCAGCTGCTCTGGTAACCGAGTCACCTGAGCCCCCACCGGTGGAGTCTCCACAGGTAGAGCCCACACTCCGCACCCGCTGGCAGCAAAAGGCATCCTAGCCGCCGCAGACTCGGGCACGCCCACCAGAGTGGCATGGGAATCGCCCAGCCAGCTGCGGCCGAAAGGTTGGGTGGGGATGATGGCGGTGGAAATGTGGGCGTCCACAAGAGAAAGACCCACACCACCCGCTAACTGGTCGCCGGCGATCCGCCGTGGCGACGGCTCACCCCACAATTTGTCGTGCACGCAGAGAAGGCGAAACCATCGCGTGTTCTGATCCGCGGTGGCGCGACCGCGGGTGAATACAAACCACCCCGCCACCATGCATGTGATGGCCACGGCGCCGCAAAGAACCCACGCCCACCAGGCAGCGTGTTCGGCATTGGACGCATCGGCTGGCATATCGGCAGCTAGAAATGCCACGAAGCCCATTATTCCCATCCCCCAAAGTATGAAATTACCCCGAATGCGAAGTTCCCCTCGCGCCAGCAATTCAACCATGGAATACTTAAGCGCGCTAGCGGGGGCTAGAAGAACACAAAACAACTCAAACAACGCAAGATATCAAGCGCATTTAAACAAGGGGGAGCGCAGTAATCATGCGCACAACGGGGATACAGGTTTCTGGATTTAATTTTCTATTGCGCAGACTGGAGCTTGCGCTGGTCATCGGGGATCCACGCATGGCTCACGACCCATTGCGGAGTCAGCGGCGGGCACTTGTTGTCGGTGTACTGCTGAGCTTGCTGATCGCTGGAGGTGCGGTGATGCTGGGGCTGCTGCGCCCGCAACCCAGCCTGGATGGCGCCGATCTCGTGGCCGATGAGACGGGCGCACTGCATATCCGCTTGGCCGATACCTATCATCCGATCACGAATGTCGCCTCAGCACGGCTGATTCTGCAGCAACCAGTCGAGGCGCAGAAGACTACCTCCGAGCAGCTTGCACAGGTGCCGTTGGGGGAGCCAATTGGCATTGGGCAGGTTCCGGGGTTGGTCGCTGCGCCAGAACGCGAGTGGCTTTACTGCGATCGGATCCGCGGCGGGCTAACAGGTGGCACAGGTGGTGCTGCCGCTGGTGGTACGGGCACGGTCGTGGCTGCGGAGCACATCGATCCCCATCGCTTTGCTCTGCTGGCCGCCCCTTCGGGCTATTGGCTTATTGACGCCACCACTCGCGCCCGCATAACTCCAGACGCGGCAAGAGCATTTGGCACCGAGGCAGTGCCCGCCAGCGATGGTTTAGTCCAACAGTTCCGGCGGAGTCGCGATATCGCCATGCCCGTGGGGAAAACCAAGATGCCTGCACCCTTCGACGTCGCGGGGAGGATCATCACGGCTGGCGACCGGACATTTCTGGTGGACCGCAATGGGGTTGGTGAAGTAAAGGGCGCGCGCCGCGAATTTGCTCTGGCCAGCAGTGCTATGCCGACCGTGGAAACTCCACTGGCGGAGGTGATGCGCCAGCCGAGCATTGATGTATTAGCGGGAATCCCAGAACTCGATGGGGACCAACCAGTTACCTGGGCACAACCGAAGATGGTGTGTGCCGGGCCGGAGGGACTGGCAGAACCCGTTGAACCAGGACGGACGAAAGGCACGACAGACGCGGTCAGTAGTTCCGCTCAGATTTGGGAAGTCCTCTCATCGGAAAAGCCGAGCGCATTCTACGGGCCGCGCGGAACCTCTGCGCTACAGACGGAGCGCGGTTACGTGCTGATTAGTGACAACGGGGTGCGCTACTCCGTGGGCAGCGAAGCTGAGTTACATGCCCTTGGGTTCAATACACAGCGCAGTGTTCAGTTCTCGCGCGTAGCCTCGTTGCCCGACGGTGGCTTGCTCTCTGCGGACAAGGCTCGGCAGACGACCGTGGCGATGATGCCTAGCGCCAGTACAAGTGAGAGCACGATGGGGACGGAATAGTCTGTGGCCGTTGGCTCGTGCCGTGGGGTGCTGACGGTATACAGACCATAAGAAGCGTCCACTGCTGCGGAGCCATCCTGCAGATCAAGAGCCCTATCCAATGCTGCGGCGGGATTGACGACTCGCATTTGTTCGCCCATCCCTGGACCACTCGCGCCGGGCAACGCTGTGGTTAGAATCAGCTCTCGCACCTGCCGTGCGCTGAGCTGCGGAGCGACCTGCCACACTAAGGCCGCGGTACCCGTCACAATTGGAGCAGCAAAGCTGGTGCCTTCAAACGGTTCGGGATTACCGACGATGGTGTGCACCTGCTTGCCGACTTCCACCTGTCCTTCTACGGGCCCACCCGGCGCGAAAAGATCCACCCACTGAGTCGGCGCACTATATGGTGCGGGCACTCGCCCCTGATCTGCTGAAGTATCCTTGTCACCACTTCTTCCCGCAGCAGTACGGACCCCTTCTGCCGTTCCTGTCCGCGGGGATACTGCTCCCACTGCCAGCACTGGATCCAAGCTAGAGGGGAAGGTCGGAACTCCTGCCGGGCACTGACCTACGTTCCCGGTAGAAGCCACCAGTAGTACTCCGGCTTTGTCGGCACGCCCGATGGCCGCGCGTAGTTCCGCCGTATCTTCGCAGGCCACCATCGAAATATTAATGATCTTTACCCGGGTCTTCAGCGCTCGGTCGATTGCCCGAACAAGATCCTCTACCGTGCCCTCAGCCCGGTCGGGCGAGGCATTATGCCGAAAGGAAAATACTGTTACCTCTGGCGCCACTGCCCGCAGCACGCTAGTGACCATGGTCCCGTGCAGCACGCAAAAATCCCGGTCGCCCTTCACCCCTGGTGCGGCTGACCCCGTATCGATAACGGCCACGCTCACGTCGCGTCCCCGCGCCAAAGCATGCAAAGCGGGGTACGAGGGGGCGTCGATATCCGGTAAAGGCACAGTACCCGGTGCGGCGACGGTGCCTTCTTGGCAGGTGCCGCGCGGCGAAGAATCTTGAATGATCATCAGCCGATCCCCCGAATCGCCGCGAACAGCCCTGTAGTTTGCAGCGCCAGTGGGATGGCCACACAAAATGCGAAGGCTTCCACCATGTCGATGATCCGCCCCAGCATCGGTGAATTTATGCGCACAGCAGGTAGGGCGACCAGCACCAGGCATACCGCACCCCAATGCGTGTGGAGGGCTAACCACAGAAGCGTTGCAGCAGAGAGCACCGCTAGCGCGACCGAGTGTACAGGCCGAGTGCTCCGCGCGCTCACGCCGAGCACCGCCACCATAAGCAATAGCGCCATTTGCCAAATATTCAGTGGCTGCCCCCATGGAGTCAGCTGGTAAACACAGGCGCCCAACACCACCACGATGCCGACGACCAGGGCGGAGTGAACTTCCACCACCTGGCCCGCGTGCGTGGGCGTGGGCTTGGTGAACACACCGGTCGCAGGAACCTTCGGCAGCTTGATGCCAGCTAGTCCGATGGCGATCTGTCCTGAATAAGCCAGTGCAAACATTGCCAATAGCAGCGTGAGCCCTGGCCAGAAGTTCACCGCTGCAAACACCACCCAGGTGATCGACACGATCCGTGCCGGGCTGCTACGCCACACCAGAAGCGCCGCAACAAAACAGGCACATAGGACATTGACGTGCAGCCCCAACCCAAAGCCGAGGATCGCGGCGAGATAACTGAAATTGCGAAGGTGCAAAGAAGCCGCCGCTGCAGCGAGGGCGGCCACTGCTGTAGCCACGAGCGTTGCGATGTCTGCGGTCGTACCCAGATTAGTGACGCCCCCAGGACCAATAAGCTGATTATCCAACGGGTGCCACGCAGGTGCCGTCTGTAAGCCAAAAAGCGCAATGATGGCTGCCGCGATCCAGGCTGCGGGGCTCGTGGGAATGGGGCCGGAGAGCTCTTCGACTGCCTCAGCCGGTGGAGCGGGGATGGTGGCGGTTTGCAAGGTCAATGACTCGCCGGGACGCACACCGGCCTCCGCTAGAGTGTGCTGTGGTTGAACCTGGCCGACGGCGCGGTGGAGGGTCCAATGTTCCCCTGGTTTCGCGTCGACGAGGTGTGGGATGAGCTCCGCTACCGGTACATGATCGGCAATGGCGGCGTTGATGGTGGTGCCTTTGGCAGGCACGGAAATGCTGAGAGCCAGCACGTTATTCCCCCTGTTGAAAAAGTATGAACGCATGCAGGTGCGCATGTGGTGGGCACAAGATCCCCCCTGGATCTTGCGCCGATGTGGCTTACACGGCACAAATAGTAGCCGAGGGGAAAGGATTGCGCTTGCTCTGCGGAGCGAGCGAGGAAGGTTTAGAATCTAAAACCACATCCATGGGGGTTGGATGGGGATTAACGGGGACAAACATAGAAATCGGGGGGATTTCTTAACATGCAAACACAGGCGCCACCGACGCTGCCTAAAGACAAACAACCTTTCCTCAGGCTGCTAATGCCTGCCGTCATGTTGGTGGCGGTGGTCGGTATGGTCGCCGCGATGGTGCTCTCTGGATCGGGGCGAAATCCCATCAGCTTTATCTTTCCGCTGATGATGCTGGGCAGCATGGCGATGATGTTCCAGCCGGGGGCGAACGTGGATGAGACTCGGCGTTCCTTTCATCGGCACATCGACGCCCTGAAAGATAGCGTGGAGCGGAGCCGCGAAGAGCAACTGCAGACCATGTTGGCAGCGCATCCACACCCGCAGTCACTGTGGACGCACGTGCATACCGGAACCGATGTCACCGCAGAACCGGGCGTGGTGCGCATCGGCACAGCAGTGCAAACTCCAGATGATCCTCTGGAAGTACCGGTCAGCTCCCCGCCGGAAGACTTAGAGCCGGTCAGTGCAATGAGCTTGCGCGAGGTTGTGCTGCGGTACGCCACCATCGAAGCGCCAGTGGCGGTGGAATTGGCTAGTTTCCACTGCATTGTGTTGCTCGGCGACGGTGCACCCGGATTGGCGCGAGCCATGCAAGCGCAATTGGCCATGCAGGATCCGGATGTCATTGGAATAACCGGCCCCTTTGAGCAGTGGCTTCCGCATGATGGGCCTCGCAAGGTGCATTTTTGCACGGGGGATAGCCCGGTGACCGCCGGCGCTATCGTCACGGACCCCAGCGAAGAATGGGTGGAAAACGCCAAAGGGAATGGCTTGCTGCTACAGGTGGATGGCACTGGTGATGGTTGCCTGCTCAGCGCCTGGACGCTCGACGGTTGGGTGCCCTTTGGAGTGGCAGACCAACTCAGCGAGGTGGAACTTGCTCACATTTGCCGAGCACGAGCAACGGTGAAATCCAGCACGTCATTGTTAGAACTTCCGGGCGGAGACTTGCGAGCGCCTATTGGGTTTTCCGGCGCGCCGGTATACCTGGATATCAAGGAATCCGCCTTGGGAGGTATCGGTCCGCACGGTCTCTGCGTAGGCGCGACGGGTAGCGGCAAGTCAGAACTACTAAAAAGCGTAGTGATCAGCTTCGCCCACCAGCACAGCCCGGAGGAGCTGAACTTTGTGCTGGTGGACTTCAAAGGTGGCGCCAGCTTTCTGGGAATGGATCGGCTGCCACACACCTCTGCGCTGATCACCAATCTGGCTGAAGAGGCGGGATTAGTTGACCGAATGCAGGATAGCTTGCTGGGGGAGATGCATCGGCGTCAAGAAAAGCTCCGCGCCGCGGGTTTGACCACAGCGGCCGAGTACAACCGCGTCTATCCGGGGCAGATGCCTGCACTGTTTATCGTGGTGGATGAGTTCTCCGAGTTGTTGCACGCCCGGCCAGAGTTCGCGGAGGTCTTCGCCGCGATCGGGCGATTGGGGCGAAGCCTGCGGATGCATTTGCTGTTGGCCACGCAGCGTTTGGAGGAGGGGCGACTGCGAGGCCTGGAATCGCATTTGAGCTATCGCATTGCTTTGCGCACGTTCTCGGCTTCCGAATCCCGCGCGCTGATCGGAACGACGGAAGCTTATGAACTGCCTGCGACTCCGGGTGCGGCGATCCTTTCGGCAGGCGACAAGGTGCGTTTTCATTCGGCCTACGTTTCAGGCCCCGAGCTGCCCCGGGATCAGCGACTCGTGAGACTACTCGGGACAACAGTGCATGCAGAGACAACGACCATGCAGATGGTGATCGACCGGCTGGCAGGCCCCAATAGGAATCCGGTGTGGTTACCACCGCTGCCGGAAGACCTGCCTGCCAGCGAGATCATTGAGCCCGGTGCGCCAGGCGTTGCTCGCATCGGCCTGGAGGATCTTCCTTTCGAGGGGCAGCAGGTGCCGTTGGATATCGACCTGCGCCGCAAGCATTGGGCAATAGTCGGCCAGCCCCGGACTGGCAAGACAACGGTGGTGCGCAGCTTGGTGCTGGCCTGGGCGTTGAGTTCACCTGGCTGGCCGGTATACATCTTTGATCCGGGTGGTGGGCTAAGAGACCTTGCTCGATTGCCTCAGGTAGCTGCGGTTGTGGGGCCAGCTGGACTGCCACGGCTTTTCGACGAAATGGAGCAAACGGAGGGGCAGCGCCTGCTGATTATTGACGGACTAGATCAGGTGGGGGCCGCGGGAAGTGGAAATGGCGAGGAAGAACAACGCTTGATCCGCCTGGCGACCACGGGGCTGGAACGCGGCTTGCATGTGGTGGTTACGGCTCTACGCTGGAATATCCGTCCGTCGCTGCGGGACGTGCTGACCGGGCAAATCGAACTGCGGATGACACCGTTGGATGCCCACTTCCGGGATGCACAGAAATCCTTGCCCGACGTGCCTGGACGAGGAGTGTCGCCCCGTGGAAAGCACGTGCAGTTCGCCAACTCCAACGCGCAAGACATTGAGCATGTCCGGATGGAAAGCGTGCAGCGTGGTGAGCCGGATCTAGCTATGCGCGTGTTGCCCGAGCGAATCGACTGGGAGGATTTGGGCGACTCTCAGGCCTTCGCCATAGGTGGCCCAAAGCTGGATCCAGTGCAGTGGGATCACGGTACTTTCCCTCACTTGGTCGCAATCGGCCAGGCGGGAAGTGGGGTGACGACCGCATTGCGCGCACTAATGCAGTCCGTGGCACAGAGCCAAAGCCATACCGGAGAGCCGCCGGAGTTCCTGGTCACGGACACACGCCGCGGTTTACTGGGCGTAGCGGGTTATCGCGTGCCGGAGGACTTCCGCAAAGACCTGGCCGAGTGGACCACTACGCTGCGGGCGCGAATTCCAGGTAGCGACGTGACACCCCAACAGCTCCGAGAACGCACCTGGTGGTCTGGCCCGGAGTTGTTCATCATCGTCGACGACGCGGACGCCGATCCCGGCCTTGACCAGCTTATTCCCTTGCTTCCCTATGCCGCCGATATCGGCCTTCACTTGGTGCTTGGCCGTCGTTCGGGGCAGTTCGCCAGGGCAGCCTATCAGCCCTTGATGCAGTCGATTCGCGACCAAAGCGCTTGGTTGCTGTTTTCTGCGCCCCGTGAGGATGGGCCGATTGCCGGGGTTCGTCTACTGCGACGCCCCCAGGGGCGCGCGGCTTATGTCCACAGTGAAACCTGGGAGGTACAGGTGGCGGAGATTGCCGATGAGAACTAAAAAGGCGCGCAATTGTTGACCAAGGAAACGACGGATCGGGGGACACAATGAGAGTAGATCAGAGGATCGGAGATTCCAGGAGCCTGCTGGCTGAAGCTGTGGCTTTGCAGGAATCGGGGATCCTGATTAGCGGTATGACGGTGACGGATCTTGCTACTGGCTTTGCCGTGACCGGTGATGCGCAGATGCAGCAGCCGGGGTATTTGCAGTATCGGGCTTGGTCCGATCCTACGGAGCAATCTCGCGGGAGACCGCTGGAAGAAACTGAATCGGAATGGGTAAAGGACGGAGAGGATAAAGACGTTGAATTCCAACGTTCCGGGCTGAGCCTAGGCAGGCTTTCGGAGCTTTATGAGATGCTCTGCGAAGTGCTCGAACAGCGTGCGGAACATCCCGACGCAGCGGCAGTGAACCCGCCAGAGTCACGTGAACGTTTCCCTTGGGGCATTGGTTTGCGGGAAGTAGACGTGCTGGTCACCGGAACTTTTGCCGTGAAGGTGGTGCATTATCTTCGGATTAGGGGAGTGCGAGCCCGATTGGTGGATAACGATACGGTGCTGCGGGTGGCTAGTGAATTGGCATTGGCCCAGCAAGAGTTGGAGCACCTGGAGCTTGAGTATCTTGACCCGGACAAACCTGTGCGGATTCAACGCGAGGGAATTGAATCGGCGGAAGAGCTCGAGGAAGCGGACATACGGGAAAGTCCTGACGAGGGGGCGTCAATAGATATAGAAAAAGCGGAGGAAAAGAGCGACCGGCGACTTCCGGCTGCGTTGGCAGCGCTGACGCTCTTCATCATCGGTGGGCTGGTGGCGACCTTCACTGTGTTTGATTCGCAGGCGGCTGATTCGCAGGCGGCTGATTCGCAGGCGGCTGATTCGCAGTTAGTGGACGCTCAATCAACCGATTCGCAAGCCGCAGACGTACAGGAGTCTGGCTCGTATGCCACCACTGAGGCGAATGAGCCATTTCCAGAACCACGCCGGAAAGGTTCAAAGGTCGCAGACTCAAGCGCGCGCCGGGCGGACATTCCAATCAGTGTGAATGTTGATGGGTGGCGGCTTGGCAGTGCAACGCGAGCACGTGAGGAATATGTCGGTGATGACGCGGGAATGCGTGTATTAGTAGCGGCGAAGCGAACACCCCTTAGAACACAGGATGAGCTGGATGCGGCAATGCTAGGTGCGCTGAAGGACGTGGAGGGGGTTGCAGGCGGAGTGACGGTTGTATCAACTCAGCCGGTGAGCTACGAGGAAAATTACGAGAACTCCACAACTAGGTGGCATGTACGGCTGGTGGATGGACACCAGATTTCAGTGGGGTGCCAGTACCGACAGTGGAATGAACAGCGGGAAAAGGTTTGCCAAGAGTTTGTGGATACAGCACGACCAAGGCGGTGAACCATTTTGGGAAGCCGTGAGTATAACTCTTGTGATGGTGCCTCTATAACGGGGAAGACCCGGCGCCATGAAGAGTGAAAACAGTATTTGAAATGGGGGAAGTTAGGGCATGAGCTTCAAAACAGATGTCACTACGATGAACCAAGCGGCAAGCAATGTCGACCGTGTGAAAGGCGAGGTTCAGGGTGAACTTTCGCGTCTGCGTGGTGTGGTGGAAGATGTATCCGGTAGCTGGAAGGGACAGGCGCAGGCTTCCTTCCATTCGTTGATGGAGCGTTGGGACGAGAATGCCCGCGACCTCAACGAGGCACTGCAGAGCATTGCGGACAACATCCGCTCCAACGCGGGTGACTTTGACAATACGGATGTCGATAACGCGGCGGCCTTTAACGCCTAGAGGGGGACAGTGATGATTCAGTACAACTTTGCTCAAATTGCCAATGCTGCGGATGACATCAATCGCGGAAACAACACCATTAATGGGTTGCTGGGGGATCTGAAACGTGACCTGCAGCCGATGGTGAACGAGTGGGAAGGCTCGGCAGCGGACAGCTATGCGGCTGCGCAGAAGAAGTGGGATGAATCCGCACGGGAGATTAACGATGTGCTGGGGCAAATCTCTCGCACGGTGCGTCAGGCGAATGATCGGATGAGCGAGATCAATACGAACGCTGCAAATAGCTGGGCATAGAGGATGATTTAAAACTTTTTAAATAATCTCTCAGCTTCCCTTTTGGTCTTAATCTTGACCTAAGGGTGAGGCTGAGAGTTTTTGTTTTTCGACGTCCAGTTTGAGGAATTGTGGACTTTTGGAACGATGGGAGAAAATGTGACCCAATCGTGATGTGTGCTGCGAGCTGGACTTATGTATGTAGATAATTGTTTAGTGGCTTGGCGAAGACCATCTTGGTTGAAACGTTAATCATTTCATGCGTAGCGTCAATGACGTACGGGAAACGAAAATAATCAGCGACACCACTGCTGGTTCTACACCACTAAGTAATTCCCCACTGTTGGTACTCACCAAGCAAGACTTACCCCGTATTGCGTACCGACAAGGCGAAAGGATTTATCAACAAATGAGCAACGATATCAAGGATCTTTTCAAGGCAACCGCTTACGACAACGCCGGCGACAAGCTGGGCAGCGTCAAGGAAATCTTCGTTGACGACAAGTCCGGTCAGCCTACTTTCGTTGAGGTTAACCATGGTCTGTTCGGTATGAACTCCAGCCTGGTACCGATGCGCGGCCACAAGTTCGACGGCGAGAACCTGAACCTGGCCTTTTCCAAGGATCGTGTGAAGGATGCGCCAGACTTCGACGCTGATCAGGCTTTGACCCCGGAGCAGCAGAACGAGATCTACCGTCACTACGGCCTGGACAATGTTGAGGACACCACCCGTTACGGTGACACTGCAGGCGATCGCTCCGCTTCTGATGATCGCTCCACCCTGGATCGCCACGAGGCTGCTGATGGTCGCGGTGCCGCGGGCGCTGGTGTGGCTGGCGCTGGCGTTGCAGGTGCCGGTGTTGCAGGCGCGAACACTGAGCGTGACAATACTCGCGACAACGCTGCTGAGCGCGAGGTCTCCGCTAACACCGCAGCTGCTGGCAACGAGGGTGAGATTATTCGCTCCGAGGAACAGCTGAACGTTCAGAAGGAGAAGGTGCAGACTGGCGAGGCTCGCCTGCGTAAGTACGTCGTCACCGACACCGAGACCGTTGAGGTACCGGTAACTCGCGAAGAAGTTCGCGTTGAGCGCACCCCGATCTCCGCAGAAGAGGCTGCTAACTTCAAGGGCAACATTGACGAGTCCGGACAGGAAGCGTCTGTGACCCTGAGCGAAGAGCGCGTCAATGTAAACAAGGAAACCGTGCCGGTAGAGAAGGTCTCCCTGAACAAGGAGCAGATCACCGAGACCGAGCGTCACACCGAAGAGCTCCGCAAGGAGCAGATCGACACCGACGTTGACGGTGACGTTCGCAAGTAAAACCAAGGGCAATAGCCGCCAACACGATCGCGCGTTCCGCGAAGGTCGGTTAGTCGCCGACTAGCACTCAATCCCCGGTGCCTAGCTTCCCTGTAAAGAGGGAAGAGGTGCTGGGGATTTTTGCTGTCCAGAGGATTTTTGGTGTTCGGGACACTATGTAGTAAATTCCCAAGGGTTGTGTGCAATACGCGAACTTAGCTCTCGAGTCATTGCATTTCTGCGGGTCACAACCGGCCGCCGCAGAAGCACTGCACTAGATCGTTGCACGTGTTCATCTGGCTGGCAGTTCCAAGATCAAGACTTTAAGGAGTCCAGCGTGACTACTTTCCACCCAAAGAGCGGTGACATCACTCGTAAGTGGTACGTCATCGACGCCACCGACGTGGTGCTGGGTCGTCTTGCTGTTACCGCAGCTGACCTGCTGCGCGGCAAGAAGAAGCCCTACTTCGCACCGAACGTTGACTGCGGCGACAACGTCATCATCATTAATGCGGATAAGGTCCACATTTCCTCCAACAAGCGTGAGCGTGAGATGCGCTACCGTCACTCCGGCTACCCGGGTGGTCTGAAGACCATGACCCTGGGTCGTTCCTTGGAGCTGCACCCAGAGCGCGTTGTTGAGGAAGCTGTTAAGGGCATGATGCCGCACAACAAGCTGTCCCGCGCGTCCATCAAGAAGCTTCGCGTCTTCGCCGGCCCGGAGCACACTTTCGAGGCCCAGAAGCCTGAGACCTACGAGATCAAGCAGGTGGCACAGTAATGACTGAGTACAACGAGAATGTAACCGACGAGCAGAACGCTGCCGTCGAGGAGAACTTCGAGGGCGAGTACACCGCTACCGACGCAGTGAACGAAGAGTTCGTTGCCACCATCGGTGACTCCATCGCTTCCGAGGACGAGTCCGAGCAGATCGAGGCTGAGCCGGTTGTCTTCGAGGGCACCATCCAGACCGTTGGTCGCCGCAAGGAAGCTGTTGTCCGCGTCCGCATGGTTCCGGGCTCCGGCGAGTTCAGCTGCAACGGCCGCACCCTGGAGGACTACTTCCCGAACAAGCTGCACCAGCAGCTGATCAAGGCTCCGCTGGTTCTGCTGGACCGCGAGAACCAGTTCGACATTCAGGCAAACCTGAACGGTGGTGGCCCCTCCGGTCAGGCCGGTGCTTTCCGCCTGGCGATCGCCCGTGCTCTGAACAAGTACAACCCAGCAGAGCGCACCGAGCTGAAGCGTGCTGGCTTCCTGACTCGCGACGCTCGTGCCGTGGAGCGCAAGAAGGCTGGTCTGCACAAGGCACGTCGCGCACCGCAGTACTCCAAGCGTTAAATCGCTTCGCCCTTTTTGGTGGCGACGCCCCCACGCTCCAGCCGAGCAGTTTTTCGGCCGGGACGTGGGGGTTTCCCTTTATAGAAGCATTTATGACAATTTGCTGATATCGGGAGTGGCACCCGCCAGACCGGCGGGGTCGCCGGGTAGAATTGCGCCCCATGGGTAAATTGTTCGGAACTGACGGCGTCCGTGGTCTAGCGAACAGGAAGCTGACTGCAACGCTGGCAATGAAGCTGGGTGCTGCCGCCGCGCGCGTACTGGTATCCAAGGAAGAAGTGGGCGGCCGTCGCCCTACCGCTGTGGTGGGGCGCGACCCGCGTGTATCGGGGGAGATGCTGACAGCGGCGTTGTCAGCAGGTATGGCATCGCAGGGTGTGGACGTGCTGGACGTCGGCGTGATCCCCACCCCGGCTGTCGCTTTCCTTACAGATGACTTCGGCGCCGACATGGGCGTCATGATCTCCGCTTCCCACAATCCGATGCCGGACAACGGCATTAAATTCTTCGCTGCGGGTGGCCGCAAGCTGCAAGACGACGTGGAGGATGAGATCGAGGCCACGATGCTGGATCTGCCGGAGACCGGCCCTAAGGGGGCAGCAATTGGACGAATTCTTGATGAATCCGCAGATGCACTAGAGCGTTACCTGGCTCATGTGGGCACGGCCATTAATCATCCGCTGGATGGAATTCGCGTGGTGGTGGACTGCGCCAACGGAGCAGCCTCGACTGCCGCGCCGGAGGCGTACCGCCAGGCAGGTGCGGATGTCGTGGCTATCCACAGCCGACCCAATAGCTTCAACATCAACGATGGAGTGGGATCCACTCACATTGAGGTTCTGCAGAAGGCTGTTCTGGAACACCAGGCGGATCTAGGGCTGGCCCATGATGGCGACGCAGATCGCTGTTTGGCTGTGGACTCCGAAGGAAACGTGGTGGATGGCGACCAGATTATGGCGATCCTGGCCGTGGCCATGAAGGAAAACGGTGAGCTGAAGCAGAACACCCTGGTGGCCACCGTCATGTCCAATCTGGGGATGAAGCTTGCCATGCGCGCCAACGGCATCAAGGTGCTGGAGACGCAGGTAGGTGACCGTTACGTGCTGGCCGAATTGTTGGCCTCTGATCTGTCGCTGGGTGGCGAACAGTCTGGGCACGTGATTATCTCCGAACATGCAACTACCGGTGACGGCACCCTGACGGGGCTTACGTTGATGGCGCGCATGGCGCAGACTGGCAAGCCGCTCTCCGAGCTGGCGAAGGTGATGACCGTTCTGCCGCAGACGCTGATTAACGTGCCGGTTGCAGACAAGACCGTGATCGCCGACGATGAGCGCGTTGTAGAAGCCATCGCCAAGGCAGAGGAGGACCTGGGAGATGCCGGACGCGTACTTCTGCGCCCCTCCGGTACTGAGGAATTATTCCGAGTGATGGTGGAAGCTGCAGACCCAGGGACGGCACGTCGCATTGCTGGGAAGCTGGCCGCCGTGGTTGCGGAGGTTTAGCGCCGTAGCTCTTTCCCACGGCTTTCTGCGGTTTCCCGCGAACCTTTTTTACATCCGCGCAGTCTAACTGTGTGGATGTTTTTGTTGTGCAGCGCCAATGTTGCGTGAATCGGGGCGAGTCTTCGAGCGGAACGAAGAACCCTTCGCCTGCAGGTTGCGTGTTTAGGGGATTGGCGGTGCCGGGGAGTTTCAAAAGGGGGAGTAAGAACAGTGGGAGAGCTACACATAGATCCACTATCGGCCGTTGATCAGGCGGGGAAGCTGCGGGAAGTACAACGGTGCTGGGCCGATCATTTGGGAGGGGTTCGTCCTTCCGTGCCAGCCTCAATCTTTGGAGCTGGCCTGCAGGATAAGGCCAAGCAGTTCCTATCACTGGTGGATCAGGGGCACACAGTCCGACTTAATCACGCGAAGCGTCTGGCAACTGCAGGGGATGACTTGGTGGGACTTGTCGGTCGAGTGGGGGATGCAGATATGGAGAGTTCCGCCAGCCTAAACGCAGGGGAGGGGTGGACATGACAGGCTCTTTGGATGTGCGTTTGCATGCTGCCCTCGGTATTTTGGCCAGCTTTGGGGGCCAGGTGGAAGGCGCGAAAACTGCGGCGTCATTTACCAACGGCATGAACCCCGAAGCGATTAGTGCCTCGCTTGGACCAGCGAGTAATGGCAAAGACAAAGCGCCTTCACTCGCAGGGCAGACTGACGATAAAGAGAGCTTCGATGGTGTGGCTGAAGGAAAGCCGGGAGAGGCCACGCGTAAGGCCGGCAAAGAGCAACTCAACCACGAGCGCTGTGTGCAGAACCGCTGCGTTGCTGTGCGGGACACTGCTGAAGTAATGGGGACTACATCGGAGTCCTCAGTAAGCACGATTGAAGGAATTGCGGAGAAACTCGAGTTCTTTGCAATTGCGTCGGGTGTCGTGGGATTCGTTGGAAAACCCTTGCTGGATCTGTTGGCAAAGGTGGCAGCGGAGGTGGCGGAGAACATTCTGCACAGTCGAAACAACTCCCTCGACCGGACGATTGACATGCTGATCGCAGATGCGAAACCCGCAGCAGAACCGGGTAATTCGCAGAGCCCGGTGTGTCATGATCCGACACCTCCAAAATTGAAGTGTCCCGAGGAGGTAAAGGAGCCACCAAAGTGTGAGCCTCCTGTGCAGCCTGCGCAGTGTACTCCGTTGACTCCACCTCCTCAGGCAGCAACGCCGGTGGTGACAGATCCGGTGCCTGCACCAGGGGTAGCTCCGGCTCAGATAGCCCTGCCGGAGACTAACCAAACACTGCTGCCACCGCCTCCGCCACCGGCGCCGGCACCGTTAGCTCCAGCAGCCCCATCGTTGCCGTTGGCGCCTCCACTTGCAGGTAGTTTGCAGATCAATGTGCAGGGAGTAGCGAAGCTCTGGGCGGAGATTGTGCAATGTGCGACGGAAGCATTTGCGCCCCCTGCGGAAAGCTGTCCGCCGACTATCTCTGTTCCGGAACCGGAACTGGAATCAGAACCAGAGCCGATGCCGCCAGCGGAGCATTCATCCCAGCACGAAGAATGCGCAGTGGAAAAGCACACATGTACGGCCTCAACGGAGACGGAAACTGAGCAGAAGCCGGAGTCCGCGCCCAAGCCAGAACCAGCACCGGAACCGGAACCGGACCCCAAGCCAGCACCGGAACCGGAACCGGACCCCAAGCCAGAGCCAGCGCCGGAACCAGAACCCAAGCCAGCGCCGGAACCTGCACCCAAGCCGGAACCGCACCGTTGCGAACCGCCCGTCTCAGAGCACAAGGGAACCGAACACAAGGTGCCATCTCCACCATCCGACCGGGGTGACCATAGTGAAACCAAGGATAAGCCGATCACACCTTCTAGTCAGTGGACCCCCGACGTCTGGGTATCAGCAGCAGGTACTGCGTCCATTGAGGTCACAGAGGCCTCCGTGGAGCTTGCGGGCGCCGGAACTGTGGCGGCGGGCGTCAACCTCGAAAGGAGCGGTGAGTGGTGACCCACAGAGAACAACTAGCAGCGCGCTACCAGCGCATCGTTGACGACTACATGGCCGAGGTCGAGGAATCCGTACGGGAGTTTGAGGAAACGCTCAAAGAATGCACGCGGCAGCTTGAAGAAGCGAAGAAAGCACAGCGCGAAGGCAAAGAAAACAAGACTGCTGCGCTTAGGGAACCCAGGAAAGAATCAAGCGGAAGCGCCCGAATCCACGGATCCCGCGGGATAAAGGGGAGAATCTTCGACTAGAAGATTTCCGCCAGACGCTCGTCCAGGTTTACGTTTTCCGGCAGGTTCTTGTACAGCTCATGCTGGGTGGATGTGCGAGTCTTTTTCAGCTCGGTGTGGCCATCGCGGAAAGACTTGTACTTGCCCTCGTGCTCGGCCAGTACGAAACCGGTCATCAGGCCACGTGCCAATTCCTGCTGGCTAAACTGCGGAAGGCCTGCGCCAAGTGCAAAATTGCGACCGTACTTCTCGTGGAAGCTGCTAGCGGAAGCACCCAGCAGTTCGCGATAGACAACGTCGCCACCCCAATGTGCGGCCATGCGCTTTGCATTGCCCTTAGGAGTCTCGCCCAAACGGCCGGCCTCCAGCACCAGGCCGGGAGCCTTCACATACTTTGCAGCCTCGGAAGCATCCGGGGAGCTATCAGCCGGGTAAACGGCCATCACGCCGGCGATGGTGGGTTGGGTGTCGTAGCCTTCGAGCTCGCTGCGGTGGCGACGACCCGTTGCGGCCAGCACTGCGGCGGAGGCACCCATGCCGTGGCCGGCGAGGTACAAGTCATTCGGCTGTACCGTCACGTTGCCGTTGCCCAGACGCACTCCGGCCAAGATCTGCAGGGCGGTCTCCAGATCCGCAGCGAAACCCCGGTGATTAGGAGTAAAGCCCTTTTCCGTGTCCGGTGCCGCCACCGCGAAACCCCAGCTGGCCAAGTGTCGAAGCGTTGCATGGTAGGAATCCACACCAACACGCCAATCGTGACCGAATGCGATGCCGGGGATGCCGTTACCTTCTGCCGGGGTGTACACACGCCCGGGGATTCCAGCGAAGTTCAGGTCGCCGACCATCACGCGGTGCGGGCCGCGCTTGCCCAAGCGAGTAATCAGGTTCTTCATCTTATCTGCCACAGCCCCACAGCTTACCGAAATCGATCGCCCATTGTGTATCGTCAGAGGCATGTGTGCAATCGTTGGCTACGTAGGTAACTCCGAAGCGCTCCAAATCGGGTTGGATGCGCTGGAGCGAATGGAATACCGCGGATACGACTCCGCTGGTATCGCAGTTGTCGAGCAGGGGTCCCTGCATCTGGAAAAGAAGGAAGGAAAACTGCAAAACCTCATCGACCGCATCGATGAGGTCGGCCGTGATTCCTTCCACGGTTCTTCCTGCATTGGCCACACCCGCTGGGCCACCCACGGTCGCCCGAATGACGTCAACGCACACCCGCACCGCTCCTACGATGGCAAGGTCGCCATCGTGCACAACGGCATCATTGAGAACTTCTCCACCCTGCGCGCCGAGATTGAAGCTGCAGGAATCGAGCTGCAGTCCGAGACAGACTCAGAGGTCGCAGCACACCTGTTGGCATTGGCATACAACGAGGGGGAGACGGCAGGAGACTTCCAGGCGTCCGCACTGAAGGTTCTTTCCCGCCTCGATGGTGCATTTACCGTGCTGTTCGTTCACGATGATCACCCCGGAACCATCGTCGCCGGCCGCCGTTCCACTCCGCTGATCGTCGGAGTGGGCGAAGGGGAAATGTTCCTCGGCTCCGACGTGGCGGCTTTCATCGACCGCACCAAGAACGCTGTGGAGCTAGGACAGGACAATGCGGTGGTTATCACCGCAGATTCCTACGGCATTTATGACTTTGCCGGTAACCCCGTGGAGGGCAAGCCTTTCACCATTGACTGGGATCTGGATGCCGCCCAGAAGGATGGCTTCGATTCCTTCATGATGAAGGAAATTCACGAGCAGCCCGCAGCCGTCCGTGACACCCTGGCCGGTCACTTCGATGGTCGTCGAATTGTCCTAGACGAGCAGCGCCTTTCCGACGAAGATCTGCGCGGTGTGGAAAAGGTGTTCGTCGTCGCCTGTGGCTCGGCCTACCACTCAGGTCTGCTAGCCAAGTACGCCATCGAGCACTGGGTGCGTTTGCCCGTGGAAATTGAGGTGGCCAGCGAGTTCCGCTACCGGGACCCAGTGCTGGATCAACGCACTCTCGTCGTCGCTGTTTCCCAGTCTGGTGAGACCGCAGACACTCTCGAAGCTGTGCGCCACGCAAAGATGCAGGGCGCCCGTGTCCTCGCAGTTTGTAACACCAACGGCTCCCAGATCCCGCGCGAGTCGGATGCCGTACTGTACACCCACGCCGGTCCCGAAATTGGCGTGGCCTCCACAAAGGCTTTCCTGGCGCAGGTTGCCGCCAACTACCTAGTTGGCTTGGCCCTGGCTCAGGCCCGTGGCACGAAGTATGCCGATGAGATCGCGGAGATCTACTATGCGCTGGAGGCAATCCCGGAAAAGATCGAGAAGACTCTGCATCTGCGCGAGCAGATCCTGGAACTCTCCAAGGAACTCGGCCCGGTGAAAACCATGCTGTTCCTGGGGCGCCACGTGGGCTTCCCGGTTGCGCTTGAGGGCGCGTTGAAGCTTAAGGAACTGGCCTACATCCACGCCGAGGGATTTGCCGCTGGTGAGCTCAAGCACGGTCCCATCGCATTGATCGAGGATGATCTACCCGTCGTCGTGGTCGTGCCCAGCCCGAATGGCCGTCCAGTGCTGCACTCCAAGATCGTGTCCAATATCCAGGAAATCCGCGCGCGCGGCGCCAAGACCATTGTGATTGCGGAGGAAGGCGACGAGGCTGTGCGCCCGTACGCCAACTGGCTGCTGGAGATTCCGGGTACTACGTCACTGATGCAGCCACTGTTGTCTACGGTTCCGCTGCAGTTCCTGGCCGCAGATATCGCTCGCGAGTGTGGCAACCAGGACATCGATAAGCCGCGAAACCTAGCCAAGTCCGTCACCGTCGAGTAACTCGAAGCTCATTCTTTGTGACGCCCCCCTGCCGTGCCCCCTTTCCCGGGATCCCAGGAGGGGTGGCTAAAGTTATGGACATGTCGGATCGTCACCTTGCGGAATTAGTCGTTGACCTGGATGCCATTGCGCACAATGTGCGGGTGTTCCGGGAAGCAGCGTCTCCCGCTGGTGTGATGGCGGTGGTGAAAGCCGATGCGTATAACCACGGGGTGGACAAAGTAGCGCCGGCAATGCTGGATGCCGGAGTCGAACAGTTGGGAGTGGCAACACTCGGGGAGGCCTTGCAACTGCGGGAGTTGTTGCGGGCAAAAGGGGAGCGCTATCGTCACGTCCCCATCACCGCGTGGATGTGGATGCCCACCGATGACCTAAGGGACGTTTTCGCCGAGGAGATCACCATAGGTATTCCCTCGTTGGCACATGCACGCACCCTGGTGGAGCAGGCCGTCCGCGCGGACGTGCCGGTGCGCGCATCCCTCATGGTGGATACAGGTCTGTCTCGTTCCGGGGTGAGTCCCGCCGAATGGGAAGCGACGGTGCAGCTGCTGGCCGCGCATACTGAACATGTGAACGTCACCGGTGTGATGAGCCATATGGCTAGCGCGGATGAGCCACAGTCACCGGCTAATGACCTGCAGGCTACCCGCTTTGCGGAAGCTATCAAGTTCTGCCGCGCCCATGGCTTGCAGGTGCCCCGCAATCACATTGCCAACACACCGGCTACGCTCAACCGTCCGGAGGTGCGCCACCAACTGGTCCGACCGGGCGTCGGGCTATATGGCATCGACCCGGCAGGGGCGGGCGTAGAGCTCAAAGAAGCGATGACGCTGCGCGCCCGAGTTATCACGACCCGTGTGGTGCCGAAAGGCGAGGGCGTGAGCTATAACCACACATGGCAGGCTCAGCGAGATACCCGCACCGCAGTGGTGGCGCTGGGCTACGCCGATGGGCTGCCTCGCAGCGTGTCGGGGACGATGCAGGTGACAATCAACGGGCGTGCATATCCGCAGATCGGGCGGGTATGTATGGATCAGATCGTGGTGGAACTCGGCTCGGCAGAAGAACCCACCGACGTGCAGCCGGGAGATTGGGCGGTGATTTTCGGCCCGGGTGGCACAAGTGTTGACGACTTTGCGGAGTTGGCGGGAACGATTAGCTATGAAGTGCTGACGATGCCACGCGGGCCTCGGATTGCGCGTGTCTTTAACGGTGGGGAGCCAGACTTTTCCGCGGACGGATCGTGCGACGTGGCCACTGCGGAGGACATGCGCCAATTGGGAAAACAACTTGGCGAGGTGCTGCAGGCAGGAACAGTCGTCGTGCTGTCCGGTCCGCTGGGAGCAGGGAAGACGACGCTGACTCAGGGACTGGCTTCCGGGCTCGGGGTGAAAGGGCGCGTGCAATCGCCGACTTTCACCATCGTACGAACCCACCGCGCTGGACAACGCGGTGTGGGACTGCTGCACATGGATGCTTATCGCCTGCTGGGGGCAGACGTGGACCAGGGAATCGAGCCTGGACGCCATATTGACCGCAACGAGGTGCTCGATGCACTTGAGAGTTTGGACATCGACGCAGACATCGATGATGTGGTTGTGGTTGCGGAGTGGGGGCGCGGAGTGGTTGAACCGCTGAGCGAAACTGTGCTGGATGTGCAGATCGAACGAGGTAGTGCGGCTGGCGATGAAGGCGACGCTGCCGACACCCGTACCGTGACATGGCGCTGGAAGTAGCCTGCGGGTGGCGGAAACCTGGCAATTCCTTAGGAAAAACTGGGGAATCTCTCGGGTAAGTTTGCTCCGGTGGGGGTTGGTGTGTAAGAATGGTTGACGAATCACCGTGAGGGGTGTTTCACAAGACGCTGGCACTGATGGGCCTGATCAACCCGCCAGGCGTACACCGTCCCTGAGAGGTTTACTGCGAGAGCCTCTCGGGGACTTCTTGTTTTTAGCGGTGCCGCCTTGAACGTGAGCTATTTATTATCAATGTCTGGGGAGCGCTCCCGACAGATCAACAAATGCACTTAAAAATGAGTAATCATGAGGCCGTGAGTTACCACATGGTTCTCAACAAACCAACCAAACAACAGCTGGATTCGTGGGCGCTGCAAACCCAAAATCCTGGGGAAGCTGCATACAGAGAAGGCTTTGGCTCAGGTTCGCTGCTTGAATCCGGTTGGGTTCCAGCAGTCTGCTCCGCGGTATGATTCCCAAGGGAGAATGTCTGCGATAAACACGTTTCGAGGAGAATGCACATGACTACTTCAAAGAAGTTGCTGGCTCTGGGAGTTGCGGCAATTACCACGCTTTCAATCGCGGCATGTTCAGAGGATGAAGCTCCGCAGGCGGAGCAATCGTTTGAGGTGCAATCTTCGACTGCAGAATCTTCTTCCCCGGAGTCCACGGGGTCTGAGTCAGAGACTCCTTCCGCTTCCGCCAAAAATGAGAAGGAAGCCGAGCCAACTTTGGTTGATCCTGCAAATTCGCTTGAGCTGAGCAATGGAAAATTTCGCTTAACCAAGGACGAAGCCGGCCCCGGTTCTCCGGAGGACATCGTCACCTCATATCCTGAAATGCCCGATCATGGTTTTTCGGAGCTGCAGGTAACCGTGCCACGAGCTGAGAGGAACGGGATCATGCAGTATAAGAAGGGTTCAAAACTAGAGCTTAAGATTGCTGCGGCTGATCTCTCAAAGGTCCCTTTTGAAGAAAGAGAATGGGCGGCTCTGGACTTCAAGCTGCTGGACGAAAGCGGTGCTGACGTCTTAAAGGGACAGAATGTTCGTCCCGAATGGTTGCCGGGCTATCAAAACGTAAATTACGATGAGATCAAGTTTGAGAATAAGGATATTAAGCTATCGGATTACGCTGAGGCGAATGTTGCTTATAACCTTGAAAAG
This sequence comes from Corynebacterium sp. 22-2729, assembly GCF_053479475.1. Classification (NCBI taxonomy): domain Bacteria; kingdom Bacillati; phylum Actinomycetota; class Actinomycetes; order Mycobacteriales; family Corynebacteriaceae; genus Corynebacterium; species Corynebacterium sp. 22-2729. Next base: position 66,684 of record NZ_JBRBCA010000007.1, read on the forward strand.
GAGGGGAAATTCACCCTGGAAATCGAGGTTGCAATCCCGGGCTACAAGCCATTTAACATCAGTCAGCCTTTAGTTGTTGCCTAAGTCGAAATGTTAGCTGCCACTGATGGTTCACACCTCATCGTCGATGATTTGATCGGAACCCGCAAGGTTTTATCTCAAGCAGTTAGTGTGACTCTTGGCCGGGCATCTGAATTCCCCATTGGAGCAGACGACCCTGCTATGCATCGCGCTTTTCTGCATTTCTGGTGTGACCATGGAATGTGGATGGTGCGCAATGTAGGCAGTTTCATCTCGGCCACTATTCAGCCGTCCTATGAAACCAACACGTATTCACCGGTTCGTCTCACTCCGGGAACGCAGTGGCCCCTCCCTACAGGTACTAATTTCATTCTGTTCGCGACTAGAAACCTGCGGTATGAGATTGAAGTAACGGTTGCCCGACCAGTCGATTCCGTTCCGCAAATGAATACTCCCTTGGCCCCATTCACAATGGGGACATTTGATCCAAATATCGAGCAGCAGCAGGTGTTAGCTGCGCTAGCAGCGCCGCTTCACCGTGACCCTAGTGCAGATCCGCGCATTGTGGTTCCTTCTGTGAAAGACCTTGCATGCCAGCTAGGCTGGGGAGAAAAGAAAACTTCACAGAAGATTCAGTACATGGCGGAGACGTTGAAAAGGTTGGGTGTTCCACAGTTTCAAGATGGAGTGAACATCCCGTGGCGCATCGTACTTGCGAAGTTCGCGGCGGAAAATCCGCATTTGTACTCTTAATTCTACTTGCTCGTATTCACCATGTTCACCATGAATTTTTCAAAAGCCTCTGTCCCTGAAGACTTTTTAAATGACTTAAGTGCCTTGGGGTACTCGAACGTCCAACAGCTTGGACAAGGTGGTATGGGCACCGTATTTCGTGCTTACAAGCGAAATCTAGATCGGACAGTGGCAATCAAGGTTGTTTCCCAGGATCGTGTTTCTAACTCTGAATATGTCCAGAGGTTCCACGCGGAGATGCGCACCATGGCAGCGCTTGATCACCCTGCGATCGTTCCTGTGTACGACGGGGGAGTGACCACACATGGTTTTCCGTACTTCACAATGAAGTACATCGATGGTGAGAATCTTCATGACTTCTTACACCGACGTCGAGCATCGCGCCAGCTTCTTACCGTTCAGGAAGTTGTGCAGATTCTGGCTCCAATTGCCAGCGCGCTTGACTATCTCGCGGTGCTACCGAATCCTGTGGTTCATCGAGATATCAAACCGGCTAATATTTTGTTGCCCTCTTCAGGGATGAACGGTATTCCGGCTTTGCTAACGGATTTCGGTATTGCAATTGATCGAGAATCCACTCGTATGACTCGGGTAGGGATGCGTATCGGTACAGATGGATACATTGCACCCGAATTGTTGGTTACGAAAGACGTGTCGGAACCTCCGCAACCGGATGCGTTGAGTGAACAGTATTCCCTGGGCCTGGTTGCTTTTGAGCTGTTAACAGGCATTTACGTTCGTGGCTCCGTGACGTATGCACAGTGGGCTGTGAATCGACCAGTACCAGAGCTTAAAGGGCATTTGATAAACCCCGCGGATGCTTCACACGTTAAGAAGCTCAATGAGGTCTTCGCGAGAGTTTTGGATGGTAACCCGAAGAAGCGTTTTGCAACCGCCTCGGCCTTTATTTCTGCTTTGCGCTCCGCAGGAATGGAGCAGCAGTCAGCGCATGTGAAGCAAGGAGCGAAGCACAAAAGAGTTCCGAAGAAACTACTAGTGCTTGCCACGGCGGGAATGGTGGTGGTCGCGATAGCTGCAGCAATCATTTCTTATCTGACCGCGTCCCAATGGGAAGGGGAAGATGCAGTTTTAGCTGACACTTTCCCACACATCGTGAGCCAGAATTCCGGAGGAGAAGGATGGCAATCTACGTCGTGCGAACATCGAGAACCAAGTAGTGGAGAGCTTGCCCGTATTGCCTGTAACTCGGGTCAATTTAGCGTGGTTGTTGCTCACTTCGAATCGGTGGAGGCGAGGAATGCCGTGATACCAGTCGAAGGTGCTCAAACAATGAGATCAAGTCGATGCAGTGCGTTAACTATGCCGATGGGTTCGGATGATTCTGCCTACGGGGTGTTTCCACAAGGTGATCTGGCCGCCTACGGGTTTATTGTTTCTGGGGACAACGCTGAGGATCTGCGGTTGAAACTTCCGATCTGTTAGCTTCCTGCTACGTGTCGCCATTTTGTTGCACCAAGTCGTATTAGGGCATTAATTCGAGCTGACTACACAAGAAGCCTAAACTTGGTCACCATGATCAACGTGCTGGCCGTCGATACCTCCACCAATTACGTCACTTGCGGTGTTGTCCGCATTTCCGCCAACGGCCAAGTCCGTGTGCTGGCGGAGCGTCTGGCGGATAACGTTCGCGGTCACATGGAACTACTCGCCCCCAATATTCAGGCTTGCCTGGACGAAGCCTCGCTTTCCCCGCGTGATCTGCACACCGTTGTAGTCGGTACCGGTCCAGGTCCGTTTACGGGGCTACGGGTTGGCATGGCCACAGCTGCTGCTTTTGGCGACGCCCTCTCAATTCCCGTGCACGGAGTTCCCAGCGCAGCTGGCACCGTGTGGGAACACGTAGTCTCCCAGGTGGGTGCGAAGGCCTTCGGCGATTACCTCGTTGTTTCCGATGCACGTCGCCGGGAGTTTTACCACTCCCGGATCAGTTTTGTTCAGGGCGTAGCAGGGCAGTTGTGCTCAGAGGTGCAGGTTCCGGCTTCTGTCCACGCCCCCGATGTGGTGCTGGACATACAGCGACGCCTGGATCGCTGGCCTCTACGAGTCCTGAGTGCCTCGGCGGTGGCTGATCAGGTTCAGGAGCTATGCGGCTGCCAGGAAGGTTGCCAGGTGGAGAGCCTGGACGCTCACCCCACGCCGCGTGGCCTCGTGCTTGCTGCGTTGGAATCTCGTGGTTCAGTCCCTGGGCTGCTCACAGATGCTCCAGCGTTGCGGGCACTGTACCTGCGCCGTCCGGATGCGAAGGAGCCCACGGCGAAGGCGATTTCGAAGGCACTGGATTTCTCCCGAGTTGGGGATCCGTATTCGGAGGTAAGCGAGCCTGAAAGCATTGCGGGGGTTGCCACGGTGACTAATGCAGAGCCCGCTGTGGATGCTTCCCCTCATGGCGCCCGGGTACGCCAGCTCAAGGTCACTGACGCGCCGGCATGTGCAACCATTGAGCAGCGACTTTTTACTGAAGATTCCCCTTGGTCAGCCGATGCGTTCGTTAGTGAGATTGCTGCGCCGCATACGCACTGTCTTGGCCTGGAGGTCGCCGGTGAACTTGTCGGATACGCCATCCTCGCAGTTGGTGGCCCGGCGCACGATCCGGAAGGGGAGATCCACACCATCGGTATCCTTCCCGAGTGGCAGGGCAAGGGATTGTCCAAGCTACTCATGGATCCGCTCGTCACTATTGCCGACCGCTTGGGAGCCCCGATTTTCCTGGAGGTTCGCACCGACAATCAGCCCGCCGTTGGCCTCTACGAACGCTACGGCTTCGCCATCGAAGGCACGCGCAAAGACTATTATCAGCCTTCTGGGGCCGACGCCTTCACCATGGTGCGCCCTGGTTTTATTTCTGACGCCACCCCGGCTCCAGAGGCCGAAAATTCAGATCGACCTCGCTATATCCTGGGTGTCGAAAGCTCCTGCGACGAAACTGGCGTGGGGATTATCGCCAGCACCTCAGCTGCCGACGGCGCCGAACAGCTGGAGATCATCGCGGACAAAGTGGCTTCCTCGATGGAACAGCACGCCCGTTTCGGTGGGGTGGTTCCGGAGATTGCCTCCCGTGCTCACCTGGAGGCTATGCAACCGACGATGCGCGCCGCACTGGCGGAGACGCGCGCGAACGTCCCAGGCTTCCACGCTCCGGACGTGGTGGCTGCGACCGTAGGCCCTGGCCTTGCTGGTGCCTTGCTGGTCGGCGCCGCCGCGGCGAAGGCCTACGCGCTGGCGTGGGAGGTTCCTTTCTATGGGGTCAACCACTTGGGTGGACACGTGGCTGTGGGGACGCTCAGTGAAGGAGGCACGGTGGATACTACGGATACTACTGCCCCAGGTGAGGATCTCAACAATGCGATCGCTTTGCTGGTCAGCGGTGGGCACACGCAGATTCTCCACGTCACCGGCGTGGGTGCCCCGATGGAGGAGCTTGGCAGCACGCTCGATGACGCGGCAGGTGAGGCCTATGACAAGGTCGCTCGTTTGTTGGGGTTGGGCTATCCCGGAGGCCCTGTTATCGACCGTCTAGCGGCTGAGGGGAACCCGCAAGCTATAGCCTTCCCGCGAGGTATGATGCGCCAGCAGGACTCGCGTTATGATTTTTCTTTCTCGGGCCTCAAGACCGCCGTTGCCCGTTATGTCGAAAAGGCTGATAGGGAGGGTGCAAGCGTTCCGATCGAAGATGTGTGCGCTTCCTTCCAGGAGGCTGTGGTGGACGTCCTCGTCACCAAAGCTCTTCGTGCCTGCGAGGATAAGGACGCTCGTGTGATGTTGCTCGGCGGAGGTGTTTCCGCAAACAAGCGTCTAAGGGAAGCTGCTGCCACACGCTGCGGAGAAGTGGGCGTCACCCTAAAGATCCCGCAGACAAAGCTCTGCACCGATAATGGTGTGATGATCGCCGCACTGGCCGCGCGTCTGGTTGCTGCAGGGGAGGAGCCGAGTGGTTTGTCGACGCCTACAGATCCCGCACTTGACGTGGAAGAGCCTATCCTGCGGAATCCCTAGTTTGCTGGCAAAATGTGTCTTGACTGTGTAAATATTCACAGATTCTTCTTCCTTTGGTTTCTTGGGAGACTTCATCCGGTGCCGTGTAGACAGGTTCAGCGGCATCAATAAACTCACGAGTTAGGAGCTCACAATGGCACGCAGCATGCTGGTCACGCCCGATCTTCAGGCGCGGGAACTCGACATTGATCTTTCAGAAGCCGCCGATGTCTTGGGCGGTAGCGAGCACGATCGCCTGCACGTGGTGTTCGTGGAGAGCGGTCTGACGGTCGCTGCTATTTACTCCTCTGATGCGCGCAAGGTTGAGAACCCGGAGCCGAACCCACTGGCCTCCATGGGGCGTAAGGAGCAGGAGACTGGTGATTCCAGCTTCATTTCTGATCCAGCTCGCGCGATCATCGGCCCGGTACTCTTCGTCGGTGACGAAGGCGAAGACCTGACGGACGAAGATATCGAGTCTATCCACAACGGCATCCGCGCGGTTGAGAACTACAAGACGGATAATGCCAAGGATTACGAGCTGTGGCACAACGCGGTCATTAACCTGACCAAGGGTGTTTAGCACCGGGGTTTGTTGAGCGTTAGCACTTGCGAGGGTAGAGTGCCAGATAGGTTGTTTGACTCACAGTTGTTCACCCGCGACGACGGCTGTATCTGGAAAACCAACCGGCATAACAGTTCACAAGAGTGAAACCTACAGCTCGAATACACGGAGGTATTCAATCGTGGCTAACGTCAACATCAAGCCCCTTGAGGACCGCGTCCTCGTTCAGATCGTTGAAGCTGAGACGACCACCGCATCCGGCCTGGTCATCCCTGACTCCGCAAAGGAGAAGCCGCAGGAGGCAACCGTCATCGCAGTTGGCCCCGGCCGCTGGGCAGATGACGACGATCGCATCCCGATGGATGTAAAGGAAGGCGACACGGTCGTCTTCTCCAAGTACGGCGGCACCGAGCTGAAGTACAACGGCGAAGAGTACCTGCTGCTTAGCCAGCGCGACATCCTCGCAGTCATCGAAAAGTAAGCGGGTAGCTGCATGTCTAAACTCATCGCATTTGATCAAGAGGCCCGTGAAGGCCTACAGAAGGGCGTCGACGCCCTGGCGGACGCGGTGAAGGTGACCTTAGGCCCGCGCGGTCGAAATGTCGTGCTGGATAAGGCCTTCGGTGGCCCGACCGTAACCAACGATGGCGTGACCATTGCGCGCGACATTGACTTGGAGGACCCCTTCGAGAACCTGGGTGCCCAACTGGTGAAGTCCGTCGCCATCAAGACCAATGACATCGCCGGAGACGGCACTACCACCGCCACCTTGTTGGCTCAGGCCCTCATTAACGAGGGGCTGCGTACCGTGGCGGCAGGTGCTAACCCGATCGCTGTGAACCGCGGCATCGTGAAGGGGACCGAGCGTGTATTGGAGCTCCTACGCGAGCTGGCGCAGCCGGTTGCAGACAATGCCGCAATTGCCAACGTCGCCACCGTTTCTTCTCGCGACGAGAAGATCGGTGCCATGGTTGCCGATGCCTTTGACAAGGTGGGCAAGGATGGCGTTGTGACGGTTGAGGAGTCGCAGTCCATCGAAGACGAGTCCATCGTTACCGAGGGTGTCTCCTTCGACAAGGGCTACCTTTCCCCGTACTTCGTCACGGATCAGGAGACCGGCCACGCAGAGCTGGAGAACCCACTGATCCTGCTGGTGCGCGAGAAGATCTCCTCCCTTCCGGACTTCCTGCCGGTGCTGGAGAAGGTTGCTAATTCCGGTAAGCCGCTGTTGATCGTGGCGGAGGATATCGAAGGCGAGCCGCTGCAGATGCTCGTGCTGAATGCCATCCGCAAGTCGCTGAAGGTCGCCGCCGTGAAGTCTCCGTACTTCGGCGATCGTCGTGCGGCATTCATGGACGATCTGGCAATCGTCACCGGCGCTACCGTTATCGATAGCGAGCTGGGACACAAGCTCTCCGAGACCACCTTGGAGCAGCTGGGCACCGCGCGTCGCGTGAACATCACCAAGGAAGAGACCGTACTGGTCGATGGTGCTGGTTCTGCAGAGGCTGTCGAAGAGCGTCGCAACCAGATCCGTGGTGACATTGAGCGCACTGACTCCTCCTGGGATAAGGAGAAGTTCGAGGAGCGCCTGGCAAAGCTCTCGGGTGGCGTTGCTGTCATCCGTGCTGGTGGCGCAACTGAAACCGAGGTTAACGAGCGCAAGCTGCGCATCGAGGATGCGATCAACGCAGCCCGTGCTGCGAGCCAGGAAGGCGTAATTGCTGGCGGTGGCTCCGTGCTGGTGCAGATCGCTACCGAGATCGAAGAGATGTCTCGCCAGGCTGAAGGCGACGAAAGTATCGGCCTGCGCTCCTTGGCTCGCGCCCTGCGCCGTCCAGCGTTCTGGATCGCGGACAATGCCGGTCTCGACGGTGCTGTAGTAGTTGCCCGTACCGCCGAGCAGCCGAATGGCTCTGGCTTTAACGCCGCTACCCTGGAGTACGGCAACCTGCTGGAACAGGGAATTATTGATCCGGTTAAGGTCACCCACTCTGCGGTGGTGAACGCAACGTCCGTTGCCCGCATGGTGCTGACCACCGAAACTGCTGTGGTGGATAAGCCTGCAGAGCCTGCTGCTAATGCAGGCGCACACGCAGGCCACGTGCACTAACCACTGCGAACCTGCCTAAAGCTAGCAAGGCAGATAAACAAAAAGAGGATGCTTCCCAGGATGTTGGGAAGCATCCTCTTTTTGCGTTGTGCACAGCGTGGATGATTGTGAAGCTTAAAAGATGTGGCGTAGTGGCCTTAGGAGGCTACGCGGCGGCCACGGTTGCGGGAAGTGGGGCGCAAGATTGCGTCGCGCTCAGATTCACTGAGGCCACCCCAAATGCCATAGGGCTCGCCCACGCTGAGGGCGTGGTTACGGCACTGCTCAATGACAGGGCACTCGCGGCAGATGGCCTTGGCACGGTGTTCACGCATGGCGCGAGCACGGCCACGCTCGCCGTCCGGGTGGAAGAAGACGGAAGAATCGGCTCCACGGCATGCGCCGTGAAGCTGCCATTCCCAAGTCGACGATGCTGGTCCCGGAAGCTGGCTGGGCTGTGGCATTAGGTGGAAACTCCTCGTGAAAAAGTCAGATGCTCACTTGTAGTGACGTCAGAGAGGTTCCAATCCTTAAGTAAATTTTAGGTAAAGGGTTGGTGCCCTGCGGGTGTCGGAAAGCTGTTTTGCTATACATTCTCCGAAAGTCTGTAGCTATTAACCTGCGGAAATACGATTAGTTGAACAATTGATTAACTTGTTTCGTCGCCACGCCCAGATTCCCCCAAAGGGGGCTAAGAAAAATCCTGTACTGCCGTTTCCCACTACGGGTGCGCAGCCCCGGTGCGGCTGAGCTAGAAGAGAGAGGGAAGGAAAAGGAGGGGAGGAGATGGGGAGACAGTGGGAGGTAAAGATTGGGAAAACTCAGGAAATTGGGAACATGGGTCGGGTTTAATTGATTGCACGCGTGTGAGGAGTATTCGAACAGTCCCTCCCTAACCGATCCGGGACTGTCGGCGCGGTGTGATAGTTTCAACCCACATTGGTATTGACATTCGAAAGCTTGACGGAGAAGAGGCGATGGCGGCAGCTTGGAATGCTGATAAGGAGATTCAAGATCTCCTGCCGGCGGCCATTGCACGGGACCGCCGGGCGGCTAATGACCTTATTAAGCTCATTTACCCCAGGGTGGTCGTATTCTGCCGTAGTAAGTTGAGCTCTCATGGCTATCCGACGCCTGAGGATGTCGCTCAGGACGTGTGCATCGCGGTAGCTAAGGCGCTGCCACGTTATCAAGACACCGGCGCGCCGTTTATGGCTTTTGTCTACCAAGTGGCGCGGAACAAGATTACGGACGCCTATCGCTCGCGCCAGCGGGACATGTCCGATCCGGCGGAAGAGCTTCCGGAGGAAGAATCTTTCCAGGATTCCCCCGAAGAGGTGTATTTGAGTCAAGATTCGTGTAACGACTTGGTTAAAAAGCTCGATATTCTGAGTGAGAAATCAAAAGAAATTCTTCTCCTCCGCGTGGTGCACGGCTACACAGCGGAAGAGACCGCGGAGATTGTAGGATCGAAGCCCACCGCCGTCCGGGTAGCGCAGCATAGGGCAGTGGCGAAGCTGAAGAAACACGGGATCATCCAAAGTAGGTAGTTACCTTCAAGTGATTTCAATAAAGAAAAGGGTTTAACGCCATGGCACAGAATGACGACTTCTGGGGAGACGAGGAGAGTTTCTCCTCGATCCTGGACTTGGATCGCATTCTCGATGCGATCGGTCGGGGGGAGTTGATCCCGAAAACTGAAAGCTTCGACTCCAACGATCCATTGTTTGCCGAGCTGGTTGCGACCCGCGAAGCGCTCCATCGGGATATTCCACCCGCACCGGACGTAAGCTTCCTCTTCCCGGACGAAGAACCCGAGTTGGCTGACGGTACGACCGGCCAGAATTCTCGTTTGCTGCGCACAGGTGCGAAAGCCGCAGCAGCTGGAGGTGTGTCCTTGACCAGCATGTTGGTGGCTGGTGGTGTGGCTGCCGCTTTGGCAGTTGGCGGCCTAGGGTATGCGGCATATTCCAATTCTCAAGGAGCACATGTAAAGCACGAGGAATCGGCCGAGAGGGGGTCGGCCGAGGCGCTGGACTCCAGCGGTGTCGGTGAAGATGTCTCCGGCGGACAAGAGGGCGTCCTAAAGGAAGAGAACATCGCAGATAAGACCGACCGCGACGATAAAGACCGCGAAAAGGATAAGAAAGACAAAAAGGAAAAGGACGAGGCGGACAAGTCTACTGTCACCGAGTCCCGAGCTCCGCTCACCACCGTGGAGGAAATCCCGACCACCACTATTATTCTGGGCGGAACTGAATCCTCCATGCAGCCGGAGCCAGGTCTGCCAGTCGGCCCGATCGCGCCTACGAAGCCCAGTGAGCCAGTGGCTACGCCTCACCCGGAGAAGCCGACGCCGACCGCCAAACCCACGGTGTCGCACCCAGAGCCACGACCTACATTGGATGGCTATAGCGCGCCCGTAGATGCCCCAGCTCCGATTGAGGGCAGCTAACTTACTTACCCCTACAGAAACGGCGGGCGCAGGCCGTGGAACGCGAAATCGATAGCGTCCGCGTAGCCCAGGCAATAATCCCAGGTCACGTAATTATTTGGATTTGGCTGTGCCGATGGTTCGTGCACAGGGACAAGCTCATTGTTGAGCATCGTCGTGATATTCGACTCGATGATGTCCCAATCGTAGAAGTGCGTATCCTCGCAGTCCTCACACAACATCGCCACGCCACGAATCCCACGGGGCTCCAGCAGCTTGCGGAAATCACGGACATTTTTCAGATCTTCCCGCAGAGCCTGAACCTCGTCGGGAGACAGCGGCGGCACAGCTCCGTCGAACTCGTCAGGATCCAGGAAAGACGCTGGGTCATTGGGATCATCAGCGAAAGGATCCGGCGGCATTTGATCGTGGTTAAAGCTCACATCAACACCGTACCCTGTGGTCGGTGGTGGAAAGCAAAAACACGATTGGATTCGAGCCAGGGTCAGTACCCAACCCCGGGAAACAAAAATGCGCCTCAAGGGGTTATTCTGTAGTACATCGGCGAGAAGACGGCGAGAACTCCCTGGTGAGCAATCCCGGTGAGTTTGAGTAGCAGAAAATTCTAAAGGAAGGTCGGGCAACCCGTGACAAACCCTGAGATGAACGCGAACACCTACCCAGTTTCCACCGGTGGCGACGACCCCAACAAGGTTGCTCTGGTCGGACTGACCTTCGACGATGTCTTGTTGCTGCCCGCAGCGTCTGAAGTGATCCCCTCCGGAGTGGATACCGCCACCCAGTTCACCCGCAACATCAACTTGAACATTCCCGTGGCTTCCGCGGCAATGGATACGGTGACGGAAGCTCGCATGGCAGTAGCCATGGCTCGCCACGGTGGCATCGGCGTGCTGCACCGTAACCTCTCCATCGAGGACCAGGCACAGCAGGTAGAAATCGTGAAGCGCTCCGAGGCCGGCATGGTTACCGACCCAATCACCGCTTCCCCGGACATGACCATCCAACAGGTGGACGAGCTATGTGCTCGCTACCGCATCTCCGGCCTGCCTGTGGTGGACGATGAAGGCGTGCTGGTGGGAATCCTCACGAACCGTGATATGCGCTTCGAGACTGACTTCAGCCGCAAGGTCTCCGAAGCCATGACCCCCATGCCGCTGGTTGTCGCCCAGGAAGGCGTATCTGCCGAAGCTGCCCTCAGCCTGCTGTCTGAGCATAAGGTGGAAAAGCTGCCCATCGTCGATGGTGCAGGCAAGCTGACTGGCCTGATCACGGTGAAGGACTTCGCAAAGCGCGAGCAGTACCCGCTGGCTGCCAAGGATTCCTCTGGTCGCCTGCTGGCCGCTGCAGGCATTGGTACTGGCGAAGATGCATGGACCCGTGCTGGCAGCCTCGTAGATGCTGGCGTGGACGTGCTGATTGTCGACACCGCCCACGCACACAACCGTGGCGTGCTGGACATGGTTTCCCGCGTGAAGAAGGAGTTCGGCGACCGCGTCGACGTCGTCGGCGGCAACTTGGCTACTCGCGAGGCCGCACAGGCCATGATCGAGGCAGGCGCTGACGCTATCAAGGTCGGTATTGGCCCCGGCTCCATCTGCACCACCCGCGTTGTTGCCGGTGTTGGTGCTCCGCAGATCACGGCCATCATGGAGGCCTCCGTGCCGGCCAAGAAGGCAGGCGTGCCGATCATCGCCGACGGTGGCATGCAGTTCTCCGGGGACATCGCCAAGGCACTGGCCGCCGGCGCATCCACCGTCATGCTGGGCTCCATGCTCGCCGGCTCCGCTGAGACCCCCGGTGAGATCGTGACCATCAACGGCAAGCAGTACAAGCGCTACCGCGGCATGGGCTCCATGGGTGCGATGCAAGGGCGCGGCCTTACCGGCGAGAAGCGCTCCTACTCCAAGGATCGTTACTTCCAGGCAGATGTGAAGTCCGAGGAGAAGCTGGTGCCGGAAGGTATCGAGGGGCGCGTCCCCTTCCGCGGTTCCATCAGCTCCATCCTGCACCAGCAGGTCGGTGGCCTGCGCGCAGCGATGGGCTACACGGGCGCGGCGACGATCTCGGAGCTGCAGAACGCACGATTTGTACGCATCACCGGTGCAGGCCTGCGTGAGTCCCACCCGCACGACGTGCAGGGCATCATGGAAGCTCCGAACTACAACCCGAATCGCTAAAACCCAGCCTTAGCTAGTCAGAGCACACTTTTTAGGAGTGACACCCTCATGCAGGAATATGTGGACATCGGACGCTCGCGCACCGCGCGCCGGGTGTATGGCCTGAACCAGATCGACATCGTTCCCTCGCGGCGTACCCGCAGCTCGCACGATGTAGACACGTCGTGGAAGATCGATGCATATTCGTTCGATATTCCACTGATGTCCCACCCGACCGACTCGATCGTTACTCCTGAATTCGCTATCGAGTTCGGCCAGCTGGGCGGTCTGCCAGTAATCAACGCCGAAGGCCTGTGGGGTCGCGTGGAAGATCTGGACGCTGCCCTGCGCGGGGTCGTTGAAGCTGCCCAAAAAGCCGATGCTGCCCTGTTCGACGAGGAAGGTGTGGACGCCACCTCGGACTCCGGTATCTTCGGCGCCAACGCGGAGCTACAGCGCCTGCATTCCCTGGAGCTCAATGTGGATCTGCTGCAGGAGCGCCTGAACCAGGTGCGGGAATCGGGCGTGCGTTTTGCCGTCCGAGTTTCCCCACAGAACGCCCGCGAACTAGCTCCGGTGCTGATTAAGGCCGGTATGGATTTGCTGGTGGTGCAGGGAACCTTGGTCTCCGCCGAGCACGTGCACCGCGATGGTGAGCCACTGAATCTGAAGGAGTTCATCGGCAGCCTGGACATTCCAGTCATCGCCGGCGGCGTGGTGGATTACACTACCGCAATGCACTTGATGCGCACGGGCGCCGCTGGTGTGATCATTGGCTCCGGCCACACCACCAATAACGAGTCCCTGGGTATCGATGTGCCGATGGCTACTGCCATCGCCGATGCGGCTGCTGCGCGTCGTGACTACCTGGATGAGACGGGTGGCCGTTATGTGCACATCATCGCCGACTCTTCGCTGACCCGTTCCGGCGACGTGGCAAAGGCCATCGCCTGCGGCGCTGATGCGGTGTCTCTGGGCCTGCCCTTGGCTACCGCAGCTTCTGCAGGCGCCCCGAACTGGTACTGGCCATCCACTGCAGGTCACCCGCAGTTGCCGCGCGGTGTGGTGGAAGAAGTTGGCCTGGGTGAGCCACAGCCATTGAAGACCTTGCTTTTTGGTCCGACCTCCAACCCAGTTGGCGATGAAAATATTATCGGTGCTCTGCGTCGCTCGATGGCAAAGTGTGGCTACACGGATATCAAGAGCTTCCAAAAGGTCGACCTGGTCGTTCGCTAAGAAAAAGAAAGAACATAACTGATCCGCATGAAGATTTCCCAGTGGTGGCAGCGCACAACTGACCGGTTGCCGATGCAACTAGCGGTGCTGTCGTGGGCGTCAATAATAATCGGCGTGATCGGCATCATCGCCACGATCGTGCTCTACCTGGGCTACCAGCCGCAGCATGGCGACGAGACAGTGAAGATGAACGTCGGCGCGACTGGCGTGATGGTGGGGCTGTATTTCTTCGCCTTCGTGTTGTTCGGGGCGATGATTATTCAGGGGCGCACATGGGGTGTGTCGGGGCTGGTGCTCACGCACGTCACTTTGGTGCTGATTACGATTACGGTGATCCAGTCGGGAGTGTTCTGGCTGGCGGCAATCTTCGGGGTGGTGGCAGCGGTATCGTTGGCGCTGATTTTCTCTCCGCCGTCGATGGATTGGTACAAGCAGCGTTTCGCGGATAACCGGGGGTAGCGCCACCGGTGTGCTGCGCGGGGTGGACGTGCGTTAAGGTTAGGAACTGTGACTCAACAAGACCCAGCTGCCGCCGCTCCACGGCCCGTGCTTGTCGTGGATTTCGGTGCGCAATACGCACAGCTCATTGCCCGCCGTGTGCGCGAGGTTAACCTGTATTCCGAGGTCATCCCGCACACCATGTCTGCCGAAGAGGTTGCCGCGAAGAACCCTGCGGCTCTGATTCTTTCCGGTGGTCCTTCTTCTGTTTACGCGGATGACGCCCCCTCGCTTCAACCCGGACTGTTGGAACTGGGCGTGCCGGTATTCGGTATCTGTTATGGATTCCAGGCGATGACTCAGGCCATGGGTGGCACCGTTGCAAAGACCGGCCAGCGTGAATACGGACGTACCGAGCTGCAGATTCAATCGGAAGCTGGCGTACTCCACGCAGACATGGGCAGTAACCAGCAGGTGTGGATGAGCCACGGCGACTCCGTATCTGTGGCCCCGGAGGGCTTTACCGTGACCGCCCGCACCGAGGGTGCGCCGGTGGCTGCCTTCGAATGCCCGGAAAAGCGCATGGCGGGTGTGCAGTACCACCCAGAGGTGCTGCACTCTCCGAAGGGGCAGGAGGTGCTGCGCCGCTTCCTGCTGGAGACCGCAGGCCTGGAGCCGACGTGGACCGCGGGCAACATTGCCGAGCAGCTTATCGAGCAGGTACGCGAGCAGATCGGCGACGAAGGACGCGCGATTTGTGCCCTGTCAGGAGGCGTGGATTCCGCGGTGGCCGCTGCGCTTGTGCAGCGCGCAATCGGTGATCGCCTGACATGCGTATTCGTAGACCATGGCCTGCTGCGCGCCGGTGAGCGCGAGCAGGTGGAGAAGGACTTTGTGGCTGCCACCGGCGCGAAGCTGGTGACGGTGGATGAGCGCGAGGCATTCCTGAACAAATTGGCCGGTGTGAGCGAACCAGAGGCAAAGCGTAAGGCTATTGGCGCGGAGTTTATCCGCTCCTTCGAGCGCGCCGTTGCCGGTGTGCTGGCCGATGCCCCGGAGGGGGCCAGTGTGGACTTCCTGGTACAGGGCACTCTGTACCCGGATGTTGTGGAATCCGGTGGAGGCACTGGTACCGCAAACATCAAGAGCCACCACAACGTCGGCGGCCTGCCGGACGATGTGGAGTTTGAGCTGGTAGAGCCACTGCGCCTGCTGTTCAAGGACGAAGTACGTGCAGTGGGTCGCGAGTTGGGTCTGCCGGAGGAAATCGTAGCGCGCCAGCCATTCCCGGGACCAGGCTTGGGCATCCGCATCATCGGTGAGGTAACCGAGGAGCGTTTGGAGACTTTGCGCGCTGCCGACGCGATTGCCCGCGCGGAGCTGACTGCCGCTGGCTTGGATGACGTGATCTGGCAGTGCCCGGTGGTGCTGTTGGCAGATGTGCGTTCCGTGGGCGTGCAGGGCGACGGGCGCACCTATGGTCACCCGATCGTGCTGCGTCCGGTGTCCAGTGAAGATGCAATGACTGCGGACTGGACGCGCATTCCTTTCGATGTGCTGGAGAAAATCTCGACGCGTATCACTAATGAGGTGGAGGAAGTAAACCGCGTTGTGCTGGATGTAACCAGCAAGCCGCCGGGAACCATTGAGTGGGAGTAAGAAAAACTTCCGGAATTCTTATTTTGCGCCTCAAACTAGGTTAAGCTGTACCGCATAGTCATTTTGCATGGCTATGCAAAAGTTGGGTTTTCATTTCTATTTCGCATTTCCCATAGAAAAGGTACATATCTATGACTTCCAAGTTTGTTCGTAGCGCAACTGCCATCGCTGCAGCATCTGCATTGGCTTTCGGTGGGGTAAGTGTTGCTTCTGCAGCTCCGGCTGGTTCCCTAGGTGGACTGGTTGGCTCCCTTGGTGGCAAGAAGGATCTGGATGTTCCGCAGGGTGCCAAGGTTAAGCTGGGTAACCTTGGCGGTCCGGCCTTTAATGTTGATCTGTACAAGCAGGTTCACGGTGCGACTACCGTTGCTCCGGGGGCTACTGTAAAGACTCGCGTTGAGGTTCAGGGCGTCAAGGGTAAGACCACCGTTAACGAGATTATTGAGTGGATGCCTAAGGGGTTCCAGCTGCTCAAGGTTGAGCGTATTAAGGGAAGTCTGATCGGCGGTGACTCTGTCCACGAGCTGGGGCAGAGCGAGTATGCAGTGACTCAGAACAAGGACAAGACCGAGGTTCATGTTTCCTGGGAGGAAGGGCTGCTGATCAAGCACAAGCCCACTGTTGATACGGCCACTCCGCTGCTGCTGGACTTCACGTGGAAGGTTCCAGAGAAGGAAGGCACCTACAAGAACGGTGCTGGACTAAAGGTTGGTGCTGTGGTTAATAACTACAAGGTCTTCGACAATGGCACTCCGATTGTCGTGAAGAAGGGCACTGCTCCGTCTGGCTCGGGTGCTTCCGGCTCCTCGATCTCCGGCTCTTAACTTAAAGCCGAGAACTTTTCGGCCCGTCTCCGCCGCATGGTGGGGGCGGGCTGTTTCTTGTGTACTAGCGCTTCTTCTTGGCCGTACCGATTGGCTTGATGTGCGCCGTGCCGTCGATCTGTGGGTAAACGAACCAGGTGTATGCTCCTGCGATAACCCACGCGATAGCCATCAACGCCCACGAGCGAGTATTGAGTAGCGGTATCGCCATGAGGGCGATCCACAGTGGGAATAGTGGCGCAACCTGCGATGCGCTGGTGCGATAGCGCTCGCCGCGTTTTTCTACTTCTTCGCGCACCTGCCTGCGATATGGGTGGCTAAACGTTAGCAACAGCGCTGCACCGACGGTGGCTACCAAGACAATGACCTGAAAGCCAGGCGCTAGCGGAGCTGCCATGATGCCTACCGCTAGGCCGAAAAGTGCCGACCCAATGGCGCGCACGACGGTAGGTGGGGTAATGACGGGCTCGTTGCGGTTTTTGGAGCTCATGACTGCCCATTCTAGGTGACGCCACCTTCTCCGCCCCTTCCGGCCTGCGTCTTTAGTCGCGTGTTTGACGTCTCTTTAGGGGAGGGATATATTCGCAACCATCAAGATAGAACACGTGTTCTAATATGTGTTGTTGGTTGTGCAGCCATGTCCACGGGCACTGATAGAAGATGCCTAGAACATGTTGCGGTGGAACAGGGAAGGGAGGTGACGGGTATGGCTCAGGCCGAAACACAGGCGAGAAAGCAGACTACACGGCAGGTGGAGGCAACGACGATCGCCAGTTTGCGGCACAAGATGCGGCAGATCGAATCTGGAGGCGCTCTGACATCCGGTATTTCCAGCGCTTCGGTACTGGAGGTAGTGCCGACGGGGAACGAGGCGTCACAAAGAAAAGACAATGTGCGTGTTGCGCCGGTGCCGCAGTGGCTGGCCGAGCACCTACCGGGCGGTGGGGTGGCGCGCGGGCAGGCAACGCAGGTGTCGGACTGTCCCGCAGTATTGGTGGATATGCTCGCACATCTCACAGCGCAGGGGATGTGCGTGGCGGTGGTGGACTATCCGCGACTGGCGATTGCGGCAGTGGCTGCTGCTGGTGGGGATGTGGAAAGGCTAGTGCTCGTACCAGACTCCACACCACATACCGCAGCGGTGTTAGGGACGCTGGTAGAGGGGATGGATGCGGTGCTGTTCGCAGCCGGCGGGCAGAGCGGTGCTGTGAGTGCGACTTTTATGCGACCGGTGGAGGCACGGCTGCGGAAAAGCGAATGCGCCCTGCTGGTGTGTGGGCAGGCGTGGCCACAAGCGAGGATGCATGTGGATCTGCACGTATGTGGTGTGCAAGGGTTGCGCCGCGGTGGTGGGCGGATCCGCGCCGTGGCGATCGAGGGACGCGTGTGGGGGAAGGCCCAACCGCCACGTACAGTGCAGGCGACGATTGGTGCTGAGAATGTTGTGGATACAGGCGCAGCAGATGCAGCAGGTATAGAAGGCGTGACTTATGCCCACTCTGGGTAGAGCAGTGGGGAGAGCCTCGGGTAGCACAGCAGGGAGCGCAACACAGGCGCCCCGCAATGTACGAGTGGCTGTGCTGTGGTTTCCGGATTGGCCGGTGTATGTTCAGGCTCAATCACATGGGTGGGATGTGTTGGCGCCTGCTGCGGTGATTACGGACTACCGAGTTCTGGCTTGCAACGCGGCTGCGCGGAGCCACGGCGTCAAGATCGGTATGAAGCAGCGTCACGCGTTGGCGGCCTATCCACAGTTGAACGTGGCTGCGGATGATCCGAACCGGCAAGCGGCGGTACACGAGGATGTACTGAACGCACTGCAGGACGTTAGTGCGATGGTGGAGACCCTGCGACCAGGATTACTGGCCTTCCCTGTGGATGCACTATCCAGGTATTACGGTGACGAGGACACTGCGGTGGAAAAGTTGCTGGACGCTGCCGCACGGATTCACGCTGACTGTATGGCAGGGGTGGCCGACGACCTGGTGTCGGCGGTATGGGCAGCACGGCTGGGCAGGACTATCCCTCCGGGAGAGAGCACAGAGTTTATCGCCGAACTACCGATCGACGTGTTGGGAATTGAGCCGGAGCTGCGCGCCCCCGTACAGCTAAGCGCTACGTTGCAGCAGTTGGGGCTGCGTACGATGCGAGACTTTGCCGACCTTCCACGGGCAGACGTAGCAGCGCGTTTCGGGCAGGAGGCCGTGACCTGGCACCGCATTGCCAGTGGCCATGTGGATAGGGATGTCGCGCCCCGACGACGCCGCGAAGAATTAGAACTGCGCTACGAAGCAGAGGAGCCTATCGCCCGCACTGAAACCGCCGCTTTCATTGCCCGGCATGTGGCCACTGCGCTGCATAATAAACTCTTCGCAGCGGGGGAGGCCTGCCTGCGCCTGGCTGTGCGGGCCTACTTGGAACCCCCAGCTGGCTATGCTGGGCCGACCGTTATTGAGCGGCTCTGGCGGTGCCGTGAGCCCCTCTCGGAACAAGACACAGCCCAGCGAGTGCGCTGGCAACTAGACGGTTGGCTCACCCGCCTGCGAGCAGGTGCGGGAGCTAACGCGGATGCTGATGTTGGGGCTGATGCTGGGTTCGACTGGGCGGATAGCACTGCTGGTGTCACATGCATTGAGCTTGTGCCCGTGGAAACCGTCCCAGCAGGGAGCCTCGCCGCGCCACTATGGGGTGGGCCAGACGAAGGTATCCGGGCCGCGCGGGCTGCCGCCGGACGGGCGCAAGCGTTGATTGGTATGAACCGTGTGTTGCGTCCCATCCACCGCGGCGGTCGTGCAGTGGCGCAGCGCATCGTTACCGTTCCCTATGGAGAAGACGACCCAGAGGCCATTACCGCCCTGACTACTCGCCAGTGGGAAGGTCAGCTCCTGCACCCCCTGCCCGGCTTGATCGGGGCACCCGGATCACGTGACGCCCGCAACCCCAGCGCCGCACACCCCGCAGCACGACTGACGCTACTGGACCGCCACGAGAATCCAGTGCACGTTACAGGCCGGGGTTTGATGAGCGCACCACCGGAAACTCTGCGTTGGGGTGGCCGACGATTGCACATCACCGGCTGGGCTGGCCCCTGGCCCGTTGATGAACACTGGTGGGCAGAGGGGAAGCGCTATGCCCGACTGCAGATCTCTGCCCGGATGTCACCCCGTGAGGAGGAAACGCGCAATACCCGTCATGACGCGCCGGGCGAACAGGCATTTCTACTGGTGTGCAAAGGGAAACAATGGCGGATCGAAGCCACCTATTAGCAAAGCTATGCCCCCCGTAACTTGCTACTCTAGATAACATGCCAACAACTAGAAACGCCCAGGCCGGACAGCCCAAAACCAGCGCTGACACCTTAGGCGGAGTCTACGCGGACATGTGCTCCCAACGGACCGATGAGACTCTTCCTGGCACCGCTAAGCCGGGTCGCTTGGTCCTTGCCCTGGAGCATCTCACCGCCTGGGGGCACGATATCCTCGACGGCGATGCCTTGGGGAAGGAGCTCAGCACAAAAATTGAGAAATTCCTCGCAGAAAACAATGCTCAGCTGCAGTTCATCCGGCGTCCCGGCCGGGAAGGCCAGCAACGTGCCGCCAACCCCACCCGCCAGCTCTACATCAGCTGGGCCGAGGGCTATGGCGATGATCCCACGCCCATTCTCGAAAGTCTGCAGATATCCGGTCCGGAGGCACTGCTCGATCTTGACCTCAGCGCTCCCGGCGCAGCCGGCGGTCAGCGCATCGACGGTCCGCTGTTACTGGTGTGTACTCACGGTAAACGCGACAAATGCTGCGCAGTATTCGGCCGTCCTGTCGCCGACGAGCTCACCGCCGAATACGGAGAAATAGTCTGGGAATCCTCCCACACCAAGGGGCATCGCTTTGCTCCCTCCATGATTCTGCTGCCGACCAACTACTCCTATGGCCGACTCGGCACTGCCGGAGCTCGCAGCATGCTGGAACGCGCCAAGCAGGGCGAACTGTGGCTGGAAGGCTGCCGCGGCCGCGGGCTGTGGGATCCGGTTGGGCAGGTCGCGGAGCTTGCCGTCGCGGAGAAGATGTCTAAAGAAGGCCGCCCCGTCAAACTGGCAACGATGCACGTTCGTAAGCCGGAAGCAGCCGAGGCTGAAGCCACGGACGCTGGCACCGAGGTGCGCATTGTGCGCGTTACCGACGAAGCTGGTGCACATAAAGAAATCACGGTGCGCCTGACTTCGCGCTCGGGTGGTACATCCGTTCCCTCTTGCGACAAGAAGCCCAAACAGACCGTGACGTGGGACGCGGAGTTCTAAACCCATAGAAAAACCCCGGGGCAGTTCAGATTTGAACTAGCACCCGGGGTTTCGTTGCTAACTAGCGGCGCATGATCTTCTTCGACAGCCAGTTTCCGCCCAGCTGCGCGATCTGCACGATGACGATGATTACTGCAACGGTCGTCCACGTTACGGCGTCATTAAACGAGCGATAACCGTAGACAATCGCGAAGTCACCCAAGCCACCGGCGCCGATGTATCCCGCCATGGCGGACATATCGACAATGGCGATAAACATAAAGGTCAGGCCTAGGATCAGCGGCCCCAGCGCCTCAGGGATGATTACCGAGAAGATGATCTTCAGCGGCGAGGCACCCATCGCCTTGGCCGCCTCGATCACGCCCGGGTCGATGGCCACGAGGTTCTGCTCGAAGATGCGGGCGGCGCCGAAAGTCGCGGCGACGACCATACCGACGATCGCGGCCTCGGTGCCGATACGGCTCTGCACCACTAGGTCAGTTAGCGGACCGATCGCTGTCAGCAAGATGATGAACGGGATCGGGCGGATGAAGTTCACCAGGAAGTTCGTTACCCAGTAGACCGCACGGTTCTGCAGAATGCCGCCCTTGCGGGTGGTAAACAGTAGCAGGCCGATCATCAGGCCTAGAACCGAGGAGATCACAAGCGTGATCGAGACCATGTAGAGCGTGTCGAAAATGGCCTTTTGGAACGTGTTGCCGTAGCGATCCCAATCCATTTGCGCGAGGGTCATCGTGTTCATCGGATCTCCTCAATCTCGGTGGAGGACTGCATATGGCTGTGGAACTCCTCAATTGCCTGCTCGCCGGCGGCATCGTGCGCCGTCAAGCGCAAGGTAAGGCGACCGAAGCTGTGGTTTTGAAGGGTAGTGACGCCACCGTGGACGATGTTGACCGTCACTCCTGCAGCAGACAGCTTGGATACGGCGTCGAAGAAACCAATTCCCTCGGCCATAGTCACAGTGAAGAGGCGACCGTGCTCGGACTGTAGCGCCTCGGCCTCAACCATATCCGGAGTGTTGCGCAGGGAAGTGGCCACAAAGTTGGCCGCAGTCTGCGTCTGCGGGTTGGAGAAGACTTCGTAAACGCTGCCCTGTTCCACGATGCGGCCGTTCTCCATCACGATGACGGAGTCCGCGATGGCGCGCACAACTTCCATCTCGTGAGTGATCACGACGATGGTGATGCCGAGCTCACGGTTGACCTTGCGGAGGAGCTCCAACACGTCGCGCGTGGTGGAGGGGTCCAATGCACTGGTGGCTTCATCGGCCAGCAGCAAACTGGGGTTGGTAGCCAGCGCGCGGGCGATGCCGACGCGCTGCTTCTGACCGCCAGAGAGTTGCTCCGGGTAGGCCTTGCCCTTATCGGAAAGGCCGACGAACTCCAGCAGCTCCTTCACTCGTTCCTCGCGCTGCTGCTTAGGCATGCCCTGCAGGCGTAGTGGGTAGGCCACGTTGCCTGCCACGTTGCGGGAGGAGAAAAGGTTGAACTGCTGGAAGATCATGCCGATATCGCTGCGCAGCTTGCGCATTTGCGATTCCGGTAGGGGAACGATGTCCTGGCCATCCAGCAGGATCTGCCCGCTGGTGGGGCGATCCAGGCCGTTGATCTGACGGACGAGGGTGGACTTGCCTGCACCGGAGTAGCCGATAATGCCGACGATGGATCCCGCCGGGATATGAGTGTTGATGTCCTGCAGGGCTCGAATTTCTTTCTTGCCCTGCTTGAAAACCTTCGTCACATCGCGGAAGACGATGTCTGTGCCGGTGCTACTCGTGCCAGTGTTGCTCGTGCCGGTGGTGCCGGCACTGGGCTGGTCGACGCTAGGTTTCGCGTCTGAAGCCATAGGGAACCTCTTTTGAGAGTGGGGGTTAGGGAAGGGAGCTACTTCTTGATCTGCTTTTCGGTGTCCTTCAGGATCTTAGACAGCTCGTCTGGGCCCATCTTGACCTCGACGGAGGTGCCCTTGGACTGCTCGTTCAGGGCATCCTGAACGTCCTTGGAGTGCCAGACGTCGATGAGCTTCTTCAGATCCTCATCGTCCTTGTGCTCCTCGGTGGTGACGAAGGCGTTGATGAATGGCTTTGCAGCCTCTGCCTTCGGGTCATCCTGGACAATGGAGGACTTCGGGTCGATGTTGCCGCGCTCCAGGAAGGAGTTGTTGATGACGGCTGGGGTGCCGTCCTTGTAGGCGGTTACGGTCTGGGCGGCATCAACCGGGGTGACCTTGACCTTGGACTTGCTTTCATCAACATCGGCCGGAGTCGGGGAGAGAACCTTATCGTCCTTCAGCTTCACTAGACCGGCGGATGCCAGCACGTGGAGGGCACGACCCTGGTTGGTCGGGTCGTTCGGGATGGCGACCTCGCCGGCTTCCTCGATGTCCTTAACTTCGCTGTGATCCTGGTAGTACACGCCCAGCGGGATGATCTCGGTTGCGCCGATCGGCACCAGGTTGGAGTCGTTGTTGACATTGAAGTCAGCCAGGAACATCAGGTGCTGGAAGTTGTTGACGACGATTTCGCCGTCCTGCAGAGCACGGTTCGGCAGGCTGTAGTCGCCGAACGGAACTAGCTCGACATTCAGGCCTTCTTCCTTAGCCTTCTGTTCGAAGACCTGCCACTGCTTTTGGCCCTGGTCGGTGGTGCCGATCTTGATCGTGTCATCGTCACCGCCGCAGGCGGAAAGGCTGAAAGCCATAGCTACCGCAGCTACTCCGGCTGCAACCTTTTGGCGAAGGGACATGGGAATCCTCCTGGATTGTCATAGGCCCGGATCTTTTTGGAACGTCCGGGCTGAACTGTGCGATTAAGGTAGCAGTCTAAACCAAAATGAACAACTTAGTCTAGTTTTAGTTTGAGCTTTTTCGGAAGCGGCCACATATTACCCATTAATAGAATATGTGTTCTATAGTTGGCCTGTGTCTAATGAGTCGCGCAAGCCACAGTCCAGGAGTTTCTCCCTAGGGTCACCACTGAGTTGGAGACAGCTCGAAAGCGTGCTGTCCGGACAAGGGCCTGGACTGCGGAACCTGCGGGCAATAGGAATAGGGGAGGAGACGGGAGTAACTGGGGGCGAAGGGGCGTCAACAAGAAAAACCGGAATCGCCTTTGCCGAGCTTCATGCCTGCAACACCTACAACTTCCTGCGCGGCGCGAGCCAACCCGAGGAAATGGTTGCAGCGGCGCGCGAACTGGGGCTAAGTGCTCTTGCATGTGTAGATCGCGATGGCTTTTATGGGGCAGCGCGCTTCGCAACGGCGGTGGCTGAGAGCACAGGGAGCTCCGATGCTGGCGAAACGAACCTCGCGACGGTGTTCGGTGCTGAGCTGAGCCTCGACGTGCCGCTCACGGTGCTGTGCAAAGGACGCGAAGGGTATGTGCGGCTAAGTCGCCTTATTACTGACGCCCGTATGGCCGACCCCGACAAAGATTCCGTACGGTACCCCGACCTCTCCCAGCTAGCAGAGGGAGCGGGCGGCCACTGGCTCGTGCTTCTCGACTGGCGGTGGGCAGAAAGCACGACAAGCGCATACACGGCAGCGCGGTTAATAAAGCTTTTTGGCACGGCCAATGTTGTGGTCGAGTTGCAGCACACAATGAACCCGGCGGATGCCGATCGCAACGAACGCCTCCACGCCCTGGCGATGCACTACGGACTGCGTGAGATCGTTAGCAGTGCCCCTACATGCGCCACACCGAAGCACTCCCGGCTGGCCGGGGCGAAGGCGGCGCTGCGCGAACGCACAGACGTCGCTGCCGCAGAGCCGACCGTCCACCCGGTGGGCGGCTCGTGGCTGCGCTCGGGGGAGGAGATGCTGCAGCTCGCCGGCGATTGTGAGTGGCTAGCCCGTGCTGTCGAGACTTCCGTGCAGGTCGCCCGCGAATGCGCCTTCACCCTGGATCTCGTTGCACCGAACCTGCCGCATTTCCCCGTACCGGAGGGGTACACGGAAATGTCCTGGTTGCGCGCTATTACCGCCCGTGGCGGAGCTGAGCGCTATGGACGGCGTGGTTCTTCTGCAGCAGCCAACCAGGCGTGGGCCACCATTGACCGCGAGCTGGAAACGATCGAACGCTTAGGCTTTCCCGGTTACTTCCTCATCGTCCACGACATTGTCTCCTTCTGTCACGAGAACAACATCTTTTGCCAGGGACGCGGGTCTGCGGCGAACTCTGCAGTGTGCTTTGCTCTGGGGATCACGACGGTGGACGCGGTGGCGTCGGGGCTGCTATTTGAACGCTTCCTCTCCCCGGAACGCGACGGGCCGCCCGACATTGACCTCGACATCGAGTCGGGAAGACGCGAGGAGGTGATCCAATACGTGTACTCCCGCTATGGACGTGAGAATGCCGCGCAAGTGGCAAACGTGATTACCTATCGCCGCCGTGGCGCGATCCGCGATGCTGGCCGGGCTCTCGGCTACGCGCCGGGTCAGATCGACGCATGGAATCGTCACCCAGAACAAACCCCTGAGATTGTTTATGACCTCGCCGAACAGATGCGGGATCATCCCCGACACCTAGGAATCCACTCCGGGGGAATGGTGATCTGTGATCGTCCTATCGCACAGGTCGTACCTACAGAATGGGCGCGGATGGAGGGGCGCTCCGTGGTGCAGTGGGATAAGGACGACTGCGCCGCCGTGGGGTTGGTGAAGTTCGACCTGCTGGGGCTGGGCATGCTGGAAGCGCTTCACCATGCGGTGGATCAGGTGCGTGCGCACCGCGGACGGAACGTCGAGCTTTGGCGACTGGACCCTACCGAATCGGAGGTCTATGCAATGCTTGCCCGTGCCGATGCAGTGGGAGTGTTTCAGGTGGAATCCCGCGCACAGATGTCCACTCTGCCGCGTCTGAAGCCACGTACGTTCTATGACCTCGTAGTGGAAGTAGCGCTGATCCGCCCCGGCCCCATTCAAGGCGGCTCCGTGCACCCGTATATTCGCCGCCGCAATGGCCTGGAGCCCGTCACTTTTGACCATCCATGCCTGGAGCCCGCGCTGACAAAAACTCTGGGCATTCCGCTATTTCAAGAGCAGCTGATGCAGATGGCCGTGGATGCGGCGGGGTTCACCGGCGCCGAGGCTGATTCCTTGCGTCGGGCGATGGGATCGAAACGTTCTCCGCAGAAGATGGAGCGATTGAAAAAGCGCTTCTACCAGGGTTTAAAGAATAAAAACGGCATTATGGGCGCTGTAGCGGATCGGCTCTGGGACAAGATCGTGGCCTTTGCCAGCTATGGCTTTCCCGAGTCGCACTCGCAGTCCTTCGCCTCCCTTGTTTACTACTCCGCATGGTTCAAATATCACTACCCGGCGGAGTTCTGTGTGGCGCTGCTGCGGGCACAGCCGATGGGTTTCTATTCGCCACAATCCCTGTTGGCGGATGCTCGCCGCCATGGAGTGCAAGTTCTTCCCGTGGACGTGAACGCTTCTGCCGTGCAGGCCGATGCCGTCGTTCCCTTAGCGACGTCCCCACGTTCCAACCGACCAACGGGAGTTCATGGGCTAGGGCGCGGCACCGCTGAGCCGGTGGGGCAGATACGCCTGGGACTTAGTGGTGCCGGAGGAGTAAAGGGTATCTCCGCCGAAGTAGCGGGGCGCATTGTGGAAGCACGTGAAAGGCTCGGACGTTTCACCAGTGTGGAGGACCTATCGCGAGAGGCTGGCCTGACCACGGCTCAAGTGGAGAAGTTGGCTCGCGCTGGAGCGCTGGGGAGTCTCGGACTGACCCGCCGCCAGGCGGTATGGGCTGCCGGGGTGGCTGCGACCGAACGCCCCGGAATGCTTCCGGGCACGTCCGGGGTACATGCGCCAGCTTTGCCGGGGATGAGTGCTTTTGAGATGGCGGCGTCAGAACTAGAAGCAACGGGCGTAACAACTGATGAGCATCCGGTGCAGTTACTCCGCTCGTATCTGAACCAGTGGCATCGACGCCCAAACGGTGCAAGTGGTGCAAGCAATGCATGTGGTGCAGCAGTGGTGACCGCCGACAGTCTGTTGCACGTTCCCAATGGCACCCGCGTGCGCGTCGCTGGCGTGGTGACACATCGGCAGCGTCCCATGACCGCAGGTGGAGTGGTGTTCTTTGGGCTAGAAGACGAGACAGGGCTGGCGAATATTGTGGTCTCGCCAGGACTGTGGACGCGGCAGCGGGCAGTGGCATTGAATGCGAAGATCCTGGTCGTGCGAGGGATCGTACACAACGCAGAAGGAGCTGCTGCGGTGACGGCAGATCTATTGGAACAGGTGGAAACTCAGTTACGCCCGGCAGGCGAGATCGCAGGTGCGCATGCGGGGGCGCGAGACTTCCGCTAAGCGGTAGCAGCCTTAGCGCACTGAACGGCTTAGTGATCTTGAACACGGGGTGCGGTGATTGACACAAGCGCAAGGGCAAAGAACAATCGTCCACGTGAACCGCCAACCTTTCGACTCCAGTAACCGCGACGCGCACCGTCGCGAGCGCGGAAACTCTGCTCGAAAGAAGCATCACCATCTGGCCGAGTTTTCGCAGGCGAGAAGCTACGGCGCACACGCTGCGGAAAATTCTTGGCGGGGGAACAGACGGCGTCATAACCAGAACAATGAGGAAGTACCTGCTGGAAGGCACCGCAGGGAAGACGCCGCAGCGCATAGGCGGCCAACAGAACAGCAATTCCGCCGCCGCCGAATCGCGGCGACAACGTTTGCAGCATTCCTCCTGGTTTGTGCCGCTGGCGTGGGCGTGACAGTGCAGAAACTGACTCACGCTACCCATGAGGATCCACAGGCCCATAACACTGTGAAAGAACCCGCGGACTATGCCCCTACAGAGGCTGTGGCGATCCCGCCTACCAGCCAGAATGTGCAGGTCACGCCTGCGGTTGCGCGTATCCCGAAGAAGTTCCGCCCTATCCACGATGTCATGAAGCCAGGGCAGAATAAGACTCTGCTGGTCAATTCCAGCAACCGTGACCGCCGGTACATCATCAACGTACCTAAGGGTGCAAAGCCGTACTCCAAGAAGGAAAAGTCCGCCAAACCCGGCAAGCCCATCCCTTTGATCTTTGCGTTTCATGGCTACCGTGAGCAGGCAGACCAGATGGCGCGCTACACGGGCCTGGCGGGCAAAGATGCGATCGTGGCATACCCACAGGGAGTGGGTAGTGCATGGGAGGGCGCCCCGTACGCGCGCGTGAAAAAGGGAGAGGATGTGCGCTTTGTTCGTGACATCCTGGACGAAATCTCGTCTACCTACGAGATCGACGCCAACCGTATCTATGCCACTGGCATGTCCAACGGCGGCGGTTTCGTGGGCAAATTGGCCTGCGAAATGCCAGATGAATTCGCAGCATTCGCGGCAGTGTCTGCCGCGTACTACTCGGGAACGTGGAAAGCCTGCGCAGAGAAGGGCTCAGATCCGAAGCACCCAGAAACAGTGCGTTTCAAGCGGGGAGCGACAAGCCCTTTTCTGGATATCCATGGACGCAAGGATCAGACGATCCACTACAGCGGTGGCCCGCGCTATGGCGACGAGTACTTGGGCGCATTTGAGTTTGCACAGCAGTATGCAAGTCGCTCTCGCTGCGTGGGTGCGCCGATCTCCACCCGCGTGACAGATGCTGTGCAACGCGTGCAGTGGCCGCATTGCGGACCAAACATGGAAGTCACTCACCTAGCCATCGGCGATGCTGGCCACACGTGGATGGGTGAGCGCACGGGCGAGGCAGGCGCGGCGGCCAGTGACCCTGAGAGTGAGAGAAAGTCGAATGCCGTGACGGCGACTGGGGAAGTCGCCGCGTTCTTTAAGGCGCACAGCCGATAAGGCCGCGCGCGTTTTAGGTAGAAAGATCCACGTCGTCGTATGCGATTGCGGGGTCGGTGAGCCAGGCGATCGCGCGGTGGCGTTCTACCAGCGTGGAGTGATCCTGGGGCTGCAGAACGCTAGGGCCGGTTGACATAGAGCCGGTAGGCGCCTGGGTCTGTTGCTCCACGGATACCCAGCGCAGGGAATAAACATACTCTGAGGCATCGCAGAGCTCGGAGAGGCTGCGCAGGTTGAGCTCGCTCGCGTCGCGTCCCTCACGATCGACGGCACGGAGGGCGCCCCGGAGGGCGGGAAGATCAACGGGGTTGAAGCCGAAAACATCAATGTCAAGGAGGCCTACTGACCAGGCAAGGAACTCTGCGGCGGTGTACGCCCAGGCCAGCTGGTAGGCATCTTCCTGCAGATCCTGACTGTATGCAAGGTTTCCGTCCGCACCAGCCTGCGCAGTCTCTGCGCGGTCAAGGAAGGCTTGCTCCACGGGGGTGAGATGTTCGAAGGAACGGCGGGAGCCAGCGCGGAGGGAGGCGAAGTCCACGGGCTCTCCATTGAGCACGTTTGCTGCGACCGTCGCCACTACGGCCAGGGTGACGGCTCGGTTGAAAACCTCCTCGGCCGGGCGGATCAGCAGCTCGCCTTCGGATCGCACTGGCGGCAACGTCGGCGCCACCTGGAAACCCTGCTGCCAAAGGCCACTGCGTACGCGCCGCATACGCTCCGCAGAGTCCGGGTGACGGGGCACAGAGTTTTCCTGCGCCCCAGTAGAAGAAGAGCTGCCGACCAGGGCTGGATCCAGCAAATCTGCCCCGCCGGCGTTGCGCACAGTGCCATCAGAAAGGAAGAAGACTGCATTCGCCTCACGAGCCCAGTCGGCGAAGTCTCCCAGATGGGAAAAATCAAAGTCGTCTTTACGCTCGAAGACGTAGTGGCGGCGCACATTATGGATGTGCTGCATCACAGCGTGAATATAGGAATTAAAGCTGCCAAAGCGCTGCTGACCTTGCTCGGCCGCGTATCCCTCGAAGCCCTCTAGATGTTCCAGCAGCTCACGGGTCTGCTGGTCATCATCCTCACTAGCGCCGTTGGCGGTGGTCTTCAAAAATGGTCGCTCGGTTTCCTCGAAGCACAGAGCGCGGGAGGCGATAGCGGGCTCGCCCGGCCCGTTGAAAGGCACGTCCGCTCGGACGGTGGAATAGGCGTTCACGTAGATGCTCATGTCTCCACAGCATAGAGTCTCTGCGACAGATGTGCCGTGAACTTTCACCAGCCCACCAGCTGGGACCCACGTCACAGTGGCGGGGAAGCCTGCGCTAAAATACTAGAGTCATGCGCCATACGACTTCCCCCTCGCTTGCGCCCAACGGCACCGCCATTGCCTATATTGTCCGCGATGGTGGTTATCCTTACGCGGTCCAGGCAGCCCTCACCGAGGATGGAGTGGGGAAGGAACGACCAGTCCAACTGCCTACAGAGGGCCCCGTGACGCGCGTACTGCATTCCCCGGACGCACAGTGGATCGCCTGCGAAGTATCCCCTAAAGGTTCGGAAAAGCTTGAGACCTTTACGGTTTCTACAGACCCTGGGGTGCAGGGGGCGTCACCACTCAGGAACACCTTTGACGCCCGCACGCGCCTGGTGGAGTGGGACCGCGACAACCTGGCTATGGACGCGGTGGCCGCCGACGGTATGACTGAGGCGCGTCTGGTGAACCCCAACACATCCCGCTACCTGGTGATGGACCGGCGCATTGATGCGCTGCTGGTCGCCGCCGAAGCCGGATATTGCCTGATGCGCGTTGGCCCGCGCGGCAACCGAGAACTTCTGCTGGTCACCCCGCAGGGCAGGTGGATGCCGCTGCTGCCACCGGAACCAGGCGCGACGACGGAGGACGGGCGGATACTGCCGATTGCGGATAATCGCCTGGTGATTCTGGTTGTCACCGACCACGGGGCGGAGCGGCGGCGTCTGCTGCGGCTGGTCGTTGATATTGAGGGCGAGCGTCCGGTGTGCGTCGAATCGGAAGAGTTGATTAGCAATCCCGAGGCCGACGTAGACGAATTCGTCATCAGTGAGGATCTATCGACCGCCGCGGTTCTGTGGAACCAAGCGGGGATTTCCAATCTGGAGCTTTTAAGCCTGGGCGACGAACAGCGCGTCCAGGTACGTCGCACTGTAGAGCTGCCGGGCATGGTGGCCGCCGGGCTTTCCATCACCGACGATGGCCGATTGCTGGCTCTCACAGTCGAGGGGCCGAATCTGCCGCCGACGGTGGAGATCCTGCGACTGGAGTCCGGGCGCGTGGAACCATTGGACCCGAACCGAAGTGACCGCCTAGATGAGCGTGCTCGCCAGGGAGATGTGCCCGAGCTGGTTTATTACACTGCTCGCGACGGGCTGGAGCTTTCCGGATGGCTGTATCTGCCCGAGGAACCTGCGCCGGAGCGCCCCGTGTATGTGCACCTGCATGGCGGGCCGGAAGGGCAGTCGCGCCCCACGAACCACGATGTGCTCGCAGACATCGTTGCCGCTGGTTACACGGTATTTACTCCCAATATTCGAGGTAGCAAGGGCAATGGACGGGCATTCATCCACGCCGATGATCGCTATGGTCGCTTCGCCGCCATCGACGATGTGGCGGATACGGTTTCTTTCCTTTGTGACGCCAACTTGTGCACTCCTGGGCGGGTATTCCTCGGCGGTCGCAGTTATGGCGGGTTCTTGGCTGTGTTGGCGGCGGCTCGCTACCCCGACATGTTCCTGGGCGTGGTGGATGCCTGCGGTATGACGAGTTTCGAAACGTATTACGAATCGACGGAGCCGTGGCTGGCAAGCGCGGCGTCCCCCAAGTACGGGTATCCCATGCATGACGCGGAACTGCTGTGGGAGATCTCCCCACTGCACAAGGCCGAGCAGATCACCACCCCAGTACTGCTGATCCACGGGGCGAACGACTCGAATGTCCCACTGCAGGAATCCCAGCAGCTATATGACGCGCTGGTGTCGCACGGCCGCACGCCGCAGTTCTTGGAGGTACCGGGGGAGGGCCACCAATTTGTAAAGCCGAAGTCGCGGCAGCTGATCGGCGAGCGGATTTTGCAGTTCTTTGGAGAACTGAGTTAGCGTCTACCGAGCTAGATTCTTTAGCTATGGCGCGCGAGGGTGTGCAGGAGCCCCACGGCAAAAGTCAGTAAAGCGTCCTATCGTGGAAAGCGTTGGATCCCTAGTTCCTCTAGAACGGGGACACAGCCCAAAAACACTTTGTTAGGAGAGCGAGCCTCGATGGCACACCAAAAGCGTCAGATTCCAAACCCCGTTGAGATTTTTGACCTTCTGAAGTTCAAGAAGCCGACCCTGGATTTTAAAGCCCGCCGCCTCAGCAATGCGCAGACGATTTGGGATCTGCGCGACATTGCGAAGCGTCGCACCCCGGCTGCAGCCTTCGACTACACCGATGGCGCTGCCGACAATGAGATTTCCATGAACCGCGCACGTAAGGCTTTCCGTGACGTGGAGTTCCACCCGTCAATTCTGAACGACGTTTCCCACGTGGACACGACTGCGGAGGTCTTCGGCGGTACGTCCTCTCTGCCTTTTGGTATTGCACCGACGGGCTTTACCCGCCTTATGCAGACCGAGGGCGAGTTGGCCGGTGCCGGTGCCGCCGGCCGTGCGGGCATTCCGTTCTGCCTGTCCACCCTGGGCACCACCAGCATCGAGGACGTGCAGAAGGCCAACCCGAATGGCCGCAACTGGTTCCAGCTATACGTCATGAAGGAACGTGAGATCTCCTACGGGCTGGTCGAGCGCGCTGCTCAGGCGGGCTTCGATACTCTGCTGTTCACCGTGGATACACCAGTGGCAGGCAACCGCCTACGCGATGCCCGCAACGGCTTTTCCATACCACCGGAGATTTCTCTGGGAACGGTCTTGAACGCGATCCCGCGCCCCTGGTGGTGGTGGGACTTCCTAACCACGCCACCGCTGGAGTTCGCCTCCCTGACCAGCACCGGCGGCACCGTCGGTGAGCTGCTGGATTCCGCGATGGATCCCTCCATCAAGTTCGAGGACCTGAAGACCATCCGCGAGATGTGGCCGGGCAAGCTGGTCGTCAAGGGCGTGCAGAACCTGCCGGATTCTAAGAAGCTGGCCGACCTGGGTGTTGACGGCATCATCCTGTCGAACCACGGTGGCCGCCAGCTGGATCGCGCTCCGGTTCCTTTCCAGCTGCTGCCGGAGGTCGTCCGCGAGGTCGGCAAGGACGTGGACGTCGCAATGGATACCGGCATCATGAATGGTGCGGATATCGTTGCCGCCATCGCCAAGGGTGCGAAGTTCACCCTGATCGGTCGCGCCTACCTCTATGGCCTGATGGCCGGTGGCGAGGCGGGCGTGGATCGCGCCATCGAAATCCTGGCCAGTGAGGTGCGTCGTACCATGCGTCTGCTGCAGGTTTCCTCCCTCGACGAGCTGACCCCGGAGCACGTGACCCAGCTGAACTCCCTGGACATCAATCGGGTCAACGGAGTGGCAGCCGACGAGCAGAGTCTGTTCAGCTAGTCGCTGAACTTCATGCCCGCATCGCTGAGGCGGCGCACGTAGGGCATCCCCAGGCCGGTGGCCGGAGTCAGTACTCCGCCGCCGGTTTTGCCTTGGTAGGGGGAACCTGTAGGCAACTCGGCGTCACAAAGAACAAGGGTGAGCGCAGCTTCGCTAAGCATCAGGGACGTGCCCTTATACCCCGGGTCGGCGTCCAGGCTGATGGTGTTTGTGTACGTGCTGCCGCCGGCGCCCACGCCGAAATGCTTAGTGCGGAAGAAACCGGCATCGCGTTCGGCCTCAGACGGGCCCTCGCCGGGCTCCGGCACCCAACGGGAGAGGAACGTGCGCAGCTTGTCCTGGTTCAGCGCCGTCACTGCCGTGCCGAGCACCGCGCCCATGGTGAAGGCACGCATGCGGCCCTTCAACCCCTTGCCGGTGTACTGGTATTCGCTGTAGCGCAGCTTGTCGCCGTACTCGTAGCCGAGCAGTGCGTTCGAGCGGCGCACCACGCGCGTGTTGGAGCTCGCCATGATGAACGGACCGGCCCAGACGTCCTCGCTGCTATTGCTGGCGCTTGCACCCCCGATGTCGCTTTCCCGCACCACACCGAAGTCCGGCTGTTTGCCCAGCTCCGGCTCGTTGGCGCGGTCAGGGGAGAGGGTGTACGGATCGGCCAGCATCCGCTTTTTCTCCGGGCTGCCTTTGGCGGCGGCGAATTGCTCGCGCATCGAGTCGACCGTGCCGCCGGAGAGCCCGCCCTTCATCTTCACGATCATGGTGGCGGACTTGAGGCTGTCTTTATTTTCGGACGCCCTCTGTCCCAGCAGCAGCATTCCCAGGTCACTCGGAACGGAATCGAAGCCGCAGGCATGGACGATACGCGCCCCGCTGGCGGTGGCACGGTCGTGGTAGGAATCAGCGGATTCGCGCATGAAGAGCGCCTCTCCGGCAAGGTCGACATAGTGCGTACCGTGGGTGGCGCATTCGCGAACCAGCGGGAAGCCGTGGCGGTAGTAGGGGCCGACGGTGGAGATGACCACGCGTGTATCGCGGACCAGCTTCTCTAGGGAGCGATTATCGCTGGAATCGGCGATAACCAGCGGGAAATCCTTGGCTCGCGGGTGCTTTGCAGCCAGCTGCTCGCGCAGGGCCTCCAGCTTGGTCTGGTTCCGGCCAGCCAGGGCGATGCGCACGTCGGCGGGGGCGTTGGCGGCCAGGTAGCCGGCGGTCAGCGCGCCGACGAAACCGGTGGCACCCATCAGGGTGATGTCGAAGCTGCGGGAGGGGGAGTTGCTCATGGCTACATTTGTACCGGTTAGATTGGGTGAATGACGTCTGAAAACCAGTTTGCGGGTGTGAACCCACCACTGCACGTAGTGTTCGACCGCCCGGAGATCCCCCCGAACACGGGCAACGCCATCCGCATGTGCGCGGGCACGGGGGCTTCGCTCCACCTGGCTGGGCCGCTCGCCTTCAAGTTCGACGACAAGCACGTGCGCCGGGCGGGGCTGGATTACCACGAACTGGCAGACGTGCACGTCCACGAGGGCATCGATGAGGCGCTGGCTCACGTGACTGACCCGGTACGTGGCTCGGGGCGGGTATTCGCCTTCACCGCGCAGACGGGCACGTGGTTCACGGAGGTGGACTACCGGCCGGGTGACGCGCTGCTCTTCGGCCCGGAGCCGACTGGCCTGGCCGACGATGTGTTGGCCGACCCGCGGGTGGCGGCGAAGGTACGCATCCCGATGCTGCCGGGGCGGCGCTCCATGAACCTATCGAACGCCGCGGCGGTGGCGGCCTACGAGGCGTGGCGCCAGTTGGGCTTCGCCGGCGGTGTGTAGCGGGGTGCCGGAAAGGGTGCCACTGCTGTCCGGTGAACTCAAGGTGTAGATTCTATTAAGAGTAGCCTAAATCACCTTTCGGAATATTGAGCGGAACCTGTGAAGCTTGTATTCTTGTTCGTGTAGGGTGCAAGCTTGAAGGCTTAACCTTCATCTCGCCAAGAAGGAGTGGGTATCCGTTTTTTTAGGTAAACCTTAACAGGTGGGTCGAAGAACGGATCTAAGGCTGGAAAAGGATAATGGCTCGCGTATTAACCGGTGAAAACCTTAAGTTGGCCGAAGATCGCCAAGGGGCGGCGCTTAGTCGGGCATGTATTTGTCTTCTAACCGTTGCTGCCCTTCTGGGTGCACTCGTGACCATCGTGGGAGCCATTGGAGGAATTAATGTTCCTTCGGCGCAGGCGCAGACTCCAACGGGAAACTGTAAAGAAGAGAAACTGCTGGATACGCAGCTCTACACACCTCTTTCGGATGCGAGGAATGACGAAGATTTAAAGCAAGTTGCAAGTTCTACAAAGAGCAACGCCAAGAGGTTCCGCATTAACATCAAGAGTGGTACGCGGGGGGTGGATCTGCCGCTGACCCGGGTAGAAATTAGCACTACAAGGTCCTTTAATGTGGATCTAGGCGGGTTTTTTGTCACTAAGAAAGAGACCAGCAACGGGGTTGAATACAACTCGTCTACCACGCCACCGCCCGGAGGCGGTCGGATCGGCACGAACGGTAAGGCTGTGCAAACCACCGGTATTACGGTGCAAAGTCGTAATAGCGCAGGGAAGGTAAATTCCGTCTCTTTTGACCTTGAAGGTACAGGGACGGGATTCAATACTTGGCCAGGAAATACCCTACAGGTGTTGACGAATGCGCCGTCGACACAAGGTAACGATTACTCGGTCAAGGTTTATGGCATGGTCTCGGTGCCGTGTAAGTGTGAGGAGGCGACAACCCGTAAAGGTCCCCGAGAGCTCACCCAAGACGAACTCAATAAGGGCACGGCTGTTTACGTGTCGGCCACGCCGAATGGTGGACAGGCGGGAAACACGAGCACACAGCTCAACCTGCAGATCGAGGGTAGCAGTACTTTTACCCCCATCGGCAAGCCCTCCAACTGGGTGTACAACGCGCTGTCCTACAACACGAAGGATCACTGGATCTACGCCATAAGCCAGGCGAACCACAATTCGAGCCTCCAGGAATGCCACCCCGCGGGCCATCTTCTGCAGATCGATCCGGTCACGGGTGAGGTGTACGACCTCGGGCTGGTCAAGAATGCTCAGGGGGCGACCCTTTTCCACAAGGCGACCAGCGGAAGGCCAAACGACCTGGATCTAATCAACACCGGCACCTTTGACCTACGTGGATCGAACGAAGTGATGTGGGTGGGCAACACCGCAACATCCGGTACCCGACAGCTGTATAAGATTCCCCTGCCAGCGGTAGGTGCGAAGGATCCACGTGGCGAGATTGCCCGTAATCAAAACAACGCGCCTTTCCAAGCTGGAGCTGAGGATCATGTTGTCCTCCCCAGTG
Organism: Corynebacterium sp. 22-2729; assembly: GCF_053479475.1. Taxonomy (NCBI): domain Bacteria; kingdom Bacillati; phylum Actinomycetota; class Actinomycetes; order Mycobacteriales; family Corynebacteriaceae; genus Corynebacterium; species Corynebacterium sp. 22-2729. Next base: position 102,887 of record NZ_JBRBCA010000007.1, read on the forward strand.
CCCCACAGTACCTCTGGGGTCTGGTGAGTCCCGCCCGCATGCAGCAAGACGGGGCGAACCCAAGGACACACGTCATGTTTGAGCGCATCAACATGGATACAGGAGAACGGAAGACGTGGACTATCCTCGCGGATCAGCTTCAAGACCCGTCTGGTAATACAGCGATCCCGGAGAAGGTCTGGGGTAAGGCCTGGTTGTACGGCAACGGCAACCTCGGCTTTGGTACCGGCGGAAGTACTGCCGATCAGGTGGGCATGCAGATTAGGGTTTTCGACCCAACCGGAGAGCATCCGAGCTTTCAGCTGGTCTCTCGGCTGTCGGACCTTCCTGTTTCCTACAACACCGATGCAACGAGTAACCCCGGGGTGCAGATCCCCTCGGATCTTAAGGCAAAGAAAACTACTTTGGAGCCAGGAGACCCCCGACTGGAACAGGTCTATGCTGCCGGCTTGCCCAGGAACAAGAAGTATTGGGCGCTGGAGGTTGAGAACATCGGAAAAGGTGCTTCGTCAGGTTTCACCTTGTACGACATTCTGCCGGCAACCTACGAAGGCCTCGTGGAGTACAACCAGGTTGTTTACGAGGGGTACGACGGTGGGAATGTCCACACTCAACCTGCCACCGAGAACGCCCAAACCGGTGAGATAACAAAAACCTACTTCTTCGGACCCATGCCTGCCGGCGGTAAGGCGACCGTCATCATTGGCGCGACATTGAAGTCCGGTGCGGAATGTCGCCCTAACACGGCGTCTGTGATTAACCATGACAAAGACGAAGACCCGACGAACGATACTGCTTACGATTCCTGTCCAGGTGCATTGAGCAAGACTGCCATCGACACCAACGGTGACGGAAAGGTCGGCTTCGACGACATCACTTCCGATACGGATGGCCAAGGCAATGTTACGTACACTGCCGCCTATGACGTGACGGTTAAGAGCTTTGATGACCTTAACGAATACGTTTACCCGGCGCCCACCGATACCCCGAAGCTGCCCAAGGGGGCGAAGCTCACCGGTGCGGAGGTGTACTTCACTGACGAATACACGTCCAAGGACAAACAACCGGGAGACACACCTTCGTGCGTGGTAGAATCTGACGTGCTGCAAACGGGAAGCTTCCGGCTAGACAACTGTGACCGAGAAGGTTCCGAGGACTCCCCAGAAATGCGGGAAAAGCGCACCATCGATGCAGTTGGACGGCAGGATCCCAAGCATGGCGACGGCACTCATCGGTACCGAGTCAAACTGAAGTTCACCCTTGATAAGGAAGAATACGATAAAGCTCGAACTGAATCGGCCGGAGGCGGGGAAGGTGGCGTCACACCCGGTGACGGTGACGACGTACCAGAATGCAGTGCAGAGCGCGGCGGCTTCGCCAATAGCGTGAAGATGGGCGACCTCGAAGACGAGGGTTGCTATCCCGGACCCGATAAGACCCGTTTCTATCTATGGAAGGTCGATTCGGACTCCGCAGGAAACATCACGACTATCCCCGCGCGCGACGGCGACAAATACGGGGCGCAGTTCGCGATCTACGACCAAGACCCCACGGGACCGGCGGCGAACAAAATTGCGGACCTCAAGGTCACAGAGGATGGAAAGTACCTCTGGACTGAACTGGACTACGGAACCTACTTCTTGTTGGAGACGAAGTCGCCGGACGGCTATCAGCTCTTGCCTACCCCGGTGAAAATCAGCATCAAACGAGATGCCAGTGGCAAGACGATCGTGGAGTCGGCCCAGCGGAGCGCGCTGTTTGCTGCGTCTAAGCCGAGTGACCTGCCACAGGACTATCCAGACGGTGCATGGCTGCAGGTGGCCAATGTGCACCAGGGCGTGATGCCAAAGACCGGTGGCGACGGTGTGATACTCCCCATTCTCGCGGGGCTTCTCATCGCAGCCACAGGAGCCATGGGCATACGCCGACGACTGAACTAACCCTGACGTGCACAACTTCTAAAGAGGAGAACAATGTTTCAACACAGTACCCCAGGCCGGTGCCGAGATGGACCCGGGTGGGCACGATGACCTGAAGCCAAGAAACCACATTGCTCACACAAGGATCCGTTACGAAGGCGCGCAGTGTTCACCGCAAGTAGCTCGCCACGAGTATTGCCAACCATGTGCCCTCGACCACTCGGATCAACTTCCACTACTCATTCACTTGTAAGAAAGAAGGACGTTCATGTCTAACGCAACTGTCGGCAAGCGCGTAGGTGCGCTGTCCGCTGCATTCGCTATCGCACTGGCTGCCGGCACCGTCGGCGCCGAAGTAGTCTACGAGGCCCCGACCGCACAGGCGCAGGCCGTCAGCACCATCGACAACAACCAGCCACTTTCCCTTACCCTGCACAAGCTCATCGGCGCTGAGGGCGAGCAGGGCAACGGAACCGAGATTGACAATCCCTCTGGTGAGCCAGCCGAGGGCGTCAAGTACAAGATTGAGCTGGTTCAGCCACTGAACAACAGCGGCGACTGGGAAAAGGCACGCAAGATTACCGACCCTTCCAAGGCAACGGCTTGGAACGGCGACGGTGCATACTCCAACGAAGGCACCACCGGTGCAAATGGCACCCTGAAGTTCGAAAACTTGCCAAAGGGTCTCTACAAGGTCACCGAAACCCAAGTCCCGGCTGATTCGGGTCTGGTGCCCGGTGCTCCGTTCCTGGTATATGTGCCGATGACCAACTCGGACAACAAGAGCTGGATCTATGACGTTCACGCGTACCCGAAGAACTCCAAGGTGACAATCACCAAGGAAGTTGAGGACCAGAACGCACAGGCAGGCCAGGACTACAAGTACACGATCACCACGGGCGTTCCGGCTGTTGCTAAGAATTCCACGCTGAAGAAGTACATCGTCAAGGATGTACTTGATCCGAAACTGGACGCTGTAAACGCCACTGTCGAGGTGAAGTACGGAGAGTCCGCTGACAAGGCTCAAGCATTGGTGGCAGGCACCGACTACCAGTTGGTAAAGGACGGCCAGGAGATCAAGGTCGAATTCACCGAAGCTGGCCGCGATAAGCTGAAGTCCACCGACCTCGTGTTCACCACCATCAAGACCAAGACCAACGGCTTCATCGAGCACGTTCCCAACGACGCAACGCTGATCACCAATAACGGCTCTTCCGAACACGACACTGAGAAGAAGTCGGATAAGGTTCACACCTACTGGGGCAAGGTCACCATCAACAAGACCGACGGCAACGATGAGAACAAGAAGCTGCAGGGTGCAGAGTTTGAGTTGGTGCAGTGTGTCGATGACGGCAACGGGGCCTGGAAGAAGAAGGAAGGCACCGATCCGCTGAACGTCCAGGGCCAGGACAAGTGGACCACCAACGACCAGGGCACTGTCACCATCGAGGGCGTACACGTTACCGACTTCGCCAACAACCAGGCCGACGAAGAGACCAACTACTGCTTGCACGAGACCAAGGCACCTGAAGGCTACGTGGCCAACGATGCGCTTGAGCACTTCGAGCTGAAGAAGGGCGATGTGGATGATAACGGTACGCCGACCGCCGACATCAAGTACACCGCCAACATCAAGAACTACACCGACGAAAACCACCTGCCGAACACCGGTGGCGCAGGCTTCTGGGCCATTGTTCTGGCTGGTTTGGCGATTATCGGTGGCGGTTTCTACGCAGCTCGCCGAAGCACCCAGCAGTAGGGGCTAGGCAGTTCGAACGGGAAAGCAACGGACATGACAAGCACAATTGGTAAGCATCGAAAGAGCGCACCGCGATCGCTCTTTCGTCGCACCTTCCTCCCCATCCTTTTAGTGGTGGTGGGGCTGCTTGTCATGCTTTATCCCGTTTACGCCACGCAGTGGAACAACCACCAGCAACAAAAGATCGCGGAAAAATACGAACAAGACTTGAAGGAAACGGATCCTCAAGTCCTTAGTCGAGCGGTAGAGGAAGCCCGCAGGTATAACACGACGCACAAGGACGGACCGATCCTGGATCCGTGGCTGGCTCGCGTCAGCGAGGATAACCCCGCATACGAAGAGTATCTTTCCCAGCTCTCTGGGCAGAGCGCCATGAGCCAGGTGGTTATCCCGTCCATCGAATCGCGCCTACCCGTTTACCACGGGACCTCCGACGAGGTTCTGCAAAAAGGTCTTGGGCACCTCTATGGATCCTCCTTACCTGTAGGTGGGAAGGGAACTCACGCGGTTATTACAGGCCATACAGGCCTGTCCAACGCCACACTGTGGGATGACCTCGTGGACGTGCGGAAGGGCGATGCGGTCTACGTGTCGACCTTCGGCGAGAAGATGAAGTACGAGGTGTACGACACAGAGGTTGTCTTGCCGGACGAGGTCGACAGCCTCAAAACCCGACCAGACGAGGACCTACTGACCCTCATCACTTGCACCCCCTACGGTGTGAATACCCACCGGCTCCTGGTGCACGCCCACCGCGTTCCAATGGATGAGGACGAAGGCAACGTGTTCGATGATCGCGGCAAGCTGATGCAGTGGTGGATGTGGCTACTGCTCGCCGCCGCAGTGTTGATCATCGCACTGATTACTTGGTGGTTCCTTCGCGAGCGGAAGAAGCAGAAAGCCAGACGATCCGAACAGGTAGTAGGCGAAGAAGAAATGGAAGAGGAATAAGCCGTGAACCTCATGAATACCGCGTCACAAGTGCAGCGGGCGCCGGTGCACCGTGCCGGGCTGCGCCGCTCCGTGTTCGGTTTGGGCGCAGTCGTGGCTCTGGTCGGCACTCCGCTCGTTGCCCCCGCTCCTGTCGTGCCGCAGGCTATCGCGAAGCAGCACACCATCACAGGCCAGGTCGAAGGCCTGGATGTGAAATTTATTGATGCCACCCGTCTCGGTACTCTCACTGTGGTGAAAAGCGAACCAAATTGGTGGGACGACCGAGGGGACAAGAAACCCTTTGGGCCTATCGACAACATTCGCTTCACAGCGCAGCGTGTCCAGGGGATTGACCTCACTACCGAGAAGGGGATGAAACAGGCGAAGCGGCTCTCGGTAGCTGATGCTCGTCGGCGGGGATTCGATAGAACCTTTGAGGCGTACACAGATAGTTCCGGTAAGGCAGTGTTCACCGGTCTCCCGGTCGGCTTGTACTTGGTCACAGAATACGAGGGCGCGGATCCCACTAAGGAATACCGCCAGTCCAGTCCTTTCCTCATCACGATCCCTATCGGAGAAACCGGCAGCTGGAACTACAACGTGACGGTGAATACGAAGCCGAAGCCGGAGGACGATCCCGGAACGCCTCCAGATAAGCCAGGAACGCCGCCGGACGATCCCGGAACGCCTCCGGATAAGCCCGGGACGCCGCCCGATAAACCAAGCACTCCAGGTACCCCGCCGCCGGAGCACCCGGATACTCCAGCACCGCCAAATAGCCCAGGCGGTGGCCATGAAGGCGGCGAGTCTTCAAGCATCATCGATCGACTGGCACAAACCGGAGCGCATCTGTGGTGGGTGGCGCTCATCGGAGCCATGCTCGTTGTTTTGGGTGCATTTACCTTGCTTCGCCGCCGACGTGATCTGGCTGAATCGCAGGCGAATTAAAGTAGCTGTGGGAACATTCCCACAGTGCAGAAACTTCTATAAGTATGGAAGAAAAACCTCATCCTACCCCGCGGCATATTCTCAACGTGCCGCGGTTTTTCATGCTCTTGGCCGTGTTCACCTTAATGCCCAGAATGCGCAGCCAAAGCGCCCGCCGTCTGACAGGATCGGTGGCATGACGTACCCTCACTACGGCTCGCCTGCCCCTATGCCCGCCTACGGGTATGCCCCGCCGCCTCAGATCGGCCAGGACTCTCGCTTCATGCCCCTGCTCATCGGTTGGCTCGCTGCTTTCCTCATGCCGATTGTGTATTGCATCCTGCGCTTCGTGTTTTATGGCAAGGACTGGGTGGGGATACTTCTAATCGCCGGCGCGGTCGGCCCGCTCTTCTTCGGCATTCAGTGCCTCCTCAATTTCTTGGCGCTCGCGATCCCGAAGTGGTGCAATGATTCCCTCGCCATTTTTTGGAGCGGCATGCTCGTCTGGTGGGGTGGCGGGGCGGCTTTCGCGGTGGTGCCAGGGTGGGATTTTCGCGAGGAAATCCGGGAGTACGGAGAGAAAGCTTGGCCCACCGGGGGACCTAATGGCCGGGATGTAATGACTGCGGAAGATGGGCAGCGCTACATCGAAATCCTCGATACCTGGCTGGATACCGAAACGACTTTGCAGCATACTCTCACAATCCCCACCTTGGTCGCGCTGGCTGGAATCGCCATCGTCGTCATTGGCGTGGTCGTGGCCGCCATGAAACCTGCTCGTCCAACTGTCGCCCAGGCGCCGCACTGGCCGGGTAGGCCCTACTAGTTTCGTGCACTAGTTGCTCTCTTAGCCATGACGCCACCTCGATCCCAGCGAGCCCGCGTGGAATAATGGGGCTCATGGCAGCTACTAAATTGGATGGAAAGCTCTACCGCGACGAGATCTTCGCCGACCTGGAACAGCGCGTCGCCGCGCTGAAGGAAAAGGGTGTGACTCCCGGCCTGGCCACCGTGCTGGTGGGCGACGACCCGGCCAGCCACTCCTATGTGCGCATGAAGCACAAGGACTGCGAGCAGATCGGCGTGAACTCCATCCGCAAGGACCTCCCGGCGGACGTTTCCCAGGAAGATCTCAACGCAGTCATCGACGAGCTGAACGCCGACGATGCTTGCACCGGCTACATCGTGCAGCTGCCGCTGCCGAAGCACCTGGATGAAAATGCTGTGCTGGAGCGCATCGACCCGGACAAGGACGCCGATGGCCTGCACCCGGTAAACCTGGGCAAGCTGGTGCTCAACGAGCCCGCCCCGCTGCCCTGCACCCCCAACGGTGCGATCCACCTGCTCCGCCGCTTCGGTGTGGAGTTGAACGGCGCGAAAGTTGTAGTCATCGGCCGCGGAGTGACGGTCGGCCGCCCGATCGGCCTGATGCTCACCCGCCGCAGCGAGAACTCCACTGTCACCCTGTGCCACACCGGCACGAAAGACCTGGCGGCGGAGACGAAGGCTGCGGACGTTATCGTGGCCGCCGCTGGTGTGCCGCACATGCTGACCGCAGATATGGTCAAGCCCGGTGCTGCCATCCTGGACGTGGGAGTGTCCCGCGGCGAGGACGGCAAGCTGAAGGGCGATGTGCACCCGGACGTGTGGGAAATCGCCGGCGCCGTTTCGCCCAACCCTGGGGGAGTGGGGCCACTGACCCGTGCCTTCCTCGTGCGCAATGTCGTCGAGCGTGCGGAGAATCTGCTGCGTGACTAATCGCTCCCGCCCCGCCCGCATTGGGGATGCGCGCCTGCGTTTACTCGATAACCCCCACGACCGGAATAACCCGCCATCCAGGCTCTCCCGTACTGTGCAGATGGCGCTTCTGGGGCTGTTCGTGTTGATGCTGCTGGCTGTCATCGCCCTTTTGCTGGTGGACAGGTGGCGTCGCGCCAGCGTGATGCTGGGCAGCGCTATGCTCTACCTGGCCGTCCTGCGCCTACTTCTGGATTCCCGCGTGCTGGGAATCCTGGCGGTGCGTTCACGCCGCTTCGATACGGCCTTCACCGCGGCAATCGGATTCGGCATTCTGTGGATTGCCGTGAGCGTCGACCCGCTGGTGAGTTAATTCAGCGGTGCTGCGGGGACAGAACTTCCCTCGGCAATGATCTCCGCCTTAGCCAGGAACTTCGTTAACACCTGACCCATCTGCCGCGACTCGATTAGAAACCCGTCGTGACCAGTGGGGGAGGTGATTTTCGACATGCCGATGAAGTCGCCCAGGTTGCGCGAAAGGTGTTCCTGCTGGTGCAGCGGGTACAGAATATCGGTATCCACGCCCACCACCATCGTCGGTACTTCGCACGACCCGAGAGCTGCATTCATGCCACCCCGACCCCGACCTACATCATGCCTGTTCAGGGCATCCGTCAGTACCACATAGCTGCCTGCATCGAAGCGTGCGACCAATTTCTCTGCTTGGCGGTCTAGATAGCTCTCTACCGCGAAGCGCTGCTGTGGGTCGCGGTAGGGGCCGTAGGGGTTCTCATTCCGCTGCGGATCCACCCCGAAGCGTTCGTCTACTTCCAGCTCTCCGCGATAAGTCAGGTGCGCAATCCGACGTGCCTGCCCCAGGCCGTGTGATGGCACCTCGCCCGTGGAGTAGTAATCGCCGCCATGCCAGGCCGGGTCCGCTTCAATAAAGCGAATCTGGCTGGACTGCAAGCCGATCTGCCAGGCCGACGCGCGTGCGCTTACCGCGATGGGTAATGCTGCGTTGATCATGTGCGGGTACATGAGCGACCACTCAAGCACCCGCGCCCCGCCCATCGAAGCGCCGATAAGGGCATGGATCCTTGTGACGCCGATACGCTCCAGCAACTGCCGTTCTGCCACAACCATGTCGCGGATCGATAGACCGGGGAATCGCGAACCCCATGCCTTGCCATCGGGATGTGGTGAGCTAGGCCCAGTGGACCCCTGGCATCCGCCCAGCACATTGGCGCACAGCACCAAATAGCGGGTGGTATCGATCGGCTTATTCGGGCCGACCATGTCCGCCCACCAGTCAGCGGCATTGCCGTCGCCAGTCAGGGCATGTTCGATCAGTACAACAGGTCGTTCCTCCGGGGATAGTCCCGGCTCGGGACCTGCGGAGAACTCGGCATAGTCCGCGTCGCCCTCCGAAGAGTCGTAGAACGCGAAGAAACGGAGTTCGGCGTCAACAATAGTCACACCCGCCTCCGTGACAACGTCGCCGATAGGCACCGTGCGCGACGTACCAGAAGCGGGGAGGAACTCGGGGTTCATGAGAATCAGCCTTAGATGGCTGCGAAGCCGCGCTTCAGGTCGTCGATGATGTCGGTGATGTCCTCAATACCCACGGACAAGCGAACCGTAGCGTGGGAAACACCCGCGCGGGCCAGGCCATGCGCATCGGACTGCGAGTGGGTGGTCGTGGCCGGGTGCACCACCAGGGAACGTACATCGCCGACATTCGCTAGGTCAGAGTGCAGCTGTAGGGCGTCAATAAAAGCCCAGGCCTTTTCCTTAGCCTCCTCCGAATTCGGGTCATCTACCTTGAGGTCGAAACTGAGGACGGAGCCCGTGTACTCCAGCCCCAACTCTTCTTTGACCTTGAACCAGGGGGAGGTAGGCAGACTCGCGTAGTTCACTGTGGCAACCTGCGGCTGCTCGGCCAGGAACTCGGCCACGGCCTTTGCGTTTTCATTGTGCTTGGCGATGCGCAAGGTTAGCGTGTCCAGGCCTTGAGCCACGACCCAGGCGTTAAAGGCGGAGAGGGTGGCGCCCGTATCGCGGATGATGCCCGCGCGGAGCTTCATGCCAAATGCTGCCGGTGCGAGATCCACGTACTTGAGGCCGTGGTAGGCCGGGTCCGGGTTGACGAAGCCGGGGAAGACTGGCTGGCCGTCGCGCTGGACGGACCAGTCGAAGGAGCCGCCGTCGACGATGATGCCGCCGAGTCCCGAGCCGTTACCCGTGTAGAACTTCGTCAGAGAGGCCACCACAATATCGGCGCCGAGCTCCAACGGACGGACCAGCGCAGCGGTAGCCAGGGTGTTATCCACGATTAGCGGAACGCTGTTGTTGTGCGCAACCTCCGCCACAGCCGGGATGTTCAACACATCGGCCTGCGGGTTTGCGAAGGTCTCGGCGAAGAAGGCCTTGGTGTTCGGGCGGACGGCGGCCTGCCAGGATTCCGGGTCGTCCGGGTTGTCCACAAAAGTCGTTTCGATTCCCAGCTTTGGCAAGGTGTGCTGCAGCAGCGTCTCGGTGCCGCCGTACAGACGCGGGGAGGCGACGATGTGGTCGCCGGTGCCAGCGAGGTTGAGGATCGCGGCGGTCTCGGCAGCCATGCCCGAGGCGAATGCCACTGCGTGCACGCCGCCTTCTAAGGAGTTCAAGCGGTTCTCCAGCGCTTCTACCGTGGGGTTGGTCAGGCGCGAGTAAATCGGTCCGAGGTCTTCTAAGTGGAAGCGCTGCTTGGCGTGCTCGGCATCGTTGAAGACGTAGCTGGAGGTGAAGTGGATCGGCAGGTTACGGGCGCCGGTATCGCCGACAGGTTGGCCAGCGTGGATCTGGCGGGTGGCGAAGCCCCACTTCTCTGCGTTTTCGTTGTTGTACTTGGGCATTGGGTGCGGTCCTTTGGGGTCTGTCGTTTTGCTTGTTATTTGGGCTTGTTGCTTTACGACGATAGACCGGCATGCCATAAAAGTAAACCGCTCTGTCTACTTTTTTCTTATTGACGCCATAAAATGCCAGGTAGTGGCGTGTTTAGCGCCTAGAAGTTATCCGTACCGCTTAGTCTATATTTGTATGGTTTGGTTGCAGGGGATAGCTCCGGGGGTTGCGGGGGAATGTCGCTAAAACGGGAATCTGTTATTAGAAGCCGTTGTCAAAACTCTAAAAGGCCTGGTCAGGAAGCTGCAACAAATTGTGTTTTGTGTAGACGCGTTACAGATTCCCGATCTAGCGACATTCGCAGCGTGAACGGGGAGGAGAGGGAGGAAACTGTGCATGAAGAAACCCCGGCGCCGGCATCCTAATGCCAGCTCCGGGGTAAAACTCGCAGCAATACTACTTGTTGGAGTTTAGGCCGTCGATGATCTCGTTGAAGGTCGCGGACGGACGCATCACTGCGAACGTCTTCTCGTCATCTGGCCAGTAGTAGCCGCCCAGATCCACCTCGTGCCCCTGAACATCCAGCAGCTCCTGGGAAATCTTCTCCTCGTTGGCCTCGAGGGCGTCAGCAACAGGCTTGAAGATCTCTGCCAGCTCCGCGTCGCGAGTCTGGTCAGCTAGCTCACGTGCCCAGAACTTCGCCAGGTAGAAGTGAGAGCCGCGGTTGTCGATCTCGCTGACCTTGCGGGACGGGGACTTCGACTCGTTCAACAGCGCCTCGGTAGCGGCATCCAGAGCATCGCCCAGAATAGGGGTGCGTGGATTGTTATCCGTCTCCTGCAGTTTGCGCAAGGACTCCGCCAGAGCCAGGAACTCGCCCAGAGAATCCCAGCGCAGGTGGTTCTCCTCGGTCAGCTGAGCCACGTGCTTCGGAGCGGAACCGCCGGCACCCGTCTCAAACAGGCCACCACCGGCGATCAGCGGAACCACGGACAGCATCTTTGCGGACGTGCCCAGCTCCATGATCGGGAACAGGTCAGTCAGATAATCGCGCAGCACGTTACCCGTGACCGAAATAGTATCCTCACCAGCACGGATGCGGTCGATGGACAGCTGCATTGCCTCCTCCGGAGACAGGATGCGGATGTCCAGATCCGCGGTGTCGTGATCCTTCAGGTAGGTCTCTACCTGCTTCCTCACGTTCATGTCGTGCTCACGCTTTGGATCCAGCCAGAACACTGCCGGGGCGCCGGTAGCGCTAGCGCGCGTCACAGCCAGCTTCACCCAATCCTGCAGCGGAATGTCCTTGGTCTGGCATGCGCGCCAAATATCGCCCTCGGAGACCTCGTGCTCCATCAGTACGTCGCCGGCCTCGTTCAGAACCTGCACGCGCCCCTCGGCCGGAATGCGGAAAGTCTTGTCGTGCGAACCGTACTCCTCGGCCTTCTGCGCCATCAGGCCGACATTCGGGACGGTGCCCATCGTCGTCGGGTCGAAGGCGCCGTTCTTGCGGCAGTCATCGATAACTACCTGGTAGATGCCTGCGTAGGAGGAATCAGGCAGAACCGCCAGCGTATCCTGCGTCTCATTGTTCTTGTTCCACATCTGGCCAGAGGTTCGGATCATAGCTGGCATGGAAGCATCCACGATCACGTCGGAAGGAACGTGCAGGTTAGTGATGCCCTTGTCGGAGTTCACCATCGCCAGATCCGGGCCATCAGCCAGAGCCTTATCAAAGGCTTCGCGGATCTCTGCGGCACCTTCGACCTCGCCAGCGTCCAGCGAATCCAGGATTGCGCCCAGGCCGTTCTCGCCATTCAGGCCAGCCGGCAGCAGCTGGTCGCCGTACCGCTCGAAGACATCGCTGAAGTAAGCACGCACGGCGTGGCCGAACATGATCGGGTCGGAGACCTTCATCATCGTGGCCTTCAGGTGCACGGAGAACAGCACGCCCTCCGCCTTCGCGCGCGCCACCTGAGCCCTGAAGAAAGTGCTGAGAGCATCGGCACGCATCACGGTGGCGTCAATAATTTCCTTGTCCAGAACCAGCAAGGATTCCTTGAGCACCTGCGTCTCACCGTTCGGCTTGACCAGCTGGATGCGCAGAGTGTCATCACCATCGATGATGACGGACTTCTCGTTGTGGCGGAAGTCATCCGCCTCCATCGTCGCGACGTTCGTCTTCGACTCTGGCGACCACTTGCCCATGGAGTGCGGGTGCTTGCGGGCAAAGTTCTTCACGGCCTTCGGCGCGCGACGGTCGGAGTTACCCTCACGCAGCACCGGGTTCACAGCGGAGCCCTTCACTGAATCGTAGCGAGCCTGTGCATCGCGTTCCTCGTCCGTCTTTGGCTCAGCCGGGTAGTCCGGCAAGTCGTATCCGGCCTTCTGCAGCTCCGCGATGGCGGCCTTCAGCTGCGGGATCGACGCGGAGATGTTCGGCAGCTTGATGATGTTCGCATCCGGGGTCTTGGCTAGTTCGCCGAGCTCAGCCAGAGCGTCGTCAACCTTCTGCTCCTCGGGCAGCACATCGGAGAACGCGGCAAGGATACGGGCGGCCAGTGAGATATCGCGGGTCTCCACCTCCACTCCAGAGGTAGAAGCAAAAGCCTCCACGATTGGCTTCAAAGAATAAGTCGCCAAGAGTGGGGCTTCGTCGGTGCGGGTGTAGATGATCTTTGCCATGTGGCGTTCGTCTCCCAGCCTCTAGTTAGTTAGTTGATCTTTTCGTGGTTTACGATCCAAGAATACGGCAAATAGCAAACCCGTGAATGATACGGGGTTACCGCCCACCGCGCGGCCAGTTTGTGGTTAAAGAGCAAAAATATTTTTTGTTACACCCACCCGCCGCCCAACCTACCCATGAAAGCAAGCGATGCCTGTGAATCGAATCCGTCAAAATAGCTCTAAATCTCGCCTAACCAAGCTGCCATCGCGCCGCCCTATACCGCGCCAAACGGAGATTTCCACCCGCCACCGTTATATAGCCATGATTGCGATGGCTCTGGGTGGTTTCGGTATCGGTACGACTGAGTTCGTGGCAATGGGGCTGCTGAACCTCATCGCGGATGACTTTTCCATCACCGAGGGGGAAGCTGGCCACGTAATCTCTGCCTATGCGCTGGGAGTGGTCATTGGCGCTCCGCTGATTACGACGCTTACGGGTTCAATTCCGCGCCGACGCCTGGCATTGATCCTTATGGGGGCTTTCGTTATCGGCAACGGCCTCAGCGTCTTTGCACATTCCTATTGGGTGCTGATGATTTCGCGCTTCATCGCAGGTTTCCCGCATGGTGCCTACTTCTCCGTTACCGCGCTGATCGCGGCGTCGATGGCCCCGAATGGCAAGCGTGGTAAGGCAGTGGCGTTGACGGGCATGGGACTTTCAATCGCCACGGTTATTGGCGTGCCAGTTGCGCAGGGCTTGGGTTCTGCCCTTGGGTGGAACGCGGCTTTCGCGATGGTTGCGGTCATCGGCATCATTACCTTCATTGCGCTGTGGTTCACGGTTCCGCACATGACGTTGATGCCCCGCACGAAGCCGATCACTGAGCTCGGCGCACTGGTTAATTCGCAGGTTCTTATGACGTTGGCTATCGGCACTGTTGGCTTCGGCGGTATGTTCGCGGTCTACACCTATATCTCGTGGACGCTGACGGAGAACGCGGGCTTCAACGCTGACCTGATCTGGATTCCGCTGATGGTCTATGGCATTGGCATGGTCATCGGTACGTACATCGGTGGCGTGCTGGCTGACCGGAACCTGGAGTATGCGATCCTTGGCACTCTGCTGACCTTGGTCGTGGTGCTGTCCGCTTTCTACTTCCTGTCGCACAACGCAGTGCTGGGAATCATAAACTTCGGAGTAATCGGACTTTTGGGTTCCACCCTGGTGCCGAACCTGCAAACCCGCCTGATGGATGTGGCGGGCGATGCTCAAACCCTCGCTGCGGCGCTAAACCACTCCGCACTGAACATGGCCAATGCGGCCGGTGCAGCGGTGGGCGGCGCCGTCATCTCCGCTGGTTATGGATATTCCACCCCGGCCCTAGCCGGTGCTGTGATGGCTGCCTGCGGCGCACTGCTGTGGGTTCCTGCCTACTTCTTACGACGCCGTCAGCTTGCGGCTGCTCGCGGGTAGATTCTTCGCGCTGCGCTACTGGCGCACTCGTCGGGGTGGTTGTCTGACCTACTTAGTAGGGTAGGGCGCATGAAGTCTTTGACTATTGCGACGGTGAACGTCAACGGTATCCGTGCCGCGGCGAAGGTGCGTCACGAGGATAATCAGGGGATCCTGCCGTGGCTGGAAAATACTCCGGCCGACGTGGTGTTGATGCAAGAGGTGCGCGCGGATGAAAAGCAGACGCGCGCTGCGCTGGAATCTGTCTTGGACGAGTGGCATCTGGAACAGGCGCCTGCAGCCGCAAAGGGACGTGCCGGGGTGGCCATCCTGTCCCGTCTGCCACTGCGAGAAGTGCAGGTTGGCTTTGGGGACGAGGAGTTCGCTGACTCTGGCCGCTATATAGAGGCCACGGTGGATGCCGGCGACCTGCCGGTGCGCGTGGCTTCCCTGTACTTGCCCAGCGGTGCGGCGGGGACGGCAAAGCAGGATGAAAAGTACCGTTTCTTGGATTCTTTCGGCGAGTACCTCAACAACCGCGCTGGGCAGGGGGAGCTGGTTATCGGCGGCGATTGGAATATTTGCCACCGCCGCGAAGACCTAAAGAATTGGAAGACCAACCGTAAGAAGTCGGGCTATCTGCCGGATGAGCGAGCCTTTATGGATTCCGTCCTGGGCACCTTCCCAGATGAAGCAACTCAGGTTGCGGACGCAGAGGACGCGGGCCGCAATGGCAACCCCGCTGGCGTGGCCGGGGACTTCTTCGGTGCGGTTGATTACGCGCCGGGCGAGATTGCTGCAGCTCGCCTGGCAGCCGGCGCAGCAAAGGATCCGCAGTACTTCGATGTCATGCGTCGGGTTCTGCCGGAGCAGGCCGGCCCGTACTCCTGGTGGACTTACCGCGGTCAGGCTTTCGACACCGACGCGGGCTGGCGCATCGATCTGCAGGTGGCCACCCGCGGCATGCTGGAGCGCGCACTCAGCGCGAACAATGTGTGGGTTGACAAAGCCGCAGCCTACGACCAGCGCTGGTCGGATCACTCACCGGTGTTGGTGGAGTACACATGCTAACCGTCCTCTACGTCCTGGGGCTTACCGCCGAGTCGATGACGGCGGCGTTGGCTGCGGGACGGCAGCGGATGGACATGTTCGGCGTCATGCTCATCGCCGCCGTGACCGCCTTCGGTGGCGGCACGGTGCGTGACATGCTGTTCGGCCACTACCCATTGCGCTGGGTGGACGAGCCAATCTTCCTGGCGATCGTGCTCGTTGCAGCGTTGGTAACGGTGCTGGCGAGCTTCCTGATGGACTACTTCCGCACCATCTTCCTGGTGCTGGATGCAGTGGGTCTATCCACCTTTGCCCTGCTCGGCGCGCAGGTGGCGTTGGAGATGGGGCACAGCCCTCTGATCGTTGTGGTGTCCTCCGTGGTGACGGGCGTTTTCGGCGGTGTGCTACGCGACATCCTCTGCGATCGAGTGCCGCTGGTGTTTAACGAGGAGCTCTATGCCTCTATCGCCATCCTCGTGGCCGTGATGTACATGAGCATGCTCCACTTCAATCTGGACGAGACGATCGGCAGCCAGTTCGTCATTATCATCTGCCTAGTCTTTGCTTTCGGCCTGCGACTATTGTCGATTTTCTACCGCATTTCCCTGCCCGTTTTCGAATACCAAGAGCGCGAATATGTGCGCGATCCCGCCGGGCGCCTGACCATGTGGGCACTCAACAAGGCCGGTGTACGTCGCCGAGAGATGCGCCGGCGCAGCCTGGGGGCTCCGCGCGCCCCGAAGGACAAAAAGGGGCAGAAGAAGCGACGAAACGAAAACCGGTTTGAACTGGTCGATCGGGGGGAGTTTGAGTACGAGGACGACGGGGCGTCACCAAACCCGCCCACAGAACCCGACAACCGTGACGAGTAAGGTTACCTACTATGAACCAACCTGCGAAGAAACAGCGCGTCGTCTCCGGCCTGCAGCCGACCAGCGATTCCTACCATCTGGGCAACTACCTGGGTGCCGTAAAGCAGTTCATTAAGCTGCAGGAAGATTACGAGACCTTTTACTTCATCCCCGACCAGCACGCCATCACCGTGCCGGGCTACAACCCGAAGGACCTGCGCAAGCGCACCCTCGCGGGCGTGGCACAGCTGCTGGCGCTGGGCATCGACCCGGAGCGCTCCACCCTGTACGTCCAGTCCCACGTGCCAGAGCACACTCAGCTGGCATGGGTGCTGATGTGCATCACCGGCGACGGTGAAGCGCGCCGCATGACGCAGTTCAAGGACAAGTCGGCAAAGCAGGGCGGCGACAATACGACCTCCGGCCTGTATGCCTACCCGATGCTGATGGCTGCGGATATCCTGCTGTACCGCCCGCACCTGGTTCCGGTGGGCGAGGACCAGCGGCAGCACCTGGAGCTTACGCGCAACCTCGCGGAGCGTTTTAACTCCCGCTACAAGAAGACCTTCGTGGTGCCAGAAGGCTTCATCCCCGAAGGCGCGGCCAAGATCTACGACCTGCAGAACCCCACGGCCAAGATGTCGAAGTCCACGGACAACCCCAAGGGTCTGATTAACCTGCTGGATGACCCGAAGGTCTCCGCCAAGCGCATCCGCTCTGCTGTGACCGACAACGACGGTGAGATCCGCTACGACAAGGAAAACAAGCCGGGCGTATCGAATCTGCTGGTCATCCAGTCCGCACTGGGAGACAAGAGTATCGACGAGCTGGTGGAGGGCTACCAGAAGGCCGGCTCTGGATATGGTGATCTGAAGAAGGACACCGCTGAGGTACTGGAGGCATTCTGTTCCCCGCTGCGACAGCGCTACGACGAGTACATGGCGGACCCCGCGGAGCTGCACCGCATCCTCGCTAGTGGTGCAGAGCGAGCCCGCGAGATCGCGTCGAAGACCATCGAGCAGGTCTACGAGCGCGTGGGCTTCTTGGCAGAACAGTAAGGCAACAGTAAAGCGCGCCCGCGCCCGCCGTGCTTTACTAATGTGAGAATCTTCGAGACGAGACGACCGGAAGGAAGGGCCGTCCCCTTGGCGACCACCGATCCTGATAAGAAAAACCTGGATAACTACGGCGTGGAGCGATCCCGCAAAGACGATCCAGGTCCGCTGGATAAGTACCGCGAGAAGTGGCCGTGGCTAGACCACGTGCTGCGGATGCAGGATCGGTACACCGAACAGGGCGGCAACCAGTATGCCGCGGGCATCACCTACTTCTCCGTGATGACCATCTTCCCGCTGATGATGCTGGTGCTGGCCGTCATGGCCATGATTCTGGCCGGCAACGAAAAGCTGCTGAACGAGGTCATGGACAAGGTCGCCACCATGGGCGACGGCAACATGGGCGAGGTTCTGCAGACTATTATCGAGCAGTCCATCGAGCAGCGTAAGTCCGTCTTCTCCATCGGTCTGCTGCTGGCGCTGTGGACCGGACTGGGCTGGATTGCGCACCTGCGCATGGGCGTATCCGAGATGTGGAAGGTACCAGGCCAGGCGGACAGCTTCCTCTCCGGCAAGATCAAGGATCTGATCGGTCTAATTGGTCTGCTGGTTTCCCTGATTCTTGCCTTCGCGGTAACCACTATCGGTAATTCCGGCCTGACCGCTCAGCTGCTAGACAGCGTGGGGCTGGCAGACGTCCCTGGCATTCGCTACATCACCTTTGCTGTGGCCCTGGTAGTGGCGTTGATCGCCAACTTCTTAGTTTTCTTCTGGATGATCCTCTACTTGCCACGCACGAAGGTGCCGCGCAAGTCCGCGGTGAAGGCAGCAATCATCGGCGCGGTACTGTTTGAGATCTTCAAACAATTCGCCACCATGTTCTTCTCCAAAGCACTTTCCAACCCGGCGGGCGCGGCCTTCGGCCCGATCATCGGTCTGATGGTGCTTATGTATTTCGTTTGGCGAATCCTGCTGTACTGCTCCGCATGGGCTGCCACCACACCCGAGTCCCTGGCGAACCTGCGCCCCGAAGCACCCCCGGCAGCCGTTATTCGCGTGCGCCAGGAGGTGCGTACAGGAAGCACGGATGCGAACCGCGCTGGCCTTCTCGGCGTCGGCGCTGCCGCAGGTGTAGTAGCGGGTGGACTGGTTTCTAAGCTCTTCCGTCGCTAGTTAGCTCCAACCAGCAACTCTCCCGGGACGCGGATGTCGCTAGGATCGTTAGACATGATCGACTCTGACATCATCGCGTCCCTTCCCAAGGTAGAACTCCACGACCACCTCGACGGCGGGGTGCGTCCCGCCACCCTGGTCGAGCTCGCCGAGAAAATCGGCTACGAACTGCCCACCACCGACCCCGCAGAGCTGGAGCAGTGGTTCTACGAGGCAGCGAACTCCGGCGACCTGCCCACGTACCTTACGACCTTCGACCACACCACCGCCGTGATGCAGACCGCCGAGGGGCTGGTGCGCATCACTCGCGAGGCAGTTGAGGATCTGGCTGCCGATAACGTGTGCTACGCCGAACTGCGCTACGCCCCCGAACAGCACCAGGCCGATGGCCTTACCTTGCAACAGGTCGTTGAAGCCACCGTGCAAGGCGTTAAGGAAGGTGAGCGGATCGTAGCTGAAAAGGGCGGCCGCATTCACGTGCGTCTCATCCTGTGCGCTATGCGCCACGCCGATCGCTCCGAGGAAATCGCGCAGCTCACGGTCGATAACTACGGTGAGCACACTCCGGGTGAAGGCTATGTCGTCGGTTTCGACATTGCCGGCGCCGAGGATGGTTTCCCGCCGTCGAAGCATGCTGCCGCTTTTGAGTTGCTGCGCCAAAATCTTGTTCCTTTCACCATTCACGCTGGTGAGGCCGCAGGTGTGGATTCTCTTCGTGACGCCCTAGCGCAGGGTGCCCGACGTATCGGTCACGGCGTACGCGTGTACGAAGACTTTAATGCCACCATGAGCGGTATTGAGCTGGGGCAGGTAGCCCGCTTTATGCGCGACCAGCGCATCGCCTTGGAGATCTGCCCGACCTCCAACACACAGACGGGCATCTGCGACGATGTGGCGGAACATCCTTTCGGCCTGCTGTACGAGATGGGCTTCCTGTGCACCGTGAACACGGACAACCGCCTGGTCTCTGGAACCACGATGTCCCGCGAATTCGAGTTGCTGGCCGAACACTGTGACCTGGAGCTGTGGCAACTGTTGGAGCTGACCAGCAATGCGCTGCAGGTGGCCTACTGCGATGAAACTCTGCGCGAAGACCTGGAACGTAACGTGATTTACCCCGCCTACGCCGAGGTCGGCAATAGCCTGCCCGACGATGCTTTGGATGCCGAGGATGGCGAGTTGTCCAGCGGTATGCAGCGGCTGCACGGTCACGGACAGCCACACGCTGCGGGTGCAGGGGCTGGGCAGCAGGACATTGAATTGTCGATGGAGAACCTCAAGGCCGAGCTGGAAGAGCTGGGGCTTAGCTTGGACGATGACGAGGGTGAAGGTACTGACGATCCTGACGGTTCCGATGGCTCAGAAACCCGCAGCTAGAAGCCTCTGAATGCTTTAAGTTATCTCGCTAGCAGTTGGGCTTTGCCCTTGTGACCTGGCAAGATGCTCTGCATGGCGAATTCTCGGGGAAAGTTGTTCAACCTCCGCCGCACTGCGGCATTGCTGCTCACGATCTGCACTGGCCTGGCTTTGACCGCATGCTCGGAAACCGGTGGCCGTCCGCGGGGAGGATCCTCCGGCGATGGTGGCGGGGGAGTGGATACTCCGCGCTACACCGTGGCGATGGTAAGCCACGGCGCACCGGGCGATACCTTCTGGGATCTTGTCCGTGCCGGCGCCGAGGATGCCGCCAAGAAGAACAACCTTGAGCTGCGTTATAGCTCGTCCCCGCAGGCGCCGGATCAGGCAAACCTGGTACAGAACGCCATCGATTCCCATGTCGATGGTCTGGCTTTGACCATGCCCACCCCGGAAGCATTGGGGCCGGTGGCTAAGCGCGCATCGCAAGCCGACATCCCCGTGGTCGGTCTGAACTCCGGCATGGAGCATTACAAGAAATACAACCTCAGCGCCTTTTTTGGTCAGGACGAGTCCGTCGCCGGTGAACGCGCCGGTCAGCGCTTGGCTAAGGACGGGGCCAAGAAGGTGCTGTGCGTGATCCACGAACAGGGTAACCCCAGCCAGGAATCCCGTTGCGCAGGCATCAAGAAGGGGCTGAACGGTGGCTCCGTTGAGAACCTCTATGTCAATGGCATGGATCTCACCAGTGTGCAGTCCACGGTGCAGGCCAAGCTGGCACAGCAGAAGGACATCGACTGGGTCATGGGGCTTGTCGCGCCCGTCGCATTGACTGCGGTGCAGGCCAAAGAACAGGCCGGCTCGGATGCGAAGATCTCCACCTTTGATACGAATGCGGAGCTCGTCGCCGCTATCAAGAAGGGCACCGTTCAGTGGGCTGTTGATCAGCAGCCCTATCTACAGGGCTACATGGCCATCGACGCGCTCTGGTTGGCTAAGCGCAATGGTTCGACCGTGGGCGGCGGGCAGCCAGTACTCACCGGGCCGTCGTTCGTGGATAAGTCGAACGTAGATACGATCGCAGATGCCGCCAAGGAAGGCCTACGATGAAGGCTGTGAAACTGCTCAAGCGCCCCGAGTTCACCTCCGTGCTAGGCGCGGTGTTGATCTTCGCGCTGTTCATGTTCGTAGCCCCGTCTTTTCGCTCTTTAGACGCTCTTTCGACGGTGCTCTACTCCAGCTCCACCATGGGTATTATCGCCCTGGCTGTCGGACTGCTGATGATCGGCGACGAGTTCGACCTCTCCTCTGGTGTGGCCGTGACCACTGCCGCCCTGGCCGCCACAATGCTGAACTACAATTTCTGGCTAAACTCCTGGGTCGGCGTGTTCCTGTCGCTCCTGATCGCCTTGGCTATCGGCGCGTTTAACGGGTTTATGGTGATGCGCACTGGCATTCCCTCATTCCTTATTACTCTCGCCGCATTCTTGATGCTGCAGGGCATCAACCTTGCGGTGACGAAAATGGTCACCGGCCAGGTCGCCACACCGTCGATCGCCGATATGGAGGGCTTCGACTCCGCCAAAGCAGTTTTTGCCTCCTCGGTGGATATCCATGGCGTGGAAATTAAAACCATTGTTTTCTGGTGGCTGTTCTTTGTTGCACTGGCCAGCGTGCTGTTGTTCAAGACGCGCTTCGGTAACTGGATCTTCGCCGTCGGCGGTGATGCCGAGGCTGCCCGTGCCACCGGAGTTCCCGTCCGTCGCGTGAAGGTCATCCTTTTCATGTTCGTTGCCTTCGCCGCTTGGTTCGTGGGTATGCACAACCTGTTTGCTTTCGACTCCATTCAGGCCGGACAGGGTGTGGGCAACGAGTTCCTCTACATCATCGCCGCGGTTATCGGCGGCTGTGCGCTCACAGGCGGGCGCGGCACTGCCATCGGTACTGCTATTGGTGCATTGATCTTCGGTATGACGAACCAAGGCATTGTTTATGCAGGCTGGACACCAGATTGGTTCAAATTCTTCCTCGGCGCGATGCTCCTGTTCGCAGTGCTCACCAATAACTCTGTCGCCAAGTTCACTTCTGGGGGTCGTAGCTAAATGTCTTCTTCTATTGACGCCACCCCAGTCATCAGCCTCCGCGATATCACCAAGGACTATGGTGATGTCCACGTGCTGAAG
The DNA here is from genome assembly GCF_053479475.1 of Corynebacterium sp. 22-2729. Lineage (NCBI taxonomy): Bacteria > Bacillati > Actinomycetota > Actinomycetes > Mycobacteriales > Corynebacteriaceae > Corynebacterium > Corynebacterium sp. 22-2729. The sequence goes on from NZ_JBRBCA010000007.1 coordinate 124,836, forward strand.
GGCATCAACCTGGATATTTACCCTGGCAAAGTGACCTGCATCCTGGGTGACAACGGCGCAGGCAAGTCCACACTGATCAAGATTCTGGCTGGCCGTCACAAGCACACCAGTGGCGAGTTACTGGTCGATGGGGAGGAGGTTCAGTTCTCTGGCCCGAAGGACGCACTGGAAAAGGGCATTGCCACCGTTTACCAGGATCTAGCGGTCGTGGGGCAGATGTCCGTGTGGCGGAACTTCTTCTTGGGCCAGGAGCTCACCGGTCGCTTCGGTATGCTCCGCGCTGATGAAATGCGTCGCATCACTGCCGAAGAGTTGGAGAAAATGGGCGTGCACCTGGATGATGTCGAGGTGCCCATCGCCAACCTCTCCGGTGGTCAGCGCCAGGTCGTGGCGATTGCACGGGCTGTGTATTTCGGCGCGCGAGTGATCATTCTCGACGAACCCACCGCAGCGCTGGGCGTCAAACAATCCGGCATGGTACTGCGCTTCGTTAAGGCCGCGGCGGAACGTGGGGTGGGAGTGGTGCTGATTACGCACAATCCTCACCATGCATATCTCGTCGGTAGCCACTTTGTGCTGCTGAATATGGGCGAGCAGTCCCTGGACGCGGATTACTCTGAGGTCACGTTGGAACAGTTGACGTTGGAGATGGCCGGTGGTGGCGAGCTGGATACCCTAAATCACGAGCTCCGGCGCTAAGTGGGTTGGGGTGTTAATCTACGGCGTAGGTAACGATCGTTTGGCCTATTAGAGGCAAGACGCCCGAGTAAGCAAATGGTTTTCTGATGAACAACGAGAACTGGAACAATTGGAATAATTACCATCCGCCGGCACCAGAACCACAGCGTGCGAAGGAAACCTCGCCATGGGTTTATGCCAGTGTCGCAATTACCGTGATTGCGCTCTTAGTCGGCGGTAGTGTGGCCGCCTTTGCCATCTTGGGCGACAGAAACGACGATGGTGATAATGGAGCAGCCCCAGCGCATTCCGCAAGCAGCTCCAGTGAAGCGCCCGCCGTGGCCAGTGAGTCCTCTGCCTCTGCTCCGAGTGGGGCTTCAGAAACAAATGGAGAATCCACCGCTCCCCCGAAGAAGCCGACGCCCGATGCTCCCGAGGATGAAACGGAGAGCCAGGAAAGTAACCGCAGTACTGGCAGCGCCCAGTACTCCTTGAGTCGACATGGATGGGAAGGGAGCTCCGCCCACTGCAACTCAGATGACGAATGGCTCTACGCAGCATACGGAGACGGTGACTATGTGGTTGTCTGCAAGGTCGGACAGAAAGGCGATTACTACTACCGCGGTGATGTCGGTGGGTATGAGCTAGAGAAGGATGTCGATATGGCTTACGCCGATCCAGGTCGAGGGAGCTACCGCGTCCCAGTTGGTGGGGGAACGAGAATCGAGATCAACCAAAAGAGCTTGAAAGTTTTCGAGCATGGCGAGGTGGCCAGCAACATTCAGTTTGACGAGTACTTCGTAGAGAACCCCTAAACGTCCCATTCTGTAGGGAGGATTCCCCAATTGGGGTCGCCGGAAGGGGAGCCGAATGTAATAATTAGTCGGCTAGTAAACCACGATTTTTCGCAGAAAGATTGAGAGCATCCTTTATGAGTAACCCGAACCCTTACGGTCAGCCGGGGCAGAATTTTGGTGGCCCGAGCCAACCGAATCAACCTAACCAGGCATTCCCAGCGCAGCAGCCGAACCAAATGCAGCAGCCACAACAGCCGCAGCAGTTCGGCCCGCAGAACCAGTTCAATCCGCAGGGGCCGAAGGGGCAGTCTCTGCAGTGGAACCAGATGGGTGCGATTGCCGCCGGAGTCTCTGCTCTATTGGTGCTGATCGTCAGCTTCCTTCCCTGGTTTGGCGTGGAAGCTAGGTATGAAGATACTAAGAATTCCGCGTCGATGAACGGCTGGGGTCGAGTTTCTGCCTCCTACGCAGATGCATCCGACGCTGAAAGGTACAGCGAGAGCCTAGGCATCCTGTTCATGATCTTGGTTCTGGGGTTGCTGATCGGCGCGGCGGTAATGCTATGGCTGAAAGCGCAGCCTCGCATTGCTGTCTTCATGACGATTGGTTCCGGAGCACTACTGTTGATCTGGAATATTGTCGCATATGTCCAGTTCAATGGCGACTTCAAGGAGGCGAAGGAGGAAGTTGATAAGTTGACGCAGTCAGTTCCATCAGGCTACTCGGAATATATGCCAACTCCTAAGGTTGACGTCTCCTTCGATGGTGGCCCTAAGTTCTGGTTGTTTGTCGCAATTCTCCTTGCTTTGGCGATCATCACCCTCGGCGTGATTGCGATCGTCAAGTACGGCCACCTTCTGCAGGGGCCGGGTAACAACAATCCGAACCAGTTCGGCCAGCTACAGAATCAGCCGGGTAACCAGTTTGGTCAGCCGCAGGGTCAGCCGCAGAATCAGCCGGGTAACCAGTTTGGTCAGCCGCAGGGTCAGCCACAGAATCAGCCGGGTAACCAGTTTGGCCAACCGCAGGGTCAGCCACAGAATCAGCCGGGCCAGCCGGGGAACCAGAACCCCTTTAACCAGCCAGGGCAGTAGCTAACCCTGGGCATTAAAAAAGAGCTCACCAGTACATACTGGTAGAGCTCTTTTTGTTGTTTGGCGATATTCCGGCTAGAAGCGCGTAAAGCGCTTGGTCAGGTCTTCTTCCAGTGCTTTCCAGCCCTTGGCCTCCTCGTCAAAGGGGGCAGAGGGCTGCGAATCGGACGGGGAGCCGAGCATGTAAGCCAAGTAGTTCTGCAGCTTGGGGTAGCTCAGCAGAACCTTGTTCACGCTGTCATCACCCGCCCAGTCAGCAGCGTCTGCCAGCAGCTCGTAGGCGCGACCCAACTGGTCGGTATCCACCGCGTCGATGGATTCCGCGATGTCATCGTGCAGGCCGGCGAAGGAGTACTGGTTCGAGTCGTGCACCGTGACTTCCAGTTCACCAGCATTGGCGGCGCTGACAATATCGCCCCACGTCTCCAGCTCTTCGAGGTCGTGATCGTGGGCGTCGATAAGCCACCGCACCAAAGCGCGAGAGTTCGGGAAGGTATTGATCTCTCCGTGACGACCTAGGAAGCGCGGCTTGTCGCCGACGTAACAACGCAAAGTGTAGACGTACTGGCCACCCAGGCTGATCCGGATCGGATCAATGCCGGCGTCCGCCCAAATGGTCTTGTCGTAAGGGTCGGCATCGGCGCTGTCTTCCTTCTTGGCTGCGGCAGCTGCCTCCGCTTCCTTTTCCTGCAGACGCTTCTCGCGGGCCTCCTGTGCCTCGTCAATCCGCTTCTGCGCGTCTTCGACCTTGGCCTCGTCGACCTCGGGCTCGGTCAGGTGCTCCTCAACGTCGTTGAGCATGCCCTTCCAGCGATCTAGCACGGTACGTCCGACGCCCGACCACTCTTCCAGGCCGTTCTGCGACTGGTAGTGGTCCGGGCCACGGCGCACATTGTCCAGGATGGAATAAGAGTGGAACCAATTGTTCACGCTCTTTAGCCCCAGGACGTTACCCATGGAGCGTAGAAGGTCGAAGCCGCGGGATACAGCGGAGGTGGATTCATAACCCGGACGGAGGGACAGTTTCCGAGGAATCTCGATTAGGCTGATCTTGCCCGTGCGCGTGGGCACCACATTCGTCACCAAGTCGGTTTTAAACTTCGCCCACTTGGGGTGTTCGGCCAGCTCATTACGGCCACCGTTTTCCAGGAAAGCCAGCAGCTTGGCGGGGGAATCAAAGACGAAAAGATCGTCATCGTCACCTAGGAACCCCTGCCAGCGTTCGCCCTTGACCAGCCAATTGGGTGCCCACAGGGTGTACCAGGTGCCGCTGGTGATCTCTAACTCCACGGCGACGATGCCGTTACCGAATGTCCTCAAGCCATTATCTGCTGCCATGGAAAGGCATTCTACTAGGTTGGCATGCTGGAGTTGGTGTTAGTCCTGTGACTGATCTGGGCGCCGTGTGCGTAGCTCCGCAGTGAGCACCGCTGGTACCGTCTCGGGCATTTCGCCTAAGAATTGAGCTGCCAGATACTCACGTGGAGGGGGAGTGCTGACGATGCGTGCCAGACCACTGCTGTGTGAACGTCCGTTGATAAGTGCCATGTCCTACTCCTTTTGATTCCAGCCTGTAGCCTAGGCCGCCGTCGGTCGGTAGAAGCCCTTGAAGGGCATTCCGCTGTTCTCTTGCCGGATCGGGCTGATTTGCACCGGATTGCCTGCTTCGATCATGTGGTTATTGTCGACGACCATTGCCACGTGGCCATTCCACACCGCGAGGTCTCCTGCTTGCACCGCCGACCTGGCGATCTGTGGTCCGATTGCCTGTTCGCTCGACGTTCTGGGCAGTTCCACCCCAGCCTGTCTGTAGGCCCACTGAACCAGCCCACTGCAATCCAAACCTTTGCCGGGCACCGTGCCTCCCCATTGGTAGGGGGTGCCCAGGGCAGTCTTCGCTGCGGCAACCGCCTGTGATGCTTGCGAGGAAGGCGCCCCTTGCGTTCCGGGTGTCTCGTATGCAGCTGGTTCCAGCGCCGGGGACGCGTCCGGGTTGCGCGCGGGAAGCCGCTCCGGCAGCTGTTCCTTGTGCACCTTGTGCACGTCGTTCGTAAGCCCGTGAAGTTCAGTCTCCAGCGTGTGTACGCGATCTTTCGCCCGTTCCACGTGCCGCAGCACCACCGGCATCGCCGCACCGAGGCCATTTATCCACCCCAACGGTCCGGCCATTCCACTTCCTGCCACGGCCTGGCCGACCTCCCGCACGCAGTCGCGCAGGATCACACCCAAGTCCCCGATGGTGCGTTCCACCGCCAGGGCAGCCTGGTTAGCCAACCCGTCCAGGGCTCCACCAGCCTTCACCACGGAAGCTACCGCTCGCGCCACCGTGTCTAAAGATCCGTGGACACTTTTCCCCGCATTACCCTGTAGTGCCGCAGTCGCCATATCTCCCAATCCCTCCAGCCCGCGCACCGCTGGCACACTCGCACTCAGGCCCGGGCTAAAAGGCGAGGGGATAGCTGCAATCAACGGGGTCACAAGACCCGCTATATCGAGCACTTCACACCTCCGTCAGCCCATTGAAGGCCCTGGAAAACTCGCCTTCGTGTCCCTCAAGGTCGCGGTTAATGCTGGCCAGGGCAAACGTGGCGTCATTAAAGTAACCATCCGCATCCCGCAGCAACCCGTCGTGCGCGTCCCGTGCAGCCGACAACGCCCGCAGGAAATCACTCAACGCAAGCGGCGCTACGGCCCCCGTTTCCCCGTGAATCGGCGAAGCTCGCCCCTGCAATGCTGCGCCCACGTCCGTGGTACGGCTCTTAAGCTGCGCAACTAGCTCCGGATCAGCGTGAATCTTATCCCCATAGAGCAAAAGAAACCCTCCCCAAACAAATGCTCAGAACCGTTAGACCGCGTTGTGAGGCAAAAGGTTCCGCGCGCCATCAACTACAGTGGGGAACCATGGATATTCAGGTGGTAAAACATCCGCTCGTCGCAGCGCGCCTCAGCATTATGCGCGACAAAAACAGCGATAATGCACAGTTCCGTGCTGCCCTGGCCGACCTGGGCGCGATGCTGATCTACGAAGCCTCGGCAGATCTGGTAGCCGAAAAATTTGAACTAGAAACCCCGGTAGCCACCACCACGGGCACGCGATTGGAAAAGCCTCCGATTATCGTTCCCGTCATTCGCGCAGGTCTGGGCATGATCGATCCGGCATTGTCCATGATCCCCGACGCGCAGGTCGGGTTCATCGGCATGGCTCGCGACGAAACAACCCACGAGCCCGTGCCTTATCTCGAGGCTCTGCCAAATGACCTTCGTGATCAGCCGGTGTTCCTCGTCGACCCGATGCTGGCTACCGGTGGCTCGCTGCTGCACGCCATTCGCCTACTGGAGGGCCGCGGCGCCAACGACATCACCTGCGTGTGCATGGTCTCTGCCCAGCCCGGCGTTGATGCGCTCGTTGAGGCACAGGTGAGCGTTCGCAAGTTGGTCACCGCCACAATTGATCCGAGTCTGAACGAAGATGCGTATATCGTCCCCGGCCTAGGCGATGCCGGCGATCGCCTATACGGCCCCCGAAACATCGACCTTTAGGCGCTCCAGCAGTGCCTCCACGGCCTGTGCGTCTGCTCCCGCCTCGGCGCTGACCTCCAGGTAGAATTTTGCCTTCGGCTCCGTGCCGGAGGCTCGGGCGACCACGCGCAGCGCCAGATCATCCACATGACCCACGAGGCGCACTCCGTCGGTGCGGTTGCCCTCTGAGTCCTCGATCGGCCCGGCCTGCGCCGTCGCGCCCGCAAGTGTTGCCGGCGGGGTTTTCGTCCAACGTTCGATCAGTTCGTGTGCCTGAGCCACGTCCTCGAATCGGCTGCTTACCTGCGCAGTTCTAAAGACGCCATAGGTGGCCTCGATGTTCTCCAACTCGGCGGCCAGGTCCGTCTCGGCTGCCCATGCCGCAGCGATCAGCGCCGTGGCAATACCGTCCTTGTCCGCCACGATGTGCGGAGCAGGAGCAGTGCCGATCGCCTCCTCATAAGCAAAAGCCAACTCCCCAGGACGTCCGTCCGCAGCGCGCGCGAGATTCTTAAAGCCCGTCAGCGTCTCTACATAATCCCAGCCTTCGGCGCGTGCCATGCGTCCGAGCAGCTGTGAACTGACAACCGTGGTTGCTACGACAGGTTTGTTTCCTGGTGACGCCCCCACACCTGCCAATACCCTGCGTGCCAGCAAGGGCCCGGTCTCGTCCCCGCGCAGCATGTGGTACTCCCCGTCGGCCCGCTTCAACCCCAGCATGCAACGGTCGGCGTCCGGGTCCAGAGCGATCAATAGATCCGCGTCGATCTCTCGCGCTTCGGCCAATAGGGCGTCCGTCGCACCGGGTTCCTCCGGGTTCGGAAAGGCCACTGTGGGGAAGTTGGGATCCGGCCAGCGTTGCGAAGCAACGGTGTGGACATTGCCAAAGCCGTTTTCGCGTAGAGCCCACTCCAGGGCGTTACCGCCCACGCCGTGCATTGGTGTGTACAGGATCTTCAGTTTGCGCCGTGGTGCCAGTTCGGATTGGCGTCCTGTGGCTACAAGGGTGCCCAAGTCAGTGACGTAGCCGGAGACCGCAGACAAATCGACCGACTTCGCCTCGGAGCGGGGGATGTCAGCCGCATCGGCGGGCTGAGCAGCAATGTGTTCTTCGATTTGGCGATCAGCGGGGGAGACCAGCTGTGAACCGCCATCGAGGTAAAGCTTGTAGCCATTATCCTGCGCCGGGTTATGCGAGGCGGTGATCTGCACGCCCACGTCCATCCGGCGGGACTTAACCAGCCACGCCAGCACCGGCGTAGGAGCTGGCTCCGCAATGAGGGTGACATCAAAACCCGCACCGGCGAAGGTCTCCGCCGTTGCGCGGGCTAGGGCGTGGGAGCCGTAGCGGGCGTCATATCCAACAGCCGCACGAAAAACCCCGTCGGCGCGCAAGGGTCGCTTGCGTTCCTGCAGCCAGGCGGCCACGCCGGCGGTGGCTCGGGTGGCGGTGCCCACATTCATCTCATCCGGGCCGGGTCCTACTTTGGCGCGCAGACCGGCGGTGCCGAACTTCAGTTCGCTCATAGGTTGTTCACCAGCTCGCGGAGCAGCCCACCCATGTCGTTGGCCGCGTCCTTACCCGCTTGCAAGACTTCTTCGTGGTTCAGTGGTTCGCCGGTAATACCCGCGGCCAGGTTGGTGACCAGGGAGATTCCCAGCACATCTACGCCTGCCTCGCGTGCGGCGATGGTTTCATAGACCGTGGACATACCCACTAGGCCCGCGCCCAGGGTGCGCAGCATGTGGATCTCTGCGGGGGTTTCGTACTGCGGCCCGGGCATCATGGCGTAGACGGCCTCGCGCATGCCAGGGCGCATCTCCTGCACCTTGGCGCGCAGGGTAGGGCTATAGGCATCCACCAGGTTGACGAAGTTCGCGCCGGACAGCGGAGTCTTCGCCGTGAAGTTGATGTGATCGGCAATCAGCACTGGCTCGCCTACGCTCATGCCCTCGGTGAGACCGCCAGCGGCATTGGTCAGCACCACTGTCTGTACACCCGCTGCCGCGGCGGTTCGTACGGCATGGGTGGTGCGCCACAGCTCGTGGCCTTCGTAGGCATGGGTGCGGCCCAGCAGCACCAGCACATTGCGGCCACCAATTCTTCCGCTACGCACCGTGCCGCCGTGCCCCTGGGCGGTGGGGGCGAGGAATCCCGGAAGCTCAGACATCGGGAACTCCACCAGGTCTTCCGCGCCTTCACACAGTACGTCCGCCGCAGGGCGCCAACCGGAGCCGAGTACGACAGCACAGTCGTAAGAGTCGAGACCCGTGTGATCTTTCAAAGCCGCCGCAGCGTCGTCGGCCAGCTGATAGGGATTTGGGGAAGCAGTCATGTCAACCAAGGGTACCGCAGGCGTTAGACTAGATAGGTCAATCGAAGTGAGAGGAATGTGAGTAGTCAAGTGCAAGACGGCACACAGCAGCGCACACAGGAGGACAGCGCACACTCCATTGCCGAGTTCGTGCGGGACTGGGTGCGGGATAATTCCCAGCGGATCGTCGACTGGCGCCGTCACCTGCACCGCAATCCCGAGCTTTCGCACATGGAGACGGAGACGACTCGCTTCCTCACCCAGGAACTCGAGCGCGCCGGGCTGCGTCCGGTGGCTTTGCCCTCTACGGGACTCATTGCGGATATTGGCCCGATCGGTACACCTCGTATCGCCTTCCGCGGTGACATCGACGCTTTGCCATTGCAGGAGGTCACAGGCCTGGACTTTGCCTCTGAAATTCCCGGCATCATGCATGCATGCGGCCACGATATTCACACCACCGTTGTGCTCGGTCTTGCTGTCGCCCTCGCCGAGTTTGTGGACGCCCACGGGGAGGATGCGCTGGGAATCCAGGTTCGCTTTATCTTCCAGCCGGCTGAGGAAGTCATGGATGGAGGCGCAGTCGACGTGATTGAGGCCGGGGCTCTCAATGGCGTGTCCCGTATTTTCGCATTGCACTGCGAGCCAAAGCTCAGGACGGGGGAGATCGGCGTGCGCACTGGCGCCATCACCTCGGCTAGTGATGTCGTGGAGATCATCTTGCGCGGTAGCGGTGGCCACACCTCCCGGCCACACCTGGCGGCAGATCTGGTGTACACAGCAGGGCTTATCGCGTCGCAACTGCCCGGCCTACTGTCCCGCACGGTGGATCCGCGAACCGGCACGGTACTGACTTTCGGCGCGATTAATGGCGGGTCGACGTTCAACGCAATTCCCCAGGAGGTCCGCCTGCTCGGTACGTTCCGTACGGCGGAGGTTGGAGTGTGGCGTCGTGGCGAAGAAACCCTGCGCGAACTGCTGGAGCACCTGGTCGCACCGACTGGAGCTCAGCTTGAATTGCGCTACACCAAGGGCGTGCCGCCGGTGATGAACGACGACGTCTCCACCGCCGCCTTGGCGCAGGCCGTGAACGACGTCGATCCGAATGCCTTGAAGGAAGCCCCGCAATCCACCGGTGGTGAAGACTTCAGCTGGTATCTGGAGCATGTGCCTGGCTCGATGGCGCGCCTGGGCGCATGGACCGGCAAGGGGGAGCGCCCCGACCTGCACCAGCCCGATATTGTCTTCGATGAACGGGCGCTGGGGATCGGTATTCGCCTCTTCGCCGGGGTTATCGACCAGTTCCGTTAAAGCGCTTCTGGGCGAAATTCATCGCACTGCTGGTGAGCTCGTGAGTGCGCTGTTTGCGCTCGAACTTCCACTGCGCCTGTTGTACGCGCTGCTGTAGTTTGAGCTCCTGGAAGCGCTGTCGATCTAGCTGGCGAGGGCTGGGCTCGTACCACTGCTTCGGGCCGGCCTTCATAACGTAGAGCATGACGAAAACCATTGGGATGAGCAGCAATAGCACTGGAGAAGAGGCCCATACGCTATTGAGAACAATGGCCAGGCCTGTGCTGCCAATGACGGTACTGAGCAACAACCCGAGGCGGATATTCCGGCCACTTCGGTAATGGCGATCAACCTCGTTGGCAGAGTAATAAGGAACCACTTCGCGGGTAGGGGACAGCGGCGGAAGATCTGCGAAGAGTTGCTCTAGTTCTCTTTCAGAGACAGCTTCGGTGGCCAGCTGCACGCGCTCCTCGTATTCGGACATGGCGAGCCGACCATCGGCGAAATGGGCACCGAGGACGCTGATTGCGTCGCTGCGGTCGATGTCAGAAACTCGAATCTCTCTGTGGGAGGGGTCGCTCATACTTCTAAGCGTAGCATTGCGTCTTAGTCGGACTTCCAATCAAAAGTACGCTCCACCGCGCGCTTCCAATTCGCAAAAGTGACCTCGCGCTCTTGGGGATCACCCTGGGGGAAATAGGTCTTTTCCTCCTGCCACAGCGACACGAGCTCGTCGAGATCCTGGAAAAAGCCCACTGCCAGACCGGCTGCGTAGGCTGCGCCAAGGGCGGTGGTTTCCGACACCTCCGGAACGGTTACTGGAACCTCAAGTTGATCCGCCTGGAACTGCATCAGCAGTGAGTTCACCACCATGCCGCCGTCGACGCGTAGGTTTTTTAAGTCCACCTTGGAGTCCGCGTTCATGGCTTCGACGACCTCGCGGGTTTGGAAGGCGGTGGCCTCCAGCGCAGCGCGAGCGATGTGTGCTTTTGTTACGTAGCGAGTAAGGCCGGCGATGATGCCGCGCGCCTCGGGGCGCCAGTGAGGAGCCAGCAATCCACTAAAAGCCGGCACGATGTAGCAGCCACCATTGTCGTCCACGCTCCGAGCCAGTGGCTCAATATCATCGGCGGTGTCAAAGAAGCCCAGGTTGTCACGGAGCCACTGCACTAGGGAACCCGTGACGGCGATGGAACCTTCCAGGGCATACACCGCGGGCTGATTACCCAGCCGGTAGGCGACGGTGGTGATTAGCCCATGTTCCGACCACTGCGGTTCGGTACCGGTGTTTAATAGCAGGAAGTTCCCCGTGCCGTAGGTGTTCTTCGCCTCGCCTTGGTTGAAGCACACCTGCCCGAAAGCAGCGGCTTGTTGGTCGCCCAAAATACCGGCGATGGGTACACCGTTGACCGGGCCGCTGCGTCGCACCTTGCCGACGATCTCGGAGGAGCTCACGATCTCCGGCAGCATAGATTCAGGGATGCCAAAGAGCTCGCACAGTTCCGGATCCCATGTTTGCGTGCGCAAATCCATGAGCATCGTGCGGGATGCATTGGTGACATCCGTGACATGCCGAGCGCTACCTGCCCGTCCCGCCTTGGACTTCTTGCGTGAGCGGCGCGTGAGTTCCCAAATCAGCCACGAATCAATGGTTCCAAAGGCCAGCTCCCCGCGCTCTGCTTTCTCGCGGGCGCCGTCAACGTTATCCAGAATCCATCGAATCTTCGGTCCGGCGAAGTAGGTAGAGGCATTGAGCCCTGTGCGCTCGAAGATCATGGTCTTCTGCTCTTCGCTTAGGCTCTCGATGATCTCGTCAGTGCGGGTATCTTGCCAGACGATCGCGTTGTAAATCGGTTTGCCGGTCTCGCGATCCCATACGACGGTGGTTTCACGCTGGTTGGTAATGCCTACTGCGGCGAACTCTTCCACGGGAATATCGTGGGAGGCTGCGGCGTCGGCCATGACGCGTCGGCTATTGCGCCGAATTTCCTCCGGGTCGTGTTCCACCCAGCCGGGCTGGGGGAAGATCTGCCGGTGTTCCATCTGGCTGGAGCTCACCATCTTCCCACGGGCATCGAAAATGATGCAGCGGGTGGAGGTAGTCCCCTGGTCGAGCGCCAGTACGTAGCCCCGCTTGGAGCTCTTCCACTTTGCCAAAGTCCCGGTCAGCTGATTTGAGAGGGTTTCTGCCACTTAGTTTTCTTCGAGGTCGGCGTTGGATTCAGAAACAGTTTCGCTATCCTTCTTCCGCTGCTTCGCAAACGCGGCCAGGATCAGGATCGCCACGCCGGCTGCGCCACATAGCATCGTCACCCAGCGCAGTGCTTGCAGGGTGCCGGAAGAGAAGGTGGAGATGTAGATGGTTCCCTTGTCGCAGTTGTACTTAGCCTTTGCAACGTCTTCTTTGAACGTGATGGACGTGTACACGCCCTTGTTCTTGGTCAGCGGCAAAGAGACATCCGAGATCTCCAGATCGTCCTGGCTGAATTTCAGGTCAGCTTCGCGGATGCGATCGGCGAGATCCTTGTCATGCTCGTCGGTAAGGGTGCACTGGCGCGCGCTGAGCGCGTCCTCGTCGGCCAGCAGGTAGTACTCCTTGCCACCCGAAACGTCGTAACCCTTGCCAAAGTCCTTTACACCGACCAGCGAAACGATGGCAGTGATCACGGCAACGACCAGCAGGCCGAGCCCCAGAAAGATCATGCTCTTCGGCGTCTTGCCCTCCGTGGTGTCCTGGGGCGTTCCCTCAGTCGCGCTCTGGTTTTCCTGCTCGGAAAAGTCTTCAGCTTTGTGGTGGGTCATGGGATACGTTTCCTGTCTCGTTAATTTATTCTGCGACATTATCAGCCGCAGGGTCGTCCTTCAGTTCGAGCAGTGCTTGGTTCTTTGTGACGCCATCACCGCTTCCGACGCTCAGCGACTGCACCACACCGGACTTGTGCGCCTTGACGGCATTTTCCATCTTCATGGCTTCAAGAACCAGCAGTACGTCGCCCTCGGCCACTTCGTCGCCCTCGGAAACCTCTACCTTGATTACGGTGCCCTGCATCGGGGAGGCCACGGTGTCTCCAGTGATTGCGATGTCCGCGGCGTCGGCGCGGCGCTTCTTCGCCCGGCTCACCGAACCGCGACCCGCTAGGATCTCGCCCGGCACGAGCACCTCCACGCGGCGCCCGTCGACCTCCACGACCAGCTTCTCCTTCGGTAGTTCATCTTCCGCAGAAGCTGCGAGTGGCTCTTCGTAGGCGGGTAGCTGGTTATCCCATTCCTCCTCGATCCAGCGTGTGTACACGCGGTAATTACCGTCCTCAGCGACGAAAGCTGGATCAGCCAATGCAGCCTGGTGGAAGGGGATAACCGTCGGGATGCCCTCGACCTCGTACTCCTCCAGCGCGCGGAGCGAGCGCTGGATCGCCTCGGTGCGGTCAGCGCCGGTGACGATTAGCTTTGCCAGCATGGAGTCGAACTGGCCGCCGATAACCGCTCCGGTCTCGATACCCGAATCCATACGCACACCGGGGCCTGCTGGCTCCCGGTAGGTCTGGATGCGTCCAGGTGCGGGCATGAAGTTATTGGCTGGGTCTTCGCCGTTGATTCGAAACTCGATCGCGTGGCCATGGATTTCCGGATCTTCAGTGCGGGAGAGCGTCTCGCCACGGGCGATGCGGAATTGTTCGCGCACCAAATCCCAGCCGGTGACCTCTTCCGTTACGGGGTGCTCCACCTGGAGGCGAGTGTTCACTTCCAGGAAGCTGATGAGTCCATCGGAGCCAACTAGATATTCCACCGTTCCCGCGCCGTAATAGCCAGCCTCGCGGCAAATGGCCTTGGCGGAAGAGTAAATGCGCTCATTCTGCTCGTCGCTCAAGAAAGGGGCCGGAGCTTCCTCAATCAGCTTCTGAAAGCGGCGTTGGGCAGAGCAGTCGCGAGTGGACGCTACAACCACATTGCCGTGCTTATCGGCAACAACTTGCGCTTCCACGTGGCGGGCGCGATCCAAGTAGCGTTCCACGAAACATTCGCCGCGGCCAAAGGCGGTGATGGCCTCGCGGGTGGCGGAGTCGAAGAGATCAGGGATCTCATCCATCGTGTAGGCAACCTTCATGCCGCGCCCACCACCGCCAAAGGCGGCTTTGATGGCGATCGGTAGACCATGACGTTCAGCGAAGGCAGTCACCTCTGCGGCGTCCGCGACAGGCTCTTTAGTGCCCGGAGTCATAGGGGCGTCAACAGTAAGGGCGATATTGCGAGCCGTCACCTTATCGCCGAGCTTCCGAATCGCCTCAGGCGACGGGCCAATCCAGTTCAGGCCAGCATCAATGACCGCCTGTGCGAAGTCCGCGTTCTCCGACAGAAAGCCGTACCCGGGGTGGACTGCATCGGCGCCCGATTTGCGAGCGGCGGCAAGGATCTTGTCGATATCCAGGTACGTCTCTGCAGAGGTCTGGCCGCTCAAAGCCAGGGCTTCATCAGCCATGCGTACAAATGGCGCGTCGGCGTCCGGATCCGCATAGACGGCAACGGTGGCGATGCCTTCGTCGCGCGCAGCCCGGATGACGCGCACTGCAATTTCACCGCGGTTGGCGATCAGTACCTTCGTCAAGGGAGCGGCGGTGCTGGAAGTCACGGGCAATCCTTTCGGGTAAATAATTAAAGGCTAGTTAATGAGGCTACACTGCGCGCTTAGCTGCGTTCGATGGGCACGCGCATCATATTTCCCCATTCGATCCACGAGCCATCGTAAACGCGCACATCGTCCCATCCCAAGAGGAAACGCAAAACGAACCATTCGAGAGCTGCCCGGGCGCCGTTATTGCAATAGACAACGGTGGGGCGGCTGCGGTCGAGTGCAGCGTGATTGGCTTCGATGTCCTTAACCGAGCAGAAACGCGAGTTCGCCAGTAGCGAGGAATCCGCACGCAGGTTTACTGCTCCCGGTACGTGGCCATTGCGGCGAATGGGGTAGCCCGGCAGCGTCACTTCGCCGGTGTACTCTTCTGCGTTTCGCAGGTCGATTACTTGGGAGCCTTCGAACTTCGTGCGTAGCTCGTCGACGAAGATGCGGTTTGTGTGATCGTTGCGACGGGAAGCCACGGCGTAGCCGGGCGGGTGGGGGACATCATCCACGGCGTAGGAGATTTCCCGTTCCTCCTGCATCCAAGCGTCGCGTCCGCCGTCCAGGATGCGCACGTCGGGGTGGCCGAAGAGCTCGAAGACCCATAGCGCATAGATAGCCCACAGGTTGGCGTGGTCGCCGTAGAAGACCACGGTGTCGTCCCGGCTGATGCCCAGACGGTCCATGAGCTTTTCGAATTCCCGGGATCCAATAAGGTCACGCCACACCGGGTCGGAAAGATCTTCGTACCACTTCAAGCGCACTGCGGTGGGAATGTGACCAATATCGTAGAGCAGTGAATCCGCGTCTACTTCTACGACCTTCAGGCCGGGGGTGCCTAGCTTCGCTCCTAGCCACGCGTTCGTGACCAGCTTGTTTGGGTGGGCATATTGCTTCAGCTGAGGGCTGGGGTCGAACTCGATTCCCATGAATTACCTGCCTTTCGATCGAATGAAAGTCTAGCGCTTTAGATCACACTTATCTTCCACTGCCGTGCGGGCCAAGTGATCGTAGAATTATGTTGTTGGCTAAACACGGCCATACGCACTGCATTTTTACTTCTAGAGCTAGGGGAAACCGTGCACAAGAACATTGTTGTCTTTGAGGTTCAGGGCGGAAACGACAAGGGTGAGGACGGCCACCGCCGCGACACCATGCCGATCGTTGAGGCTATCCGCGAGAAGGGTTGGGGTGCCGAAGTTGTCTACTTCGACCCAGAGAAGGCCGACGAGATTTACGACGAGGTTGCTGCGACCTACGATGCCTACATTTCCCGCGTTAACCCGGGCCACATTCCCGGCGGCGAAAAGGGTTACTTCGACATGCTGACCAAGCTGACGGAGCAAGCTGGCCTGGTTGGTATGTCCACCCCGGCTGAGATGATGGCATATGGCGCAAAGGATGCGCTGGTGAAGTTGAACGACACCGACCTGGTGCCGGACGATACCACGGCTTACTACGATGTCGATTCCTTCCACAAGACCTTCCCTACCTCGTTGTCTTATGGCGAGCGCGTGCTGAAGCAGAACCGTGGCTCCACTGGCTCTGGTATCTGGCGCGTGCAGCTGGAGGATAAGCAGCTGGCCGAGTCCATTGAGCCGGGTTCCGCCCTGCCTATGGACACCAAGCTGAAGTGCACCGAGGCTGTAGACAACCACACCGAGGTTCGCGAGCTCGGTGACTTCATGGACTTCTGTGACCAGTACATCGTTGGCGACAACGGCATGCTGGTGGACATGCGTTTCATGCCGCGCATCGTCGAGGGTGAGATCCGCATTCTGCTGGTTGGTCCGCACCCTGTGTTTGTGGTTCACAAGAAGCCGGCCGAGGGCGGCGACGCGTTCTCTGCAACTCTGTTCTCTGGCGCCAAGTACACCTACCAGAAGCCGGAGGAGTGGCAGGAGCTGGTGGACATGTTCGCCGAGGCTCGCCCGGTTATCGCTGAGAAGCTGGGTGGCGACAACATCCCGCTGATCTGGACTGCCGACTTCATGCTTGCCGATGACGATGAGACGGGTGAGGACACCTACGTTCTGGGCGAGATCAACTGCTCCTGCGTGGGCTTCACCTCTGAGCTGGACATGGGTATCCAGCAGCTGGTTGCCGAAGAGGCCATCAAGCGCGTCGAGGAAAAGCACGCCTAAATGCCAACTGACGTTTCGGTGTCAAAAAATGTTTGTTTAGCAACATAGATCGTCGCGAGGCGTTAGGGTGAGGTGCATCACAGCACCTCCATCCCTGAAAGGACCTAACCCCCGCGATGATTAACCACGACGTTCGCGTCCACCCCTCGGCGGACGACTTTCCGCAGGAAGAACACCTCGCCTGGAAGGTTGCGCAGGTCGCCGCCGACCCGGTCGAGGTGCCGCAAGACACCGCGGACATGGTGGTCAACCGCATCATCGATAATGCGGCCGTCGCTGCCGCATCCATTCTGCGTCGTCCCGTCTCGTCGGCGCGCAGTCAGGCGCTGTGCCACTCTGGGCCCTGCGCCGTTTTTGGTACTGACGCCACAGTTTCCCCCGAATGGGCTGCCTGGGCCAACGGCGTGGCGGTGCGTGAGCTAGATTTTCACGATACTTTCCTAGCCGCCGAGTATTCCCACCCTGGCGATAACATTCCGCCGATCCTGGCTGTTGCACAAGCCCGCGGCCTGGGAGGGCGCGATCTGATCCGCGGGATCGCAACGGGCTATGAGATCCAGGTGGATCTGGTCAAGGGAATTTCCCTCCATAAGCACAAGATCGATCACGTGGCTCACCTGGGGCCGTCTGCGGCTGCAGGTATCGGCACCTTGTTGCGGCTGGACCCGCAAGTGATTTACCAAGCCGTCGGGCAGGCGCTGCACACCACCACGGCTACTCGCCAGTCACGCAAGGGACTAATCAGTTCGTGGAAGGCTCACGCGCCGGCCTTCGCCGGGAAAATGGCCGTGGAGGCTGTCGACCGCGCCATGCGTGGCGAGGGTGCGCCAGCGCCGATTTGGGAAGGCGAAGACGGTGTTATCGCTTGGCTGCTGGACGGCCCGGATGCGCACTTCGTCGTGCCCCTGCCGGAACCGGGAGAGCCGAAGCGGGCGATCCTTGATACCTACACCAAGGAGCACTCCGCGGAGTACCAGTCCCAGGCACCGATCGACCTGGCCCGCCGGATGCGCGACAGGATCGGCGACCTCAGCCAGGTGGAGAGCATTGTCCTGCACACCAGCCATCACACCCACTACGTGATCGGTACCGGCTCGGGCGACCCGCAGAAGTTCGACCCCACTGCGTCGCGCGAGACGTTGGATCACTCCGTGATGTACATCTTCGCCGTCGCCCTGGAAGACGGCGAGTGGCATCACGAACGCTCCTATGCGCCAGAACGCGCTCAGCGCCCGGAGACCGTCGAGCTATGGCGCAAGATTTCCACCGTGGAAGATCCGGAGTGGACCCGCCGCTATCACTCCACCGACCCGGCGGAGAAGGCCTTCGGCTGCAAAGCAGTGGTCACTCTGCGCGATGGCACCGAGATCGTTGACGAGCTGGCCGTGGCGGATGCGCATCCGCTGGGAGCCCGCCCCTTCGGTCGCACCGACTACATAGCCAAGTTCCGCACCTTGGCTGAGGGAGTGGTGGACGAGGTGGAGCAGGATCGCTTCCTGGCCGTCGCTGAAGCCACTGCCGACCTGGCACCCGGCGAGCTCGGCCAGCTGAACCTAGTGGTCAGCGACGACGTGCTCGCACGCGCCCCGCAGATCCCCGGCGGCATTTTCTAACTCGAAAGGACACCTCACCATGACTAAGCCCATCAAGGTTTCTAACGCACCCTTCGACCGCGGACGCACCAACTTCACCACGCCCCGCGCCCAATCCAACAAGACGTCCAACGCCACAGGCACTGAAAAGAACATCAACAAGGGCCTTAACGGTGTGGTCGTGGACACCTCCGGTATCTCAAAGGTAAACCCGGAGACCAATTCACTGACTTACCGTGGCTATCCCGTGGAAGAATTGGCAGAGCACTGCACCTTTGAGGACGTTGCTTATCTGTTGTGGAACGGTGAACTTCCGGACTTCCGCGAGTTAGAACAGTTCCGCCAGCGCGAGCGCGCCCTGCGTCCGATCGACCGCAGCATGCTGGACCTCATCAATTCCCTGCCCAAGACTGCGCACCCCATGGATGTGCTGCGCACAGCGGTGAGTGTGTTCGGCACCGAGGATCTCAACGCGGACGACCGCGCCCCGGACACGGTACGCCGCACAGGGCTGACTCTGTTGGCGAAGCTGCCAACGATTGTCGCCTACGACCTGCGTCGCCGGAAGAACCTGGAGTACATTCCGCCATCCCGCGACCGCGATATTGCCGAGAACTTCCTCTACATGTGCTTCGGAGACGAAGAGGGGAGCCCGGCCAATAACCGCGATGACGTGGAAGCATTTGATCAGTCACTTACTCTGTACGCGGAGCATGGCTTTAATGCTTCCACGTTCACCGGGCGCGTCATCAGCTCCACTATGAGCGATGTGTACTCCGCAGTCACTGGAGCCATCGGTGCCCTCAAGGGGCCGCTGCATGGCGGTGCGAACGAGGCTGTGATGCACAACTTCCTTGCTGTCGACGACCCAGGCACCGCTGAACAGTGGGTACTCGATCAGTGCGATGCGAAGAATAAGATCATGGGCTTCGGCCACCGCGTGTATAAGAAGGGCGATTCGCGCGTGCCGACCATGGAGGCCGCTATGCGTCGCACCGCCGCCAACCACGATGGCCAACGCTGGGTCGACATGTACGACAACATGCAAAAGGCAATGGATCAGCGCACCGGTATTCAGCCCAACTTGGACTTCCCAGCTGGGCCGACTTACTACATGCTGGGCATCGATATTCCGTTCTTCACCCCGATCTTCGTGCTGGCCCGCGTCGTTGGCTGGACCGCCCACATCGTGGAGCAGAATGCGGATAATGCCCTCATCCGCCCTCTATCTAGCTATGTCGGCCCAGAGCAGCGCTCCGTCAAGGCCGACTAGTCCCACAGGTCGGAGAAGTCATAGCCGAAGCTTGCCAACCCGCGGCGTAGCGCGGGTAGTGAAAGCCCAATCACGGCGGACGGGTGGCCGTCGATACTCTCGATAAACCACCCGCCGAGCGCTTCCAGAGTGAAAGCGCCCGCGCACTCCAATGGCTCTCCCGTGGCAGCATAAGCCTCGATGGCACGATCGGATACGTCGGCGAATTGGATCGTAGTGGCAACTACTTCCTCGTAAAGCTGACCCGTAGCGGCGTCAATTAGCGCATGCCCTGTAATAAGCTCCGCGCGCTTCCCGCGCTGCTGGCGCCACCGCCGCACCGTCTCTTCGTGCGTGTGCGGTTTGCCCTGGAGCTCCCCGTCGATGAGCAGCATGCTATCGCCGCCCAAGACCAGCTCTCCCTCGACCGCTTGCGCCTTGGCGGTGGCCAGATGCTGTACGTACTCAGCAGGGGAGGGGTTCACCAGTTTTGCTACCGCAGCCTCCTCGTCCACGCCCGGTGCGACCTTGCACGGGTAGACCCCGGCGGCGTTCAGTACCTTCTCGCGGGCGGGCGAGGTGCTGGCCAGAGTGAGTTTCATATTTCTCGCCCTGCCACTAGCCTCGCGGCATCCGCGGATTGCGGAAAGCCCCCGGGTTACCGTGTGGCATCTCGCGCCCATAGTGCCCGCGGGTGTCGGGCTTAGCGTCGCGCAGTGCTGCGGCTTCGGCCGCTAGGTCGTCCACGATAAGTTGCAGCGCCCGGGTCTCTACCTCGTTCGGATTGCCCTTGATCACCTGAAAGTCTGTCACGCGCTTACTCCTAGAACGGCAGGTTGTCGTGCTTGCGCGGATAGCCATCCTCGGCCTTGCGCTCCACCAGGCGCAGCCCGTCGATAATGCGGACGCGGGTCTCCGACGGGGGAATCACGGCGTCGACCAAGCCCCGTTCGGCGGCGGAGTAGGGCTCCGCTTGGTAGCTATCGTCCTGTGCAATTTGTGCCGTGGGCCATGCGTAGACCAGGTCGGTACCCAGGCGCTTGGCCCCTAGCGAGAGGTACGCATCCCCGAAAGCCTTGCGGGTAATCACCGCGATCTTGCCGACGGATGCCGTTGCGGTCACTCCGATAAGTTTCGCGGTGCGGCGGAAGAGCGCGTCGGGTGCGTAGCCAACGGAGTCTACGAAGGTCACCAGGGGTACGTTGAATGCGTCGCAGAAGCGGATGAAACGCGCGGCCTTCTCGGCTGCCGTGGCATCGATCGCTCCTGCTTGTTGCTCAGGTTGGTTCGCAATGACGCCCACATTCCGGCCGCCGACCCGCGCCAGTGCCGTAATCAGGTTCGGTGCGTGGAACTTCTGCAGCTCTACTACGGTGTTAGCATCTACCACCCGGTTGAGAACCGCGTGCATGTCATAGGCCTGCGAGTCGGAGTCCGGGATGAGGTTGTCCAGCTCGCCGGCCTCTGCCTCGCCATCTTCGCCGCGCAAGGGGAGAGCACGGTTATTGCTGGGCAGGTACCCCAGGATGTCCGCGACGAGTCCCAGTGCGGAGGCATCGTCCTCGGCGTAGAGGTGGGCGGTGCCGTCTGCGGCGTCAGCAACGAGACCGCCTGCGTTCTTGACGGCAACGACGATGTCGGACAGAACTACCGAGTGCACCAGCGCGCCACTGGTGGGGCCGGCGACGAGAGCGATCTGCGGAACCACGCCGGAGAGCTTGGCCTGCAGGCTGTGGATGCGGGAGAAGTACTCCAGCGCGGTAATGCCCTCGTGCGGGCGGGCGCCGGTGCCCTCGTAGATGCCGATCAGCGGGGTACCGGACTTCACTGCCAGTTCCATGACTTTCAGGATCTTCTCGCCGGCGGTCTCACCAATCTGGCCGTCGAAGAGGGTTGCATCCTGTGAAAATACGCAGACGGGGCGGCCGTCGATGGTGCCGTAGCCGGCGACGATTCCATCGGTAACGGGGCGGAACTTATCGGCCTTAAATGCGGTCGCGCGGTGGCGGGCGAGTGCGTCGGTCTCCACGAAGCTACCGGCGTCCAATAGTGCGTCCACGCGGCGACGAGCGCGCGGGATCTCGTCTCCCTGCGGCTTGTGGGTCTCCGCCAGGCGATCGCGGAGGTCGGCGATCTTCCCGGCGGTGGTTGATGTGTCGGTGGTAGAGCTCATGGTGGCCATAATACGGTGTAAAAACTCCCACGCCGTTATTGGTGGGGCTAGAGTGTCTTGGGAAAGGCATGTGAAAAGAAAGGACGGCACGGTTCATGCGCACTCCGCTGGATCCCCGCCATCTGGCCGAGCGCCTGGCACCACTGGGCTATCGGCATGTCGAAATAGTGGAATCCACCGGCTCCACCAGCACTGACCTAGCCGACCGTGTGCGCAGTGGCGAGGATCTGCCCGACATGAGCCTGCTGATGGCCGAGGAGCAGACCGCCGGGCGCGGCCGCAAAGGACGTTCCTTCGAAGCCCCAGCGCGCAGCCAGTTGATTTGCTCCGTCCTGCTGCGCCTGCCCGACGTGCCAACCGACCGAATTGGACTTCTGCCGCTGCTTACCGGATTGTCGATCGCATCCGGTATCCGCTCTTCCGCTGATATTCCGCTGCAGCTGAAATGGCCCAACGACTGCGTCCTGGATAGTCGTAAGCTCGTTGGGATCCTGGTAGAGGCCGTACATCTGAATCCGCACCCGGCCATCATCCTGGGATTTGGCATTAACTACGACCTGCAGGTCGAAGAATTGCCCGTCGCCCACGCCAGCTCCATTGATTTGGAGTGCGCCCGGTTGGGCGTTCCCTGCCCGAAACGCGAGGATATTGCGGTGGCAGTGTTCGCGGAATTGGCCGCGAATCTGGAGAGGTGGCGTCGATTGGGAGGAGCAGCACAGACCGTGCTGCCGCGATACCGCCAGCTATCCGCAACCATCGGTACCTCTGTGCGCGCCTTTCTACCCGGCGACGAGGTAGTGGAAGGACAGGCCGCTGACATTGATAACGATGGTGAGCTGCTCATTCGCACCGATACCGGCACGCGGGTAATCCGCGCCGGGGAGATCGTGCACCTGCGCGCCGACGGTAGCGGTGATTACGGGGGCCGATACGCATGAGCAAGATCACTTTTGACCCTGACGAACAAATTCTCGCCGAGCTCAGTCCCGCCCGTCGTTCCATGTTCTTCCCGGTACTGCGCCTACTGGTGTGGACGGGCTTGTTCTGGATGGGAATCGGTGCACTGGATCAGTACATGGCGACCCATGCTTTGGACGCCCCCACGGTGGAGTCTTTTACCTGGCTCCGTCGGGGCTTGTTGCTCCTTTGGTTGATAGTTTGCTGGAGGCGCTGCGTTCGGCACCTGGTTTTCCGCGCGCGCTCCCGAATGCTGTTGACTGACAGGCGACTGATTACCGCCAGTGGACATGTGCGCAGCCGAATCGGCCAGATCCCGCTGGCCAATATCGTTGATTGCCGCGCATACCGAGGGGATGTTGCGGTGTACGTGGCCGGGGCGCGTGTGCCGCTGGTGCTCCATTCGGTGCCTTATACCCGTAAGTTTGAAAGGCTGCTGAAGAGCCAGATTAAGAGTGTCGGGGCAGGGAACTATAGTTGGGGGTTGTGAGTGAAAGCAATGGGAAGAATACTGCCGACTGGTCACTAGCCCGAGAGACTGCACATGCGCCGGGTGCGCCGCTGGTGACGATCATCGGTGACGGTCAGCTGGCGCGAATGACACAGCAAGCAGCCATCGAGCTGGGCTTGAGTTGCCGGGTGCTGGCCGGCGCCTCGGACTCTTCGGCTGCGCAAGTCACCGCCGATGTGGTGTTGGGGGATTACGCGCTGGAGGAGCACGTTCGCGAGGTGTCACAGGATTCCGACGCGGTGACCTTCGACCACGAGCACGTGCCCAATCGTTTCCTGGATGATCTCATTGCCCAGGGGGTGAACGTGCAGCCACAGCCGGCGGCGCTGATCCATGCTCAGGACAAGTTGGTGATGCGTAAGAAGCTGCGCGAGATGGGGGCACCGGTGCCTGCCTTCGCCGCCATCGAATCTGCCGATGATATCGCCGGGTTCTTTGACGCCGTAGGAGGCCAGGTCTGTCTAAAGGCGCGCCGTGGTGGCTACGACGGCAAGGGTGTGTGGTTCCCCGCCACGGTGGAGGAAGCCCGCGAGTTGGTGGAGAAGCTGCTGGACAAGGAGATCCCCCTGATGGCGGAAAAGAAGGTCGCGCTGGTCCGTGAGCTGTCCGCCATGGTGGCGCGTACTCCCTCCGGCCAGGTGCAGGCGTGGCCAGCGGTGGAATCGCTACAGGAAGATGGCATCTGTGTGGAGGCCGTGGCGCCCGCCCCAAACTCCACGCTTGAGATCCTGGCCGCCGCCGAGCAGCTGTCCCGCGAGATCGTTGCGGAGCTGGGAGTGACCGGTGTGCTGGCGGTGGAGTTGTTCGAGACCACCGACGAGAACGACCAGCCGGAGATCATCGTTAACGAGCTGGCGATGCGCCCGCACAACACCGGCCACTGGACCCAGGATGGTTGCATCACCAGCCAGTTCGAGCAGCACGTTCGCGCCGTACTGGATCGCCCGCTGGGTTCCACGGAACCCACCGCGCCGGTGGTGGTCATGGCAAATGTGCTCGGAGCGCCCGAGGATCCGGCGATGCCGATGCACGAGCGTATGGATGCGGTATGGCGTCGATTCCCGAACGCAAAGATCCACATGTACGGCAAGGATTGGCGCCCGCGCCGTAAGATCGGCCACGTCAATATGCTGGGCGAGGATCCGGAACTCACCCGTGCACAGGCGCGCTTGGCCGCAAAGTTCCTGGAAACCGCCGAATGGGAGGACTAACCGATGACTGAGAACGCACGCACCCCGCTGGTCGGCCTGGTGATGGGGTCCGACTCCGACTGGCCCACCGTCGAACCGGCCGCTGAGGTGCTGGCCGAGTTCGGCATCCCCTTCGAGGTCGGCGTGGTCTCCGCGCACCGCACCCCGGAGCGCATGCTTGACTACGCCCGCACCGCCCACTCCCGCGGCGTGAAGGTGATCATCGCCTGCGCCGGCGGTGCCGCCCACCTGCCGGGCATGGTCGCCGCAGCTACTCCGCTGCCGGTGATTGGCATTCCGCGTGCTTTGGGCAACCTGGATGGCCTGGATTCCCTGCTCTCTATCGTGCAGATGCCGGGCGGAGTGCCGACTGCCACCGTCTCCATCGATGGCGCGAAGAACGCTGGCCTGCTGGCTGTGCGCACCCTCGCGGTGGCGGATGCAGCGCTGATGGACAAGATGGTCGAGTACCAGGAGAACATGCGCGACGCGGTGCTGGAGAAGGATCGTGCCCTGCAGCAGAAGCTGATGGGGTGAAGCGTTCTAACTGGGTAGGGGTCGTCGCCCTGGCGATCGCCGAGCTCGGCTGGGGTGCACTACTCGCGCTCGGCGTGGCTTGGCCCGTGTGGTGGGCACACGTGGCGGTTCTGGCAGCCGTGGCCGTCTGGCAGCTGCCGATGGCTCTGCGCTCCGACAAGCGCGGCTGGGTGCACCTCAGCACCGTGGTGGCCGCGGCGGGCATGTTTACCTGGGGTTTTGGTGGATTGGCGCTGTTGGGGTCGCGGCCTGTGCTGGCCGTTGTGGGGCTACTGACTTGGGTATTCGTCGCCGGGGGATTGGTCCTCTTCGTTTCCGCCGCGTACCGCTCTAGGTCGGTCTCTCTTCCCGAAACTTGTGACGCCACAGTCGTTCTCGGAGCCGGCCTTTTCCGCGATCGACCTAGCCCGCTGCTGGCTTTGCGCTGTGACCAGGCGGTTCGGCTGTGCCCTCCCGGGGTGCCACTCATCGTCAGCGGTGGCCAGGGACCGGACGAGCCGTGCACTGAGGCTGACGCGATGCGCCGCTACCTTTCGGGCAGTGGACACACAGTCCTTTGCGAGGAAGCAGCGACCAACACACGCGAGAATATTCTCTACTCGTTGGATTTACTGGGGCTCCACAACCCCCATATTGGCATTGTGACCAGTGATTTTCACGTCCTCCGTACTCGAGGCCTGGCTCGCGAGCTGCAGCAGGAACGTCCCTTCAGCTTCACCGTCGCGGGATCCGCCACGCCAGCCAGTGCCCGCCCGGCGGCTTTCTTACGGGAATTCGTAGCTTATGTACTCTGGCTACTGTAGTAGTTAGGAGTATGAAATCAATACTCGTTACTGGCGCGGCCCAAGGATTCGGCCGCGCAATCGCTGAGTCCTTCGCCGAGGCCGGCTGGACCGTCGGTGCCTACGACCTCTACGGAGACAAGGTCCGCGGCTGGGCTAAACATCCGAACATTATCCCCGGCACCCTCGACGTCACCGATCCCGACCAGTGGTCCACCACCGTCGCCGACTTCGCCGCCCGCGCCGGGGGAATCAATGCACTCATTAACAACGCGGGCGTTCTCTACGGTGGCGACTTCATCGACCGCGGGAGCTTTCAGCAGGATTCCGCCCTCGTCGACGTCAACGTCAAGGGCGTGATCTACGGCTGCCGGGCGGCCTTCGAACACCTCAAAGCCGCCGGCAACGGCGTGGTCGTCAACGTCTGCAGTGCCTCCTCCATCTACGGCACCCCAGATATGGCCACCTACTCTGCCACCAAGTTCGCCGTCCGTGGCATCTCCGAGGCGCTGGATTTCGAGTGGGATAAGCACAACATTCGCGTCCGCACCGTCTTGCCCCTGTACTCGCGGACGGCGCTCATCGCCGATGTGGAAACGGCGGGCATGCGGCGGCTGGGGGCGTCCACAACCCCACAAGACGTGGCTGCAGAGGTAGTAAGGGCCGTGACCGCGCCGCGCCGTAGCCCGACGAAGGTGCATTTTCCGGTCGGTTGGAAGACGAGGCTGCTGGAGGCTACCAGCCACTTTTCGCCGCCGTTCCTCACCCGTTTCGTTAATGGCCTGCTTGTTTACGGCGATAGGGTGCGCCTGTAACTAGACTCTTCATACATGTCTTATGAAGCAGTTCCTCGCCCGGTGTGGTGGCGGGATGCCTCCTGGTGGGTGCTTGTAGCTGTTGTGGTCATGGTGTTCTTCTTTTTCGGTGCCGGAAGCACGTTTGGCACTGGTATGAATATCAACACCTGGCAGGTTGCTGTTGCCAGCACAGGTCTAGTTTTGGGGTTCATTGGCTTGCTCCTCCAACGCTTTCGACCCGAATGGGGTGTGGCAGTCACCGCAGTTGGCATGTATGCCTATGCGACGTCTGCGCTGTTAGTGTGGCCGCTTGGCTATTTGGTGGTGGCCTATGAGGCTTACTTCATCTCCGCAAGGCTGATGCTGCGCCGCAAGCTGTGGCTGACTTTGCTGTTGCTCGGCTCTTTCTACGCGATGGCGTGGGGGACCATTTACAACGCGCGCAAGGGAAGAGACGGTGATTTTGCGTGGGGCGGTGATGATTTTCGGACCGCTGAGTTTTGGGTGTTCTGGGGAGTAATCGCCCTTCTCGCCGCTGTGACCATCGCCCTGATGTGGCTGGCTGGCCGTTTTTCGTTGCGCCGCGACCAGGCGGTGGAGGCGCTGGCTGCCCGCGCCGAGCTCGCCACCGTTAGCGAGCGCAACCGCATCGCCCGCGAGTTGCACGACATCGTCGCACATTCCCTCACCGTCGTCATCGCGCAGGCGGACGGCGGGCGCTACGCGGGCCGTAAGGATCCCGACAAGGCCATCGAAGCCCTCGACACTATCGCCGCGCGCGGTCGCTCGGCCCTGACCCAGATGCGCGAACTTCTTTCTGTTCTTCATGATGACGCCCCTTCGCCGCGTTCTGCTGCCGTCACCCCTGGGGTGGCCAGTATTCCCGACCTAGTAGCGGATGCAAAGCGCAGTGGCGTTCAGGTGGAGCTGCACGTCACTGGTGAACCACGTCAGCTGGATGAGGTCCGCGACTTGAGTGTTTATCGCATTGTGCAGGAATCCCTGACCAATGTTCTGAAACATGCGGGATCTGTGCCCGCGCAAGTGAGGCTGGAGTGGGAGTCCACCCAAGTCACCATTACCGTGGACAATGCACCTGGCGACGAGCAGATCGAGGGATCTGGCCGAGGCTTGACGGGTATTCGCCAGCGTGTGGCGATTCACGGTGGTCAGGCCAAGTGGGGTGCCTCGGCGGTGTACCCCGGTGGGTGGAACGTAATGGCAACGGTGCCTTATGCGAAGGAGGATTAAGTGATTCGGGTGGGTTTGGCCGACGACCAGCAGTTGGTGCGTGCCGGTTTTGGCCTGGTATTGGATTCGCAGGACGATATTACTGTCGCCTGGCAAGCTGCTGATGGGAAGGATGCTTGCGAGCTGGCCGAGTCGGATCCTGTGGATATCATCCTCATGGATGTGCAGATGCCCCGTATGGATGGCATCGAGGCCACTCGCCAGGTTGTCGCTGGCGGTACCGGTGCGCGCGTTATTGTGCTCACTACCTTCGATAATGACAATTATGTTCTCGGCGCGGTTGAGGCTGGAGCTAGTGGTTTCCTGCTTAAGGACACTGACCCCGAGGATCTCATCTCCGCCGTTCGCACGGTGGGTGAGTCCGCGGCGGTTATTAGTCCAAAAGCGACCGCGCGCCTGTTGCGTACTATCCGCATGGCGCAGACCCCACAGCGCCGTGAGTCTGTAGAGCTCGACTTGCCTGATCCTCTTACTCCGCGGGAACTGGAGATCCTACAGCTTATTGGCCTGGGATATAGCAACCAAGAGATTGCCGACAAGCTCTATATCTCGCTCCCCACCGTCAAGACGCATGTTGGGCGAGTGTTGATGAAGACTCACTCGAGGGATCGTGTCCACGCGGTGCTTTTTGCTTTCAAGCATCATTTGGTGCACGCAGATGATCTTCTAGAGGGTTAGAACATATTATCTAAAACCTGCACTTTAGCTTTACTGGTATTCGTACTGTTTGAGCCGTTGGCGTCGTTAAAAAAGAAAAAGGTTTGGATCGCTATTGACTTGGTTTGTTTGTGTGTTCTAATATTGTTCTAGGAAGTCTGGCGGCGGCACCACATCGCCAGCGCTGTACTTAGGGGAGTACCATGCACACAAAAGATCCCACCTTGCCACCATCGTTTCGTATAGCTACCTCGTCGGATTCGCTGACGGTCGCGGCGCGGCAGCTTAATCAGCAGCAGTTTCATCTGATCATGGCATGTGCGCCGGACGGGCAGGATCTGGTGCCCGATTTCTGCACCCGCCTTGCCGTGCGGCTGGGAATATCGGCCGGGGTGGCGGAGTCCTGGGCTGAAGCCGCCTTTGTGTTGCGGGATTACCCGCACCTCACCGAGCTCTTTAGCCGGGGGTGTTTCACTTCTCGCCATGTGCTGCGAGTAGCGCAAGATCTTCTCGCGGTGTCGCTCGACGATCGCGCGATGGTGGAACAGAAGGTTCTTGAGGTATTGACGCCCACACGTCCTAACCAGCACATCCCCTCGCCGCGGACGATCCACAACCGCATCTCCAAGATTTTGCAGGAGGTCGATCGTGATGTCATACCTAGGGATGAGGCCACTGTGATGGAGCCAGGCCTCGGCGTGGATTGTCGAGACCCGGAGTACACCACGTTTACGCTGCGAGTCACGCGAATGCAGGGGATTGAGATCGACAAGATCGTGCGCGCCACCGCCGCCAAATACGACTGTTCACAGCCGGAGGCAATCGTGCGACTAATCACGGATAAGGCCGATGTATCGGTGACGCTGAACCTTTACCACGATCCGGCGAATGACGGCGCGGTGCTAGGGGAGGACCACTGGCTGAACCGCTCCGCTTCCAAAACCTGGCTGCAGCGCGTGACGCACCTGTCCGCGCCGGGGTATGCAGAGTGTAAAGGCTATGCGCCAACGGAGAGCATCAAGGCGGCGGTTGCTGGCCGTGACCTGCACTGTCGATTCCCAGGATGCGACGTGCCGGCATACAAATGCCAGTACGATCACGTTCGCCGATTCGGCAGTGGTCCGACGTCAACTTCGAACCACATTACTGTGAGACCTCATACCACCTGGGCTGGGTCAGGTTCCTATTAGCAGTTTGAGTATGTCACTGTCCTTTCAGACGGAGGGAACGGAATTAAACATAACCCGCCCAATCGGGTGGACAGGCTATGAATCTTCGGTGCCCTGAGGTGGAACTGCTAACAACGTAATGGGGGGTGTCCCTATGTTTTTGTCAAGTGTCGGGCCGATGTTGGCGAGTACAGTCTTGGGAGTAGTTTCTTAGGCGTGCCTAGGAGCCGGCCAGGGTGTGCTGGTCGGCTTCGTCTTTGGGCTTTATGCGGCGACGGGGCGTGGCGGGATTTCGCGGAAGAACTCCTTGTTTTTCAGCAGCGCGTAGATGACATTGCATCGGCGTCGTGCCAGGCAGATGACTGCTGCGTTGTGGCGTTTTCCTTCAGCGCGTTTGCGTTCGTAATACCGCCGTGACGGTTCGTGGCTGCGGATAACCGCGAATGCGGAGTAGAACAAGGCGTTTTTCAGTCGTTTATTGCCTGACCGTGCTGGGAACTCACCTCTGATCGACGAAC